>NZ_CADCSU010000048.1 GCF_902804475.1 Flavobacterium bizetiae
CAATCATAACCCGGCATACGACATGATCGCTATTTTCGTTGGGTCGGATTTTGGTATAAGAGACAGGATTAAAAATACCTGCAGTAACTTTTTATATCAAAGTAGATAGCACTTAGTTCCTTTTCAAGAATTAAATACTTCCTCTTTATTCTTTTTATAACTAAAATAAAATATCCGAAAATCAATACTACAACTAATGATAAAAAGAATAAAAAAAGGCCTTTTATACTAAATGCTGTACTATAAAAGGCTTTTAAACTAAAATCTATCTCAGGAGAGATGTCTAATTTCATAGGCATAAAATGCAGAGGATATACTACTGTGAGAAAAAAACCAAATGCCAATATATACAATGTATATTTAAATGAGTCAAGACCATTCATCGTATTTATAAAATCGGATTTTACGTCTTTGAAATTATTAATCAGCGTAAAACTGTCTATTTGAAGCTGATTAATCAATTCTCTTTCTTTTCCTATTTTGTCCCATAAGCCATTAGGAGCAAGAAGCGGCATTGAAGAAGAAAAAGTCATTCCTAAACTATTTGTCTGCGGCGCATATTTCTTTATTAGTAGATTTAGCTGATCCAAACATACATCAGTTTTATACAAATGCGGCTCAAGCAAAAAAAGTAAATTCAGTTTTTCATTGTCAGCTAAATTTGAAAATTCATTATTTTTTACTGCCTCAATAACATCCGTGCTATATTCAATATTTCTACGATCATACCATGTAAATTTTCTAATGGATATTCTCTGAATTAAATCATTATAATCAATGATCAGCTTTGATACCTGACTATCATATGTTTCCTGCTTTTCATTTTCGCCTAAAAGCTTTGAAATTACAAATGCCGCAACAATGGCAATTAATCCAGCTGCTGACTGTGATAATGTAGATAAAAATGTGTTCCAATCCATATGTTAAGCTGCAAAATATTATTAGTAATTAAAAACTTCAAGCTAATTTCAGCTTGATTTATATAACAGAATTTATAAATTAATAAAGGCGTTAAAAAAAATGAAAATTAAAATAGGCAAAATACCATATCTATGAACTCTAACTTACAGAGATATATCAACTGATCTCTTTCAATTCTGCTGTCACTTTTGTAATCCTGATTGATATTGCCAATGCAAATAAATATGGAGAAATAAACAAAAGCATCCAATTGAAACTTCCTCTAGCAGCTTTCTCTTCAGCTGCTTTAATCTCTTTCGCTTCTTCTTTAATTCTAATAAAAGAAAAATCTACAAATTTGAAATTATCTATAATATATTTATCATCAATCTTATCAAGAAAAACAGACTGATACGTGGAAAGTGAATCCACATAAGCAAATTCTTCCTTCACTAAAATTTTGTCTTTATATAATATTGATAAATCCAATAAAGAGTCATAAAATTTTCCAGCTTCTAAAAACTTTTTGACTTGCTGCTTATCCTCGAATTTATTGTAATCAAATCCATCTTTATCTAAAAAGTATTTTTTTTGATCTCTTATACTTTCTACATATTCATCATAAGCGAAGTTTAAAGAATATTTATGCAAAGGATTTGTAGCTGCCACATACTCCTTTTGCAATGAAAAACTAGCTCCGAATATTCCAATTATTCCTAAAGAAACCCAAGCATAATCAACTTTTTTCCAAAATCGTTTATTTTGAGGGAAATATTTAATCAATAATATATGAAACCCAATTGCTGAAAACAGTAAAGTTAAAAAAGGACCATAGTAGTTCATATCTGAATCTTGTTTTGTTTGTTATTGAATAAACTGTACATGTATCATTAAATTTGTTCCATTTTATTGAGCGGCCGTTTATTCAAAAGGATAAAATCTTTTCATAAACTCCTGATAATCGAAATTATAATAATAAGTATAGTTAAAATTACATCTGCAATATCTACTTTCGTTTTCGTGGCGGAAATAAACCGGAACGTTTTCCAAACCAGAATCTGCCAGTGTTTTTGATATTTTTTCAAAAGTGTACTCGCCAACATTTTTCATCCCTCCTGACTTAAGATTGATTAAAATTTCAGGTTTGTCAATTCCCACTGCCACCAGAAATTTATCAAGCGCGACCTTCTTCTGCGTATCCTTAAGGGTAAACATAATCTGCGAATCTAACTTTCTGCCACTTAAATAATCAGCCTTAACCTCGTCAATAGATGCATAAAATTTCTTTTCAACCGGGGTATTTTTTTTCCAATACATCGGATTTGATCTTGTAATGTAAATGTATTCCAATTCAGGAGCTTTTAAAAGCTCCAATTTCATTCTAAAGGTGACAGGTCCATATTTGTTGGCTTGAGAATATCTTTTATGCAGGTCTTCCCCATCCAAGAAAACATGGTCCCACACATCATGTTCTTTATCTCCAGCATCTGATTTCTGGCCGGTTTGAACAAGTGTATTAAATTCAACATAAGCCCTAGAAAGTAACGCATTCTGTTTTATAAAAGTAAGTGATGTACTAACCGTATTTGCATGATACAAATACTGCAGGCCTTTCTCTCTGAGCATTTCATATAATTCAGCTGATAACAATCTGTATTTTTCCATAAAGCATCTTTAAAAGATTTAAATCAGAATCCTTTCCTGCAATTCCAATCCGATTGTATTCTGCTGCGCGACCAGATAAGTAATAATTTCTTTAAATGCATCCAGCAATTCGTCATTTCCTTTAATCAGACCTGAGTGGTTTTCCCATAAAAAACTAGCAGTGCCTGCCAAATAATTTTCATGTGCAAATTCTCTTCTGACATAACCATCCCTGGGACCAATCTTGTCACCAATTTTACGCAGATTGAGATAACCGTTTATTATATCCAACCCCTCTTTAATGAATTTCGATCCTGGCTTGGTCTTCATAATCCTTAATATTTTATAAACAACATCCTGATCGTAACTTTTCTTCTTTCCCCATTTTAAAACTTCAAAAACAGCCTTATCATAAAAAAACGCATAATTGTCATTGTTCCACCAATTTACCATTGTTCCATTAACGCTGAGCAATGCCTGTTCAATATCCTTAATGGTGTAATGCTGGTCTGTATTCCATTTTTGGGAAGCGCCGGCAAATTCCACCATCGAACGCCAGCATTTATAAAAATCGTCTTTCCGATCCCCGCGTTCAATATTGCTTATAAAAAAGTCCTCAATAAATATCACAATCCAGTCCGACAGCTGCGGGCCGTATGCAAACAGCGGCTTCCACAACTCCTCACCGTCAAGATTGTCTTCAGTCTCAGCATCAAGAACCAATCTGGAAATTTTCTTAAGCACCCACCTGTCAAATTCGTCCGGATATTCGCTTTGATCTGAAAAATTTTTCTGTATTGGTCCGCGTTCAAATAATATCTGTTCGAGCATCTGTTTCCAAAGCTGGCAGAGATGACTTCGATCGCCGTCTGAAAGACCCTCTAAGCTGGGAACTAAAGCAAATGCATGATGCAGCATTATCTTACTTATACCCGGCCTTCTTTCAAAATCATTACCGTCATAGTCCCATCTGCTGCTTTTTTTTGACTTCACCTCGCGCAGTTGTGACCAGTCAATGAGTTTGTTTTCTATACTTTCGTCTATGAATTTCTGACGCACCTGCTGAACATACTCGTTTAAATCAAAATGTTTAGGTTCCGAAGAAGAACCTTCGATTCCATACTTTGGCAGTTTCGAACTATAACTTTTATCGCTACCCAGTGCAAGAAAGATAACAAGATTCTGGAGCTGCACAAAATTACCTTCAGACCATGACACTCTTTCTGCTATTTCATGAAAAAAGATGCTGAGTGTATCATAAGGACACTTTATGACCAAATCTGCCGCCAAATTACGAAAGCGTTTGCTTTTTATATCAGTAGTCCAGAGAGCAGCTAAAATCCTTGATGCAAAAGCACTCCAGGAATCTTCCATATCAGTCTGGTAAAAAGAATTAGGGCCAGGCTCATAATTCTTTAAAGCATTCTCAATAAAAGAAAGTGTCCATTCTTTTATTTCCGGATGCTGTCTGATCCAGCTTTCTTTATTAAAAAATAGAAATGCGCAGCCAGCAAGAACACTCTGCTGGCTGCCTCCAAAGGAATGATAAGGGAAGTCATCAGGGATTTCAGAAATTTTCAGAATAGTTTCCCATAAGCTGATACACTGGTCCGCATTGAGTTTTGTTTCACTTTTGACTGCCTGCAGGCTTTTGAAGGGAAAAGCAATCAGATCAAGTCCCAGCTCTGCATCTAATCTTGCAGCCTGCAGTTCTTCACTAAGTGATTCGGGTTCTTTATAAAAGAGGGGAGCATTCTGTTCTCCTCCCTGCGCAGCATAGTTATCAAAATCAAAAAATGAAATCAGACGTTTAAGATAATCCGAAGTTCTTTTATCATTATCTATCCCGTTTAATAAAATAGTCCATTGGGCAGCTATTGGCGCATACTGCTTCCTTAACTCTTCATTTTCAAGAAAAAGACTTATGCATACTGCTCCCATTGATATTTTCCTCTGGGGCAGATTATGCCATTCTCTGGCTAATTCCAATGTTCTTGAATTAAAACTATCTGTACCTATCATCTGATGGCCTTCTATTCCATTTCCAAGAAAATCAAGGTCTTTTTCCAAAAAGTAAAAATCCACTACAGCCAGCAAAGGGTTCAGAGCCCCCAAATACAGCTGAGGGCTGTACTTCCCCAAAGAATTTAAAAGTCCTAGAAAAGCACACGAAGTTCCTTCCCTTAAAATAAAATCAATATAATAACTAATATCATTAGATTTATCTATTTCATCAATCAGAAACTTTTCAAGAGCCTGCAATGCGCTCACAATAGAGTGAGGTGCTCCGGTCATATCTCTGAACCAGTAGTAAACACGATCATCCCCAATATAATTTCTTACACTTCCTTTATAATCCACATTAATTGATGGTATGCTTTTTTTCCTGTGATTCAGGTCATTTGTCCACTGCTGGGAAGCAAAATTGACCA
Source organism: Flavobacterium bizetiae (assembly GCF_902804475.1). Taxonomy (GTDB): domain Bacteria; phylum Bacteroidota; class Bacteroidia; order Flavobacteriales; family Flavobacteriaceae; genus Flavobacterium; species Flavobacterium bizetiae. The sequence goes on from NZ_CADCSU010000048.1 coordinate 4,977, forward strand.
GTTTCACTACTAGTGCCGCACCAACAGCAGGATTATTCCTGAAAAACGAATTAAATGGACCTCTAGTGTAAAATGGAGGGAACCAGCCGCGAGGTTCATTAATATCTAAATTATAATGTGATGAATTAAAATCAAACGAAACTTCTTTTGGGCCTTCAATCAATAAAGCAAGTGCAATTTCCATCGCTTTTTCAGGAAAATGCAGAATCATGGCATCTAATGCATTTTCATTAAGACAGACTTTTTCAAATGCTGTATCAACATTTTCATAAGGTCCGTCAGGCCACTGAATTTCATCTCTTATTTTCGCAGCCTGCAGGAGCGATCTTCTTGGTCTTTGAGCATTTTTTTCTGCATCGCCCTTTTCCGGCCTTTCCACTTTGATTCTCTTGCATAATTTTAATGCAAGCTCAATTACCGGCTGGGGATGCTCCGCCACACCGGCTAAAAATGCTTTATAAACCGCCTGGGCAGCATCACCGTTTACATAGCCATTATTGAAGCTAAAATCAAACACCCAAGAGGCATTTTCAAGAGCAACTGCAGAAATTTTTTCGCGATATGGAAAGCCAGCAGCTGTATTTTCCAGCCACATTAAACAAAGGACTGCCAGTTTTGTTCTGGAATAATGCACCACCTCTTTTTTATGTTCAAATAAGAATTCTATTAAGTCGGACCAATATAAAAAATCAGGTATTCTGTGATAAGAAGCGGCTTCGGCTGCTGTTAGTTTTCCCTGCTGTCTGGCAATCTGCATTACATTGGGATTAGGCTTGGTTGCCTTAATCAAAAACTGTCCAATGAAACGATTAAAAAGTTTACCATCGTTCTCTTTTAAACAACCGTAAAGAACTGTTAAATATTTATATGTATCGGATGAAAAAAATATTGATTCAAGGAGCAGATCCTGAATGATTTTTTCCCTAGGCTCAAATTCGGACATCGAATTTATTAAAGCCTTCCAGGAACTCCCACTGTCATTTTTTTCGAGCAGGTATATTCCATAAAGCCTCACAGCCTTACGCCATAAAGGCGAACTTAATTCCAAAGAAATCAGGTAAGATTTTATATTTTTATCCTTCGAACGTAAAAGCTTGTATCTGGCCCAGTCACCTAATAGATCGTGAACCAGAAATAATTTATCATCCTGCTCGTAAATATTTTTCTTTGCTTTTAATCTATCCAGAGGTTCTAATTCTGAAATACTAAAATCTGATACCGGAACGGCGGGGGAAAATAACTGCGCCTGTTTTTCAGCGTAATACTGCATAAATCTGGATCCGGTACTATCAAATTCATCCTTCCATATCCAGTCTATAATAGTTGTTTCCCCTACAAGGTCCTTATCTGGAATTGAGGTTCCTGCAGCTAATTTAAACGCCAGCTGGTCCAAATATTTTAAGTTATTCAGGATTCCATGAAGATGCTCATGCTTAAACAATTCAGACAATTCTGGAATTTCTCTGCAGATCATCAGCCTATAGTCCAAAATATTTAGATTTACAGAATAATTTGCTGATTTAAGGGGGATATTAATTCTGTACAATCTTTCCATAACATCATTATAATCATCATTCTGACAGGTAAAAATCACTTTACATGCTGAATCCGGAGCAGCAGCTTCTTTAATAATTTCATAAATTATCATTAACTGTTCTTCTTTAAAAAAACGGTCCACACCATCTATGATCAGATAAGAAGAAGATTTTTGAGAATATTTAAAAAGTTCTGAAATTGGATGCTGCAGACCGAAATACTGCGAAAGTGTTCCAGAGGCAATGCTTTGGGAATCAATCCATATATAATTATTGAGCATCAAGGCTTCCCGCTGCACCAATTTCTTTACAAGAGCAGATTTTCCATGTCCTGATTTCCCCAGCACAAATACAACATGATTATTATCAATTTCACTTTTTAACTGATCCAATTCATCAGTTCTTAGCAGACTAAGATTTTCCCCGATAGAATCTCTAACCGCCGAAAGATTTACAGAGCTTATTGACTGCATTCTGGCCCAATCATTTTCATGGTTAGGATACCCTTTCAAATCAAATTTATGACGGAACCTTTTAATCAACATCCCATAATCCAAATATCCCGAAACAGGAGCCAATTCGCTCCCGATGCTGCATAATGATTCATAGAGCTGGATTTCTTTTTGTCCATCAGGCTCCTGAAGTACTTTACCTGCAATTGATATTACAGCATTCTCACTTGCAGAGGCTGAGCTTTCAAAATCAAATTCAAGAAAGAATAATCTACTCAGCAGCACTACAGTATCATGATGTGTAATATTGTGCCTGGAGGCAATATCTGCCGAACAATGAAAACCAGCAAACAGCTGCTTTTTCGCAATAGAAAAACCGCCGTCATCTTTAGAAATTCTTTGAAGAAATACCTGGGGATCCATATCCTTTGCCGAGGTAAGCAGGCTTCTTAATTCAGATGAAACAGCGCCTGAAATTGGGCTGTTGACAATGCAGAGATAATCCTTTAAAGGGTCGAATACTTTAGCAGGCTCCCCAAGATACTGGTTCCATAAATCGTGCAATAGTTCATTATTAGGTCCAGAATTATTAAACTGTACATTACTTTTTACAGATACTGCTACCCTGCAAATTTGATTGTCAGCATTTTTGTTTGTCAGCAGCAGATCATCAAAGAGCCACCCTTCTGCCCTTACCTGAAAATCAATTCTAATGATCCTTCCCACCTCACTATTCAGGGACAAACTATCCTGCAGAAAATGGGCGCAAAACCAGGCAGTAACCTTATTCTCAAAAACAATTCCACCGCCGCCAGTCTGTTTTGGTGTTGCAACATTTCTAACAGCAGGCACTTTCTTATTTTTTGACATTTTAAGCAATATTTAGCAGGAAGCTCAAAGATAAATGATTTCAATATATGAAAAGAAATATTACAAAAAAGAACAATTTAATTTTATTAGAAAGCAGCCGTCAAATCCAATAATGTCGGCTTATTATAAAAGTCACTGGCTTTTATTGGAACACCGATAGGCTTTCGGTTTTAATCCAGAATTCTATACACCAATCCGCCAGCTTTAAAAGTTCTTGAATTCTCATTTCCCCTGTCAGCTATCACATTATAGAGCTGCAGCACCGCATTCAGTTCTGCAAGACTTGTATATTTATAGTATTCAAGCACTCGGTCAAGCACTGTCTTGATTGCTTTTTTGGACTGAATTTTTCCATATCTGACCTTTGCCACGCACCAATGGGTATGATCTCTAAATCATTACTGTTTTTCCGCCCCTGCGCCTGCACCAGACCAAACATTTTTTCAATTTCTTTTCTTGCCGCCTCGGACTGGTTGCGGCCTATATTGTGCATATCAATCCTGCTTCCGTCCTTTCTTATTTTAATTGAAACCAGATGGATATGCGGATGCCCTGCATCATGATGCCGGTATATTAAATACGGCTGATCTGCAAAGCCAATTTTCTGCATGTAAGCATGGGCAATTTTAACAAGCTTTGCGTTAGGAAGCGCCGTTTCCGATGGATCAAAATTTAGGGATATATGCACACTGTTCCGCTTTACATTGTCGTTCAAGGCTGCTAGTTTCAACAGTCTGTTAAGCCTCATTGCGGCACTTAATTTATCAACTTCAAGGGGATAATTTCCTTCTCCGATACACTCTGCAGCACCCTGTTTTACTTTGTTTTCATTGTAGTTGAAAATGTTGCGCAGGGAACTCCCGGTCTTTATCACTGCAACCATTTTTCTGAGATTTTCTGGATGCTTTTTTTTATTTCATCCATCTTGTTAAATAGTATTTTCCGGTCAAGCTCACTGGCAATAATCCACGACTTAAATTCCGGAATCTGATTTAAAGTATGCAGCTTTTTTACTTTCTGGTTGAAGTTATTTCCAATAGCGTGCAGCTTATTTTTGAGCTTAATAATTTCGTGCATAACCTCATCTAAAGACTCGTTACGATAGTTGGTGGTAACTGTTTTATTGAACAAAAATTTCCTTAAATATTCGCTTAGTTTGCGGCACGTAGTGGCTTTCCATTTTCTCTCAATAACGGCATATTCCTGGGGCGTAAAACGCAGTCCCACAATACGGCTCCTGTTTGGAGTTGGCGCTAGTTGCATTGTAAATTGGATTGTAGATAGATGACGGAGACGTTCTCGTTTCAATAGTATTTAGATTTGTATAGCCTAAACTTGTTTTGATAAACAGGCTAGGAATTATCTCGTATGAAAGCAGAGCATTTGTGACAAGATCATTTGTCTGTGATTTATATTCTGCATTCAAATTGCGAAGTGGATTTTCCCAAGTTGAGTTTTCCCAGTTTAAACTGCCGTCTGGATTGTACAGCGCAGGAGCATTAGGAGCAAGACTTCGGGCATCGTATGTCAGGTCAAAAGCAGGCTGATTGTTTTTCTGAGCTGTAAATCCGGCAGAAAATGTTAATCGAAATTTATCATCTTGCGAAGTATGATTTAAGTTAAACTGTCCACCGCCTTTTTTATACGGAAAACTGCCTGGAAATACACTGCTCTCCTGACGATAATTCCTGCTCAAAAGAAACTGCGTTTTGTCAGAGCCGCCTGAAATGGTTCCCTGTACATTGTTAATTACCGAAGTTCCTCCGATTAATTCTTTCTGCCAGTCGGTATATCTATTCTGATCCCATGTGCCATTAACATCATAATCAGTAGCTCTGTATGGAATTTTATCATTTAGGAAAGCTTGCCTGCGCATTTCCAAATATTGTTCGGTATTCATTAAATCCATAAACTTTGCAACACTGCCTGCGCCAGTGGAAGTTTTTACAGTAAAAACAGTTTTGCCTTTTTTACCTTTTTTGGTTGTAATCAATACTACGCCGTTTGCACCTCTTGAGCCATATATGGAAGTGGCATCAGCATCTTTCAATACTTCTATGCTTTCAATTGCGTCAGGATTAATGCTGTTTAGGGGACTTGTAACAGCTGGATAAATGGAAGAAGTCTGATTATATCCAACAGGGTCTGATGAATAGGGCACGCCGTCAATTATGTAAAGCGGCTGGTTTGCATCTGTCCGCAGACTGTTCTGTCCTCGAATTTTTATATCAAATCCTCCGCCGGGCACTCCCGTCTGCTGTATGATGCTCACCCCTGCCATTCGCCCCTGCATGGCGGCCAACACATTGGTGACAGGCTGCGTTTCGATATCTTTAGAGGTAATCCTTGCGATATTTCCAGTTCGCTCACTTTCCTTAACAGAATAATACCCTGCATTGACACGAACCTCCTGAAGGATGGTAGTATCATAATGCAATTGGACATCCACTACTTTTCTGTTCTTCACAGCAATAAACGCTGTTTTAAATCCGATAAAGGAAACTACTAAAGTATCGGCTGGAGCTGCAGCAATAGTATATTGTCCGCTGTAATCAGATATAGCTGCAACATTCAATTTGTTTTTTACAGAAATAGTAACGCCTGGCAGCGGATTTGAGCCATCTTTAACAGTTCCTTTTATTTCGATCTGCTGGAAAAAATTGAAGTTATGCCGATAAGAGCTCTTGGCAAATAAAGATGAAAAAGGCAAACAAAACCATATAAAAAAAGGCAATAGAGAGCTTTCCCATCCTTGTAAAATGAAAAATTATTCATAATATTGGGATTGGTTAGTTAAATTGATTTTGATTAGCTACGGTCCTCTACACTAGTTTAGTCGCTGCAGTAGAGGGCCATTTTTTATGCATTAACTAAACGGCTTAATGGTCATAATGATAATAGTTTATTTATTCACAGGTGGAAGGTATGAAGGTTCGACTTTTCAAGCGAAACTTATACTAAAAAAAAGAAGGAATATCACTAAGAATTAATAAGAGAGTTTTATCCATAAAAAAAGCGCGGAACTCATCTTATTGTTTCAAAGGTACTTGGCATACCAACCCACAAATAAGTGAGCCCACGCCGTAAGCGTGAGCAATCAACTTATCATCCTGTGGGTTTAAACTGCCAAGTTTTTTGAAACAGGATTCAAAGCGAAAGCTTCAAATATCTTATATGAAGAATCGCAAATTTTTTTTAAAAATCAAATGTAAACAAATTTTTATTAACTACAAAATTTCATTTTAGAGTATTTTTTGTAGTCAAATGAATTTGTCAATTTGAAGATGGCTAGATATAAAAATGAAATTGCACTAAAAAAAATAGGTGAAAAACTTAAAAATGAAAGACTTAAAGCAGCACTAGAGATTGAAGATTTAGCTGCAATGACCGGATTTACCTATAATACTATATTAAATATTGAAACTGGATTAGAGACTTACCTGTCTTATTTTATAGATGTTTGTTTTTCTTTAGGCATTCATCCAAAAGAAATTATGGATGTAACATTGGATGTAAAGCCTAGATTTTCATTACCTGCTTCTCGACTTGAGAAGTCAAGATTAACAAATAGAATTAATGCTTTAATAAAGTCTGATTATTTTAATAAAGAAAGATCAGCACGTGAAGTGACTCAGAAACTTACTATTGACTATAATTCAGACTTTGAGTCAAAAAATGTTTCTGTAATATTAATTAGGTTTGTTAAAGCAAATATCCTCAAAATAACAAAAGTTGGAAATAGAAATCTTTATCTAATTAAATAATAGAGACATTATAAAAACACTTTAAAAGATGCTATGGCATCTTTATTTTATTTATAAATTTTAAAAACGGGTATTTATACGGTATACTTTTAACTGCTAATAGAATTATTTTGTAATTAACTATTCTTAATATCTTACGGAAAACCGTAAAATAATACAAGTGAGGTTTCGTATGTTTGATAAAAATAACTGTAATGACACAAAGCCAATAAAATTAGATTCATTCAAGCCATTTTATGGTAGATGTAAATGAGTTATGTGCAAGCAACCCAAAAAATTATGAATAAATCAAAAAGACATCATTATGTCCCAAAGTTTATGACAAAAAATTTTTCCACTGACAAAGGATTAATATATGTTTATGACAAAATCTCTGATAAATTTTTTGAAAGCAATTCAATTAATTTGTTTCTTGAAAACGACCGAAATACCTTCGTAAATCTTGAAGGAATTAATGATGACATAATTGAACAAGTATATTCTTCAGTTGATACTATGTTCGGTGGTGTTCTTACTGAAATAACAACAACAAATCAAATATCCGATTTGAATTTCAAGAAAATATTACTTCTAGCTTATATCTCAAAGTGGAGAGTACCGCAATATGACGAAGCATTCCAGAAAGCAAAAGAAGCATTTTCAATAAATGACTTAGGCTTTGGGTTGAAAAATGATAAAGATGAAAAACTTGATTTTGATTTAGAAGAGCATTTTCAATTAGATATGCAACAAGAATTAAAAAGAATACTACTCGCAATACAACCTTTTAGATTTAAAGGAAATTTTAAAACACTATTAGAAAATAGTTTTTTAGTTTGTTCACCTATAAATTCTTTTATTGGCGATTGCCCTTTTAATGAAGCAACTATAATTAGTGAAAAAATTTTTGAAGATTTTGTTTTTCCTGTGACAAAAGACCTCACTATGGTATTTTCTACAAGAATAAATCGAGATGAAATCCAAAATTTTCTATTAAACGGCGAAAAAAAGAAAATCGATAAGTTTCTTATTGATTTTTCAAATGCTAGAGATGTTTCAACATTACATCTAGCTCAAAGAAATGTTGCTTGTTGTGACAAAGACCATCTCGAAAAAGTGGTAGAAATTTATAAAAGATTTGTCGCAAGAGGAAACAACACTTCATTTAATTTAACAGTATTTCAAATACTTTACAAATTTACGGAATATGCCAGTACATGATAGCCTTTGTAGGACATTTGTTAATTTAGTGGAATTATCATTTTTAATCATATCTCCTTTAGGCAGAAAATACACAGTTTGATAACTTGCAAACATCTTTTAACGACAAGACGTTATAGGCAATATTAAAAAGAAGTTTAAATATAATAACCAAATGACTGAAATACAAATTTTCAAGAACACTTCTTCTAGTAAAATTAAAGAGTTGTATAAAAAATATATACTCAATGAAAAATTAGGTGAAGTAAGCATAACCATCCCTAGTGAATTAACTAGATATAAATTTGGATTATTAGCTGATTTATTACGTTTCATTATAACGCTTAATATAAATTCCCAGATTAAAAACTTAAAAATCAATATAGACATAGAAGAAATAGATTC
>NZ_CADCSU010000049.1 GCF_902804475.1 Flavobacterium bizetiae
TTCCAATATTTTTTAAATTCCAAATTCCAAGTTTGAAACGATTCACAACAGATTTGGAATTTGGAATTTAAAAAATATTGAAATTTTATTTTAAGTTGCTTAAATCGCTTTCTGTTTCTAATTCTACCGGATTTTCATTTTGTAAAAATAAACGAGCAGACAAGTTTCCTTTCAAAGTAATTTTTTCTCCTTTTACTTCAAGCCAGCTTCCTTCTCTTAAACCTAAAACCGGAATAGCATTAAAAGCATGAAACTCTTTAATTCTTGTTTCGCGCGTTTCTCCCATATGTTTCGATTGCGTATCAGGATCTAAATAATGCGGATTTAAGTTAAAAGGAATTAATCCTAAAGTCTGAAAACTTGGTGGGTAAATAATAGGCATGTCATTTGTAGTTTGCATCGATAAACCGCAAATGTTTGATCCTGCACTGGTTCCTAAATAAGGCGTTCCGTTTTTTACCGTTTCAGCAAGAACTTGCATGATATTGTGCTTGTACAATTGTGTAACCAATAAAAAAGTGTTTCCTCCTCCGGTAAAAATCCCTTCAGCATTTTTTATGGCATCATCGGCATTGTCGAATTCGTGAATTCCTTTAACCGAAATGTTTATTGATGCAAAAGCTGTTGAAACTTTGCTGGTATATTCGTCGTGCGAAATGCCTCCCGGACGGGCAAAAGGTATAAATAAGATGCTTTTGCAATCCTTAAAATGCGATTGTAAAGTAGGTAATAAGTACTCTAAATAGCTGCCTTCGTGAAGAGTAGAAGTGCTTGCAATAATAATGCTTTTCATAAAATTTAAACTCAGATTGTTTAGGTTAAAGATATTAAAAAGTCTGTTTTTAGAGGTGGTAAACAAACTTTAATTAACATATTTTTACCATGTTCTTAATACTAAATTTGCAATACATTAAGATATTTTTACAGCTTTAAGAAAATCTCTAAATTTTTGTCATTTTGATTCATAAGGCTATATGTGTTTTGATGTTGGTTGCAGGGCAGGCTGCTTGGTCTCAGGCTGAAGACAGAACTGTTCTAAACGGACGAATAACGGCAAATAGTGCCGATTTAGAAGGTGTTTATGTAATTAATGCGCAAACAGAAGTTATGGCCGCAACTAATGATTTAGGGGCTTTTTCGATTCTGGCAAAACCGGGTGATGAACTTGTTTTTTCATCCATACAATTCAAAGAAAATAGAGTTTTGCTTCAACCTGAAAATTTTTGTGATGTTACCTTTTCAGTTCGGCTGAATGTGATAATGCATCAATTGCAGGAGGTTGTTGTTAAGAATTATAATGGTATAAATGCCGTTGCTTTAGGGATTATTCCAAGTGGTCAGAAAACGTATACAGAAGCTGAAAGAAAATTACATACCGCAACAGCCTTAAATGCTACTGCAAATGCAGGGAGTATGGCTGGAGGTTCGGTTTCTGCAGATCCTTTATTGAATTTTTTCTCCGGTCGTACCGCAATGCTTAAAAAAGAAGTTGCTGTCGAGAAAAAAGAGTTTTTTATGAAACTTTTAGAACGTATGTTTAGCCTCGATCATTTTATTGACCGATTGAAAATTCCGGCAGAATACGTAAAAGGTTTTGAATATTATGCAGTCGAAAATGATAAATTCACAGTAATTTTGAATTCTAAAAACAGAACGTCAACTGAGTTTTTGTTAGGAGAATTAGCTGTAAAATACAAAGAAATAATTGCACGTGAGAATAAGTAACATTTTACAAATAATCCTTTTTTTATTGATTGTTCAGGTTGGGTTTGGGCAAAACAACACTTCAAAAGAAATTACCGGACAAATATTTGAGCAATCAACGAATGTCGAGGGGGTAAATATTATCAATAATACAACCCAGGTTACTGCTGTTTCAGATGCGGGCGGAATGTTTTCTATTGTAGTAAAGGAAGGTGATGTTTTGGTTTTTTCGTCTGTTAATCTCGATCCTTTTAAACGCCGGATTACAATGGAGGATTTAAAATCAGGCTCTATTGTGGTTAAAATGAACGCCAAAGAGATCGAATTGAAAGAAGTAATTGTAAATGAAAATGCCAATGTCACGGCCGAAAATTTAGGTATAATTCCGTACGGTCAAAAAAAATATACTCCTGCCGAAAGAAAAGTCTATACTGCAACTTCAACTTCTGTGGATAAGTTACTTAACGCAATTTCAGGCCGCACTGCGATGCTTAAAAAAGAGGTGAATGTCGAGAAAAAAGAGGCACTTTTCAGGAAAATCGAATATCTTTTTGAGGAGAATTATTATACAGAAAGATTAAGGATTCCGGTGGCTGACATCAAAGGATTTCAATTATATTGTGTAGATGATGCTGAATTTGCCGTATCTTTGGATACTAAGAACAAAACGATGAGTATGTTTTTAATAACAGATTTAGCAAGGAAATATCTAACAATTCTCGAAAATGAAAAATAAACTAGGAATACTCGTTGTGTGCTTATTTTGCCAGATTGCACTGGGACAAAATAATTCAAGGAAGCCACTACATGGACAAGTTGTGAATGATTCTATAACTCTTGAAAGTGGTTATGTAATGAATTTAAATGCCAATATCAGAACTTTTATTAGTTCAAACGGTTTGTTTGATATTATGGCAAAGCCAAAAGATACTTTGCTGATTACAAGTATGGCTTTTCAATCTAAAAAAATTGTTTTAACAGAGAAAAATTGTGCCGACAGACTTTTTCTGGTACAAATGGATTTGGTAAGCAATCAATTAAAAGAGATTGTCGTTCATAAAGATTTAAAAGTAAAAGCATTTGATAAAAATAGTCAGGCTATAGTAGATACTAAATTTGTTGACGATGAGAAATCGTCTCCTAAAAACAAATTTATCTATGATGGTACAATAGAAAATGGAGTTGATTTTGTGCGAATATTTAAAGACGCAAGAAAATTAATGAAAAAGAAAGATGCTGATGTAGTGCCTGAGGAAGAAGCAAGTGATTTTGCTTTTACGATGTATGCAAAAGCTAATTTTACTCCTGATTTTTATACCGATACATTAAAACTTAAAAAAGAAGAAGTAGATATCTTTTTACTGTTTTGTGCTGTCGATCCTGAATCTAAAAAACATTTAAAACAAGAAGAAAAGTTTGAACTAATGGATTTTTTAATTACTAAAAGCCAGGAATTCAAAAAAGTGGATGTTGCCCGAAAATGAAAAATAGATTAATTTATCCTTTACTGGGAATATTGTTTTTATCGCTTACAGCGTTTTCATTCCATAAATTTTATATGGGAGTTTTTCAGGTCAATTATGCGGCCGAAAAGAAAATGATTCAGATTACTTCCCGAATTTTTATCGATGATTTGAATAACGGGATGGAAAAGAAATACCATCAAAAAACATTTGTAGGTACTGATAAAGAAACTCAGGCGGATATCGACTTGTTGAAAAAATATCTTGCTGAAAATTTTTCTATAAAAATAAACGGCCAGTCAAAACCTATTACTTTTTTATCAAAAGAAGTAGAATCAAACGACGTTTTAGTTTGTTATTCCAGGATAAAAGACATTGATAAATTTAAAACAATCGAAATAACTAATACTATTTTGGTCGATTGGAATGCTGAACAGCAAAATATTACACATATTTCAGCATTTGGCACTAAAAAGAGTGTTCTTTTTACAGAATCTTCAAGGAAAGAATTGTTAAAGTACTAAATAATAGTTAAAATTATTATTTTAATTGTTATTTTCACACCCTGATAAAATTACCATTAAAAATTTATGAAAAAACTTTCATTATTCTTGATTTTTCCTGCAATCCTATTCGCTCAGGAAAAAACAACTACCCCAAAACAACAAGGAAAGTACGATACTAACAAATTCAGCCAGATGTATGATTTGTTAGCGACGCCTAATATGTTTCGTACAGCATCGGGAGCACCAGGCCCGGCATATTATCAGCAACAGGCAGATTATAAAATCGATATCGAATTAGACGATAAAAATTCAAAAATAAATGGTTCTGAAGTTATTACATACTCTAACAATTCGCCGGATAGTTTAGAGTATTTATGGATTCAGTTAGATCAAAATCAGGCAAAGCCAAAAACGCAGACTTCTTTGGCTGAAAGCGAAAAAATTAATCAGGTTTTACCACTTGAAGGTTTTTCAAGCAAATACTTAAAGAAAGATCTGGAACGCGGTTTTAATATAGAATATGTAAAAGATTCGAAAGGAAGCCCGATGTCCTACACTATCAACGAAACCATGATGCGTATTAATCTTGTAACACCTCTAAAGCCGGGAGAGAAAATTTCAATGGCTATAAAATGGTGGTACAATGTTAACAACTACAGAAAAGAAGGCGGGCGTTCAGGTTATGAATTTTTTGAAAAAGACGGAAATAAATTATACGTAATTGCGCAGTTTTATCCAAGAATGGCTGTTTATAATGATGTCGAAGGATGGCAGAATATGCAGTTTTGGGGAAGCGGAGAATTTGCTTTACCCTTTGGAAACTTTGACGTAAATATTACAGTTCCTGCAGATCACGTAATTGATGCTACAGGAGAATTAACCAACAGAAGTGAAGTTTTTACACCAGAACAGGTAAAACGTTACGAACAAGCTCAAAAATCATTTGATAAACCTGTTGTAATTGTAACGCAGGCAGAAGCTGAAGCGGCTGAAAAAGGATTCTCTGAAAAGAAAAAAACATGGAAATTCAGTGCAAAAAATGTACGTGATTTCGGGATTGCTTCTTCAAGAAAATTCATTTACGATGCAATGGCTGTAAAGATTGGTAACAGAGTAGTTATGGCAGAATCTGTTTATCCAAAAGAAGCAAATCCGCTTTGGGGAGAAACATCAACAATGGTTGTTGCACATACCTTAAAAAGTTATTCATCACATACATTCGATTATCCTTATCCAAAAGCAGTATCAGTTTCTGCAGAAGATCAGGGTATGGAATACCCAATGATTTGTTGGAATTTTGGTCGTCCGGATGAAAATGGATTTACAAGCAAAGAAGTTAAAAACGGAATGATTGGTGTTGTAATTCACGAAGTAGGACACACTTTCTTCCCGATGATTGTAAACTCAGATGAGCGTCAATGGAGCTGGATGGACGAAGGTTTAAACTCTTTCTTAGAATATTTAGCAGAGCAGGAATGGGATTCTAATTTCCCGTCAAGACGTGGTCCTGCAAAAAATATCGTTCCTTATATGAGTGGCGATCAAAAGTTTTTAGAGCCAATCATGTCTAACTCAGAAACGATTCATCAATTTGGGAATAACGCTTACGGAAAACCGGCTACAGGACTTAATATTTTAAGAGAAGTAGTAATGGGAAGAGAACTGTTTGATTATGCTTTTAAAACATACGCCAACAGATGGAAGTTCAAGCATCCAACTCCTGAAGATTTCTTTAGAACTATGGAAGATGCTTCCGCTGTAGATTTAGACTGGTTTTTTAGAGGATGGTTTTACTCAACAGATTTTGTAGATATTGGTATCAAAGATGTAAAACAATATTATGTTTCAGAAACTCCAACAGCCGATCTTAAAGATGTAAAAGTGAGAAAAGGAAGATTTGGTTTCGAAAAAGGACCATTTGTTTATTTAGTTGCCGGCGACAATGCAGAGGTAAGTAATGCGAACAAAAAAGCCTTAAAAGTAGAAGATGTAAAATCATTGGCTGATTACGTAAGTCAAACCTTTACAACTCAGGAAAAAGAAGAACTTAAATCGCCTAAATATTTCTATGAAGTAGAGTATAACAAACCAGGCGGAATGATTATGCCAATCCTTGTAGAGATTACTTACGAAGACGGTACAAAAGATAATTATCAATATCCGGCGCAAATCTGGAGAAAAAATAATGATACCGCAAAGAAAGTTTATGCAACTTCAAAAGCGATAAAAAGCATTCAGATAGATCCAAAACTACTAACAGCTGATATTGATGTAACTAACAATTCATGGCCAAAAGTAGAGGTAAAATCTAAATTTGATTAATAACATACCTAAAAGACTCTGAAAAGAGCTACCGTCTGGACACATCTCTAAAGAGTATCCAACCTTGCATGACTGAATTGAATTTTTGCAGGCCAATCCAAAAAGTTGTGATGCCAGGTTTTCTTT
>NZ_CADCSU010000050.1 GCF_902804475.1 Flavobacterium bizetiae
GTATTTCACTATTTAAAATTATAGCAAACCAATTTTCGTTTTCTCTTAAAAAAGTAAAAGTCTAACCCTGAATTTCATCTGAATCATCAAGCAACAAATAATGTTTTGTTTCTGAAAGTCCGTTTAAATACAATTCAAAATCTTCAATATTTTTCAAATTCAATTTTACCGGATATTCATTATTCCAAAGTTGCATTAAGGAATCTTTTTGTTCCAAAGACAAAACTTGAGTTTCAATAATTATCATAGAATGAACTTTAAATTTTGGTTATTTTGTCATTCTGAGGAACGAAGAATCTCCGCAAGTAATTCCGTAATCAAAAGAATAAACTTTGTCGATCTTGCAACGGAGATTGCTTCGCCAGTTCGCTATCGCTCGTGTTCTCGTTCCTCGGAATGACAAACTATATCATTTCTTTAATAAACAAACCAATATAGCTTTCTATCTAAAATTCGTTTCACGTGGAACAATTCCAATTTTCAATTTCAGATTATTTCAAAACCGAAAAACATATAAATCAGAAATAGTTTCACGTGGAACAATTCAACAAACAGTCTCAGCATTCAGTATCCAGCAAACACTAAAAACTAAAAACTGAGACTGATCACTTTTCTATCTTCCCATATAAATCAACAATACGGAAATATCACTTGGTGACACTCCGCTTATTCTTGAAGCTTGAGAAATTGTTACAGGACGAATCTTGCTTAATTTTTGTTTTGCTTCAATCGACATTGATTTAATTTTATTGTAGTCGAAATTTTCCGGAATCTTCACTTCTTCTAAACGAGTTAGTTTATCAGCGTTGTTTCTTTCCTTTTCGATATATCCGGAATATTTCACCTGAATTTCTGCTTGCTCTAAAATTTCCTGATCTACATCATTCGATTCGATATACTCTTTTACTTTTTCAAATTTCAACATATCCTCCAAATTAATTTGCGGACGTGAGAAAACTTTAAACATTTTATCACCCTGCGTAATTGGAGCAGTTTGTTTTGCTTCAAGAATTGGATTTGTTTCCGCAACCGAAACACTCGTCTCTCTGAAGAAAGCAACCATCTTTTCAGATTCGTTTAATTTCTTTTCCATTCTGCGCAAACGAGCTTCAGAAGCCAAACCAATTTCATGCGACATTGGCGTTAACCTAAAATCGGCATTATCTTGACGTAACAATGTTCGATATTCTGCCCTCGATGTAAACATTCGATATGGTTCTTCAGTTCCTTTCGTAATCAAATCGTCAATCAAAACTCCGATATACGCTTCGTCACGTTTCAAAATTAACGGCGCTTTTTCGTGCACTTTTAAATGCGCATTTATTCCGGCCATCAAACCTTGAGATGCTGCTTCTTCATATCCTGTCGTTCCGTTTATTTGTCCGGCAAAATATAATCCTTCAACCAACTTCGTTTCCAAAGTATGTTTCAATTGTGTCGGCGGAAAATAATCATATTCGATCGCATAACCCGGACGAAAGAACTTCACATTCTCAAAACCTACAACAGAACGCAAAGCTTTAAATTGAATATCCTCCGGAAGCGAAGTCGAAAATCCGTTTACGTAAACCTCACAAGTATTCCACCCTTCCGGTTCAACAAATAACTGGTGACGTTCTTTATCAGCAAAACGATTAATCTTATCTTCTATCGACGGGCAATATCTCGGACCAAGACTTTTGATTCTTCCGTTGAACATTGGCGAACGATCAAAACCTTCTCTCAAAATATCATGAACATTCAATGACGTGTACGTCATGTAACAAGATCTTTGATTTGTTAGCGGAACGGTTAAATCCGAATAAGAAAACTTATCCGGTTTCGCATCTCCTTTTTCTTCGTTCATTTTCGAATAATCCAAAGAACGTCCATCAACTCGTGGTGGCGTTCCTGTTTTCATTCTACCAGATTCAAATCCGGCTTTCACCAAATCTTCGGTGATTCCTCTTGCAGCACTTTCACCTGCCCTTCCTCCTCCAAATTGTTTTTCTCCAATATGAATTAAACCATTCAAAAAAGTTCCGTTTGTCAACACAACAGATTTAGATCGAATCTCTACTCCTAGCGAAGTTCTGATTCCTTTTATCTTTCCGTCCTCGATAATCAAACCCTTTACCATCTCCTGGTAGAAATCAAGATTTGGAGTTCCCTCCAACATCATTCTCCATTCTTCAGCAAAACGCATTCGATCACTTTGAACTCTTGGCGACCACATTGCTGGTCCTTTTGACTTGTTCAACATTTTGAATTGAATTGCCGTGCGGTCGGAAACAATTCCCGAGTATCCTCCAAGCGCATCAATCTCACGCACAATTTGTCCTTTTGCAATTCCTCCCATCGCTGGGTTGCAAGACATCTGTGCAATGTTCTGCAGACTCATGGTAACCAATAAAGTTTTCGATCCCAAATTTGCGGCCGCTGCCGCGGCTTCAGATCCAGCATGACCTGCACCAACTACAATAACATCGTATTCTTCTAAAAACATTTTGTTTTATTATTCTCTGCAAACCGTTTAAGGCGATCCTCAGAATTATTTTTTCATTCTTTTGTTCCACGTGGAACGGCGCTAACGCGCAAAATTCAAACTACTCAAGTTCAAAAAAAAAACAATCTAAAAACATCAATCACTCCCTAGATCACAAAAATCTGTTCCACGTGAAACAGATTAAAACATTATACTTTAACAAGTGCTCGATAAAATCTTCGAAACAAATTTCATGTTCCACGTGAAACACTCTTACTTCTTTCCAAAATCCAAGCTCTAAATCAATCCATGTTCCACGTGAAACATCTATCATTTGAAGTTTCAAAATATCAAAACCGACTTTCAGAAATGTTTCACGTGCAACAAAATCATACGTTTTTCAAATCAAAAACATTAAACGTTTCACGTGGAACAATTCTATTATTTCAAACTTTAGATCAAATTATGTTTCACGTGGAACATAATTAACATCAAATTAAAGAAAGGTTTAATTACTGTTCCACGTGAAACATAGCAATTTTATCATCCTCTTTTGAACGCATAAGTTCAGCTTCAAAATCACTTTTATCTTTGTATCCACAATAATGAAGTATACCGTGAGCCAAAACTCTTTTTAATTCTTCTATAAAAGAAACATTAAAATCCTTAGCATTGTCCTCTACTCTTTCAACAGAAACAAAAATATCTCCGTTTAATTCATTACCAACTGTATAATCAAAACTGATAATATCTGTTAGTGTATCATGATTTAGATATTCTACATTTATCTTATGAAGATAATCATCATCACAAAAAATATAATTTATCTCTCCTTCGTTTTTATTTTCAGATACGATTACAGCACTTAACCAATCAGCAAAGGCTTGTTCGTTCTCTAAAGTAAATTCGGTTTCGTAATTAAAATTGATCATTTTGTATT
Organism: Flavobacterium bizetiae; assembly: GCF_902804475.1. Lineage (GTDB taxonomy): Bacteria > Bacteroidota > Bacteroidia > Flavobacteriales > Flavobacteriaceae > Flavobacterium > Flavobacterium bizetiae. Next base: position 3,405 of record NZ_CADCSU010000050.1, read on the forward strand.
AAAATATTCTTGAACCTTTTGATTAAAATTCGAGCGCAAAGGTAGTGATTGTCTGTTTAATATCTCTACACTGTTTAAATAATCCAATAGTGAGTTAGGTAAAGCATTTGTTCTATTAGAAAATTCAGCTTTATTTGTTTCAGATTGTCGCTTTGTATCTTGCCCTTGTTGTTGAACTGCGTTGTTTAATTTTAATAATTCTTGTTGAATATTAAGAATACGTTGCAAATTCTCATTCTTAAATCCTTTGTTTAAAAGTTGTTTTTCCGAAGCTTTCATCTGATCAATTACAGATCTTCCTTGAGAATCTAAACCTTGTTTAGCCAATTCTTTTTGTAATGCTTCACGAAGTTTTACTTGTTCTTTATAGATTTCCATAATAGCTTCTGCATCTCCTTCTCCGTCATCACCCTCTTTTCCGTCATTTCCTTTGCCTCCATTTTTATCTCCTTTACCATCTTTTCCCTGACCACTTTTACCTTGCCCCTCTTTTCCTTGTCCTTGCTTTCCATCTCCAGATTTACCTTGTTGTCCTTCGCCCGGTTTATCTCCAGGTTTGTCACCGGGCTTATCTCCGGGTTTCATTCCTTCTTTCATTTTATCAGCAAGACCTTTTTGTTTCTGAATAATATCTGGCAATTGCATTCCTTGTCCGTCACCTGGTTTTGGTTTTCCTGCTCCCGGTTTCGACATAGACATCTGCATATTGTTTAATAAATCACTTAAAAAATCAGCCAATTTATTTGCAGAAGAAACAGCATATTGCTGGTGCGAAACTCCTTTAGGAACCTGAACATCGCTTAAAGTTTCTATCGCTTTATCAATATTGTATTGTACATTTCCTATTTCTTTGGTTACATCTTCGGCTACTTTTGGATTACGAAGAGACAATGCAAACAAACTATCATCGACATGTTTAAACTGTTGTTTTAAATTTTGTTGAATTTTAATGTTCTTCGTGAAAGCAGAAGAACCTAATTTCATTGTTTTAAATTGTTTCATTACATCTTCCTGAGATAATGAATAAGCTAAAAGATTATCCAGGACCTGACGAAGCATTGCAACATCTTCTTCTAATTGTTCTTGCTCTCCGCCTTCCATACTTGAATCCATTTGCTCAGCCATACTTTTCATTTTCTTAGCTGCACTTTTTTGTTTTGGCTTAGCCGAAGAGGAATTCTTTTTACTCAATTCTTCAGAAGCTTTCTTCAAATCATCCTTAACATCTTTCTCTTTTGAAGCATCTGACGGAATATCCAAAGGTGCTTTTAAAGTCTTATTTTCTTCTTTCAGATCTTTTAAATCTTCCTGAATTTTATCAAAAGCTTTATTGATATCGTCTTGTTTTTCCTGTGTGTTTTCTTTTTCTTTATTCGAAAGTTGCTCTTGTTGTTCTGCCAGCTTCTTTAATTTATCTGCAACTTGTTCTGCTTTTTTAGAAACATAAAAACGTTTGGTTAGTTCAACCAATTGCTCCAGATTACGAGATTGGTTCTTGCTGATCTGTTTGAACTTTTCCATCTTATCAAACAAATCTTCACTATTCAATTTGTCGTTTAAGTTCTTCAGTTCGTCCATCAACTTCTGATTTTTTTCTAAATCTTTCTCGGCATTATCTAAACGCTTTTGTAAATCATCAGCCGTTTTGTCTTTCTTTTCAGATTGAAATTTATCCAGATTCTTATTCATTTTCTCTGCAAATTGTTTCATCATTTCGTCTTGTTGTTTCTGACGTTTGATAAAATCATTTACCTTTTGCTGATCTTTGAACTCTAAATTTTCTTTCTCTTTTCCTGCTTTCTGGATCTTATCCATTTCAGAAAATTGCTTGCTTTGATTCTTTAAAGATTTTTCTAAACTATTAATATTTGCATTTTGTTGTTGCAATTCTAAATCGTGAATCTCATCTGTAGTTGAAACACGATCAGAAAAAACAGAAGACTTTGTACTCTTAAAACCATGCGGTGCGTCATTATCAAAAACCTCAAAATAGTATTCGTAAGATACTCCCTCCTGCACGGCAAGATTACTTGGAAAGTTAAAAACAAACTGATCAAATACTCCGGACTTAACAGGTATTGTTCCACGCTTGGCAGTGTTAGGTTTGTTACGTTCATAATACACAACTTGCAATTTAGACAAACCATAATCATCTCCCAACCTACCCAAAACATAATTCTTATCCAGCTTCAAACTGTCTGGCGCTGGCGCAACATTGATCGTTGGATGCTGATCTTTAATAACAGAGAGCTGATAATCTAGTTTTTCGTAGTTTTTAACCTTATTATTCGAGGTAAGAATTTGATATTCTGTATTTTGACTTATATTTTTAGCCAATTTGAACTCATTTTCGGCCTTATTGAACTTAAAAGTTGAATTATCATCTTTCCAGACAATTTCCTGAGTCGATTGTGTATTCATTTTCCAGGTTACCAAAGTTCCTTCCGGTACAATTGCATTACCTGTTCCCTGAATAATTTCTGATTTCTTTTTTAGATAAGATGGAAAATTCAACACCATTTCGAAGTTGGCAATGGATGGAACTGTGATTACTTTCAATTCATATTCTTCAGATGAAACCGAATTTCCTTCAAAAGAAAACTCCACATTCGAAACTGGTTTTTCAATCTTAAATTCAAACTTTCCAGGTTGAGACGATTCCATAAAATAACTTTCGTTACCAATATGAATCATTACATTTTCCGGAACAACATTTCCAACAGATTCCATTTTGATAACGAAATCTTTGTTTTGTTCTGTTTGCAAATTAGCATTTAGAACCACAAATTTAAAAGGTGCCGGTGGCAAAAATGTAGCATTAAAATGTACTACTCTATTTAAACTTTGAGAAATGACATTGCTATTTCCTGAAATATAAAACACAGCAAAAAGCAAAATTGGAATGATTGCTAATGGCAAATACTTTTTATTGGTTTTAAAATTGATGGCATTTCCAAACGGAATTGGTTGCAATGAATTTGCTTTTTGCTCTATTGAAGCCAACATCAACTCTGAACTTTCTATCGAATTCTCAGACGCTGACAATTGTAAAAAGTTCGTTAGTTTATCACTTACTTCTGTAAAATGGTTTCCAATAATAGTCGAAGCCTGATTATAATCGATTCCTTTTTGAAGTTTGAACAACTTAAAAATTGGGAATAAAATAAATCGAAACAATAGAAAAACTTCTACTGCTATAAATACCCAAAACAATAATGTTCTTCCTAATGGTTTTAACCAAAGAAAATATTCGATAAAAAGCGTAAACAGAAAGTACAATAATCCGAAACCAATAAAAAGAAGTGATCCTTTTATCAATTCATTCGTATAATATTTCTTTATAAATGCTTCTAGTTTTTGGTATATAGCAGATGTTGTTTTCAATGTGAATCTGTTTTATTTATAACCCATAAAAGTACAAATTTTAATTAGATAATTCTCAA
>NZ_CADCSU010000051.1 GCF_902804475.1 Flavobacterium bizetiae
AATCATAAAAATCCCAAAACTATGAGAAATATTAACCAGATTGCTATTGTTTCGAGTATGTTAATCACCTTATTAAGCTGCTCTAGTGATAAAGATGTCGATGTAAATCCTGGCACAACAACCAATCCTGTCGAAGGAAATGCGGCCAATACAACTTACAAACCAGCCTTTGCTGGACAAACCCGAGCAAGTGGACTTCAAACTAATACACCGTATCAGGGAACTGTAATTGCTACAGCTTTAACGAGTCCTTGGGGAATCAAAAGCCTTCCTGACGGACGATTATTGATTACTGAAAAAACAGGAACAATGCGTATCGCTACGACTGCCGGAGTTTTGAGCGCACCAATTACAGGTATTCCTGCTGTTAATGCTGGTGGACAAGGAGGTTTATTAGGTTTAACTATAGATCCTGATTTTACTACAAATCGCATGATTTACTGGGTATATGCCGAAGCGACAACAGGCGGAAATAATACCGCTGTAGCGAAAGGAAAACTTTCAGCCGACGAAAAAACAATCGAAGGAGCAACCGTTATTTACAGAGCTAAACCAGCAAATGGTAGTACGCTTCACTATGGCGGACGTATTCTTTTCGATAAATCTGGTTTTCTTGTTGTAAGTACCGGAGAACGTTCGGTTTTAGAAACAAGACCTTTAGCACAATCTGTTGCATCAGGTTTAGGAAAAGTGGTTCGATTAACAAAAGAAGGTCAGCCAGCAAGTAGCAATCCAACTTTTACAGGAACAGGAGCTTTACCGGAATTATATACTATCGGACACAGAAATCCGCAAGGTTTAGCGCTTAATCCTAATACAGGAGAAATCTGGCTGGCAGAACACGGACCACGCGGAGGGGACGAGATCAATCGCCTTAAAGCAGGCTCAAATTACGGATGGCCAACAATTACATACGGAATCGAGTATAGTGGAGAAAAAGTAGGAGCGGGAATTCAGCAACAAGATGGTCTAGAACAACCGGTTTACTATTGGGATCCAGTAGTTTCGCCAAGCGGAATGACATTTTACATCGGTAATCGCGTTCCGGAATGGCAAAATAATCTTTTCATAGGCGCTTTAAGCGGAATGCATATCGTGCGTCTTGCCATAAAAGACAATAAAGTAGTTGGAGAAGAAAGACTTCTTGCTTCAGAAAACCAACGTTTTAGAGATGTAACCCAAGGAAATGACGGAGCTTTATATGCTGTTACTGATGGCGGAAGACTTTATAAAATCGATAAAAAATAAGTTTCAATTTTTAAATATATATTCTTCTAAGAGAATACTCATAAATGGCGCTATATAGCGCCATTATTTGTGATGCAAAAAACCGTTTCTTATATTTGATATCGATTAAAGCCAAAACAATTGAATACAAAAATCACTACATATTCACTCGAGCATCATAAAAGTTTGTTTAATGATGCCAACAATGTTAAAGAGTATTTTTATATTCAGGCAAAAGATCATCCGTATATCAGCGAACCCTATCGCGCAGAAAGTTATGCCATAGAATTTCTTCGAAAAGGCAGTATTGTCATGCAAACCAAACTCAAAAAAGTGGTTATTCATGCTCCGGCAATTCTCACGCTTGGGCCTTCGGTAATTAGAAGTTTTACAAAAGACAGCGACGAAATTTTAATAGATATTATCTTTTTCAAACCACAATTTTTTCTGCACAATCAGGCCAATGTTTTTTTCCTATCGCAATATGATTTTTTCGAAAATAGCGAAAAGCACGTCTTCAATCTCCAGAAAAAAAACAAAATTAAGTTTGAACAAATTTTTAATTTGCTGCGACAATCGATCGAACATAATTCTGATAATCAGCCCTCTATTTTACGCGCGTATCTTTATATACTGATTTACGAATTAGATGTTATAAAGCAAACCAATACCAATGATACGAAGCAAAATCCTTTATTTGAAAAGTTCAAAGAAACACTTTCCAGAGATTTTATAAGCCAAAGATCCGTTCAATATTACGCTGATACGTTAAATGTATCCCGAAAATATCTTTCAGAAGTCATTAAAAACAATAGCGGAAAAACCGCCAGCGACTGGATCGACGAAATTGTAGTTCTCGAAGCCAAAATATTACTTCAAAACAAAGAGCTCACCATCAACCAAATCAGCGATACCTTAAACTTCCCGAATCAATCCGGTTTTGGTAGGTTCTTTAAAAAATGTGAAGGAATTTCACCCTTAGAATATCGCAGAAAGAATGTGTAACTTATAATCTTGTATTTCAAATAATATTGTATTACCATAAAGTTTGTCATCTCGACCGAAGGGAGAGATCACACTCGTAAATGGACAAAGATTGGTGACTTTGCGGAATTTCTAGTGTGATCCTTCGTTCCTCAGGATGACAAACTATACCGAAATATTATTATGGAAACGAATGCCCTAGCCCCGATAGAAGTGGAAATCCTTTTGTGCCGGGGTTCGGCACAAAAGATTGAAACGTATAGCGGTATCAGCTCCTAGAAAAATGTAGGTTACAATAAACTCAACCGACTTTTCGAACAAACTAAAAGACATTTAGCTCTTTTCTGATCCATCAAATCCTCTCAAATTTGCATGAAATAAAATAATAGAAAATATGTCAAAAGTCGCAAAATTCGTAGTAATCATAAATGATAATGTTGTCTGGATGGAAGAGAAAGCCCTGAAATTCTATTCGGATTTATTTGGAGCACAGAAAGAAATAGGAGAGAAATACGCTCAGGAAAACCTTTCGAGTCAGAAACTGTTCAGGATTCAGAATGATTTTTCGGTAGAAATGCTAATGGCGTATGAAGGCGAAAATCCGTTATCATTCCTGAAACTAAATTCCTCCCGATTAGCCAATCAAAATTTGGGAGCTAATAAGCCAATCGGTGTCAATCATATTGTTTATTTTAATCCCGAAGATTTAATTGTACTTTTTAAACGTGCCGAAGAAGTGGCTTTACAGCGAAAACACGATTTGATTTGGGTAAAAGCTTTTGAAATTGATACTGTTTTAACAGCAACATTGAAGTCATTAGGCTACGAAGAATTCAGTTATGAAAATGATCTTGAAGAAGAGGCTCCAAAACAACTTTATTTTAAGAAATCAGTTTAATTTGACCATAACAACATCCTGATTGGCAATGGCGTAAATAATATCATTTTGTTTGGGTTTTATAATATGCTTTCCGGTAAATTCGCCAAAAGCAGCCAAAATCATCTGATTTTCTTTCTGATAAAAACATGGTAATTTTAATGACTGAGCGCCAAAACCACGCAGGATAATTCCCGGATGAATATGACCGGAAAAATTAAAAAAGCCTTCTTTTATAACAGGATGATGTGTTAATAAAAAATCATCAATTTCAAGAGATTCAACCACATCAATATTAATTTTAGTGTAATGATTCTGATCGATAATATCATGATTTCCGGCAATCAGCATTATGGTATTGGTACAACAAGCAACCCATTTTTCGAACAAATCCCATTCCGAATTCATCGAACTATGAAACAAATCGCCCAGGAAAATAATTTTGTCAGGATTAAAGTATTCCACAACCTCCGTCAAACGATTAAAGTTTTCTGAAACCACATTATTCGGAATCGCCACGCCATGTTTTCTAAAATGCGAAACCTTTCCCAAATGCACATCAGAGATCAGAAGCAATTTTCTGGTTTCCCAAAACAAAGCCCCACTCGGGTGTAAAATAAATGTTTGATTTTGTATTGTAATCCTCATATAGTATTACTTCATGTACGAAGCTGTCATTTTTTTAATTCGTTCTGCCAATGTCTCACTCGACAATTTTTCTCTTAGTCGGTCTGTAATTAATGGGAAACTAAAAGGCGTTGGTTTTAAACATTGTTTCCAGATAATCTCCTGATTGTTTATTCGTTCCAAAGCCATAATCAAACGGCCTTCTTCCAATTGATGTTCAAAGGTTTCGCGATACGCTTGCTGAAACAATAGATTATCAGGTTCATAATCCCTAAAAACTTCAAACAATAATTGCGAACCACTTTGCAAATGTTTTGTCTTGACCATTTTTCCCGGAAATCCTGTAAAAACCAAACCGGCAATTACGGCAATATCCCTGAATTTTCGTCTGGCCATTTCAGTTGCATTCAGACTTTTTTGCAAATCATGGTGCACATATTCAGTCGAAAATAGATTATTATCTAAAACATTCTGCATATCAATTTCCTGATCAGAAAGCAATTCGAATCCGTAATCATTATACGCTAAAGAAAAACTAATAGGCAAAAGTAAACTAATTCTGTATGCCAGTAAACTTGCCAGCGCTTCATGCACAAATCGGCCTTCAAAAGGATCAAAAATAGCATGATATCCTTCTCTCGTTTTAAAAGTTTCAATCAAAAACTGATCGTCTCTGGGAACGATAGATTCTTTTCTTTGTCTGGCAAACAAAGGTTGTAATGCCTTTAGTTCCGGCGATAAATCATCCGTATTGGCGCGATACAATTCCTGACGCAGTAATTCGCTCATTTGCGCCGAAAGCGCCATTCGGCCACCCATCCAGCTTACTACTTTCGATTTCTTTTTAGGATCGGCCTTTCGAACCAAAACCTGCATATTTCTAATTCGGAATAATTCCAATTGTTTACCGGCAAAAATAAAAGTATCTCCCGGTTTTAATTTCGATACAAACCATTCTTCGATTGTCCCGATATAACCGCCGCTCATGAACTTTACATTCAAAACAGCATCACCTACAATCGTACCAATTTGCATTCTGTGATGCATGGCAATTAATCGGCTGTTGATTTTAAAACGCCCGTCTTCTTCAATTTCTACCTTTTTATATTCGTCATAAGCTTGTAAACTCTGACTTCCGTTAGTGATAAAATTCAAAACCCAATTCCAGTTTTCTTCGGTCATCGCCTGATAACAAAAAGTTCCTTTTACTTCTTGAAAAATTTCATCCGGAATAAATCCATCCGAAACCGCCAAGGTATTAAGATATTGTACCAAAACGTCCCAACTGTTTAAATAGGGAACACGATCTTCGATCACACTATTTTCAACCGCTTTTTTCAAGGCCGAAGCTTCGATCAATTCAATAGCATGCGTTGCCAAAAAATATATGACACTTTCTTTCCCGGGTTGGTGTCCGCTTCGTCCGGCCCTTTGCAAAAAACGCGCAACACCTTTTGGTCCGCCCACCTGAATAATCGTTTCTACAGGCGCAAAGTCGACTCCCAAATCGAGACTCGAAGTACAAACAACGACTTTGAGTTCCTCGTTCCGAATAGCATTTTCGACCCAAAGCCTCGTTTCGCGATCAATGCTCCCGTGATGCATCGCCATTTCTCCTGCAAACTCAGGATATTTCTCCAGTAATCGCTGAAACCAAATCTCACAAGCCGAACGTACATTGGTAAAAATCAAAGTTGTTTTACTCGCTTTTACAATTTTGGCTACTTCATCAATAAGATGCAAACCCATATGTCCGCGCCATGGATACGTTTCCATTTTATCCGGAATAATCGAAATGACTTTTATTTTTTTATGTATCTGGGCCTTTATCAAAACCGAATTACGATAGGCTTCTGAATCAACTCCAAGCAAAACTTCCTGAGCCTGTTGCAGGTTTCCAATTGTTGCCGAAATTCCCCAAATACGCATATTAGGGGCGATAGATTTTAATCGGGATAAAGCCAATTCGGTTTGTACGCCACGTTTTGTGCCTAGTAATTCGTGCCATTCGTCAATAACAATTGCCGTACAATTGCCAAATATTTTATCATAACCTTTTGTTGCCAAAAGCAATTGTAAACTCTCCGGAGTAGTCACTAATAAATCCGGCATTTTACCTTTTTGCTTCGCTCTTTCACTGGCTGATGTATCTCCAGATCGAATCCCAACGGTCATTTTGGTCCCCAAATCATTAACCACTCTTTCTGCGGCCTGCTTTATTTCAACCGAAAGCGATCGCAGAGGTGTAATCCAAATTGCTTTAAGTCCGGGAGTATGTTTGGTTTTATAATCGGGATTATTTTTAATGTAGTTTAAAACAATAGGCAACCAGAGCGCATAGGTTTTCCCGCTGCCCGTAGGAGCGTTTAGTAAACCATTTTTTCCTTGCAAAAAAGCAGTCCAGGTCTGAGTCTGAAACGGAAATGGTTTCCATCCCTGATTTTGAAACCAGTCATTTGCTATAGAAAAAAGTTGTTCTCTATTCATTTGTTTTTTATTGTTAACATTTTTTTACCATTAAGATATTAAGAGGCATTAAGGTTTGCTTTGTTTAAGAAAATTAAGCTTTTAATAAGTCCCAGCGGGACGACCAGTTTATAGACATTTTTTTAACGTATTTTTTAAAGCCCCGTAGAGGTGACATATTTTTCACCATTAAGATATTAAGATTCATTAAACTTTACTTTGTTTAAGAAAGTGAAGAAAGCGGTTTAACGCAATTCTTAATGCGATTGCTTAGTTCCTCGCAATGACAAAAAATCCGTGCCCATCCGTGTTTTCGCTTTAGCGAATCTGTGTCATCCGCGTGCCATTTCCCCAACATCATAAAATCATACTTTTCAAATCCTCAATAGAATTCGCCTCATCAATTTTCTTATCATGCCTCCATCTTAAAATCCTTGGAAACCGTGTTGCAATTCCGCTTTTATGTCTTTTTGAAAGTGCAATACCTTCAAAACCAATTTCAAAAACCAATTGTGGCGTTACACTCCGAACGGGCCCAAAACGTTCTAAAGTATTTTTCTTGATCCAATCATCGACCATTCTGAATTCGGCATCAGTCAAACCCGAATACGCTTTCGCAAAGGTGACCAATTCACGTTCGTTCTTTTCATTATTCTGCCATAACGCAAAAGTATAATCGGTAAATAAATTCGAGCGTCGTCCGTGTCCGCGCATGGCGTAGGTGAGGACCGCATCGATTACCAAAGGTTCAATTTTCCATTTCCACCAATCGCCTTTTTTTCTTCCTACGAGATAAGGAGAATCTTTTCGTTTGATCATCAAACCCTCGCTTTTCATTTCGCGGGAACGCAATCTTTCCTCCGTTAATTCCTCCCAACTCGAAAATTTTACCCTTTCAGAAAGCTGTAGCGGAATATCATGATGTTTTATATCTTCAAATAATTGTTCTAATAAGATACGTCTTTCTTCAAAAGGTAGATTTCGAATATCCTGACCTTTCCATTCCAACAAATCGTACGCTTTTATAATTACGGGTGATTTTTTAAGGATCGCAACCGAAACCGTTTTTCGCCCAATTCGGGTTTGGAGATCGTTAAAAGTTCCAATTTCATTTTCTATGTAGGGAAGAATTTCTCCGTCGATAACCGTTCCGTCTGGAATTATTCCAATAAAAGAGGCAAATTCGGGATATTTATCGGTAACCAATTCTTCGCCGCGACTCCATATAAAAATTTCATTATCCCGAATGATGGTTTGCGATCGTATTCCGTCCCATTTGTGTTCTGCGCTCCAGTCTTCCGGATTTCCCAAACTTGATGGTTCGCCTTCGATAGGATACGCCAGATAAAACGGAAAAGGTTTGGATAAATAATCGCTGTTTTTTTCGTCTAAAATTAATTCCTGAAACGTAATTGTATTCGGATTCCAATCGCCCATTAATTTATGCGCGAGTGAATCTTCATCAATGTTTTCAGCTTTAGAAAGTGCGCGCGTCATTAATTTTTGGCTTACGCCGATCCTGAAACTTCCGGTAATTAATTTGGTAAAAACAAAACGTTCGTAATAATTGAGCGCCAGCCAGTTCTCGTGCAGATATTCTTTTTTCTCGATATCGGTTTTCTTTTTCAGGGCAATAATTTCCTGAAGATATTCCGTTAAACTTTTATCAGAATGTTCTTTTGTAGTGGGAATTATCAAAGCAATGGTTTCGGCAAGATCGCCTACAATATGATAACTTTCCTCAAATAACCATAGCGGAATATTAGCCAATTCATTCGCCCACAAACGCAATAAAGTAGTATTTACAGGTCTTGGAGGACGACGATGCGAAAGAATAGCAATCGTCCAGACTTTATCTTCATTACTCGCATTGATGAAATATTTGGTCAAAGCATCAACTTTTACCGAAGTTTTATTAGAACTGTCAAGCGCTTTTATAAGTTCGGCAAAGTTTTTCATTTTTTTCTTTTTTTTTTAAGAGAGGCAAGAGGCAAGATGAAAGAGGCAAAACTTTATAAAAAGATCGATTGAATCAAAAGCATTCTCTTTCTTCTTGCATCTATTTTCTATTTTCTATTCTCTTTCCTCTATTTTCTCAATTTCCTCATCAACATCTTTTCTGGAATCCATTTCACCCAATTCTCCTTCATATTGCGTATTGGCAGTTCTTGCGTCGTAACCTAATTCCTGAAGGTATTTCGAGAATATATCTGAATATCCGTGTGTACAAATTATTTTTTCGGCTCCGGTTGCTTTAATGCTTTCCAGCAAACCCGTCCAGTCGCAATGATCGCTTAATACGAAACCACGATCTACAGCGCGTCTACGTCTGGCACCGCGAAAAGTCATCCATCCGCTGGCAGAACCGGTAACAAACGGAGTCATTTTTCGAATCCAGGTTGAGCCGTGTGCGCTTGGAGGAGCAAGAACAATACTGCCCAATAAATCTTCTTTTTTAGTTTCGGATGTTACTCTGGTCGTTGGCGGAAAATCAACTAATGGACGCAATACTTCGGTCATATTTTCGATAGCGCCGTGCGTGTATATTTTCCCGATATCCGTGTCTAAATATTTTAGTAAACGTTGTGCTTTTCCTAAGGAATAACCAAAAAGAACAGACGTTTTTCCTTCAGCGCGATTTTCTGCCCACCAATTATTAATATCGGTCATGACTTCGGCTTGTGGTGTCCATTTAAAAGCGGGTAATCCAAACGTACATTCTGTTATAAAAGCGTCGCATTTTACGACTTCATAAGGTACAGAAACGCCATCGTCTTCGGTTTTATAGTCTCCGGTAAAAACCCAGACTTCGCCTTTGTATTCTACCCGAATTTGAGCAGAACCAATAACGTGTCCGGCAGGATGAAGCGAAAATTTGACACCATTTACGGTAAAAGTTTCGTTCCAGTCTTTTCCGGTAACATTTATATCACCCAAACGATGTTTTATGATAGGCACATTGTCATAATGTGTAATGTAATTTTTGTGTCCCCAACGCGCATGATCTGAGTGTCCGTGCGTGATAATGGCATTCGTAACCGGACGCCACGGATCGAGGTATACATCTGCCTGCTGGCAATATATTCCTTTATCATTAAATGCTAACAGGGGAGTATTCATGACCTGAGATTAAGCTATTTGAGCAATACGCGCCGTTTTATACAACGGATAAGTATGCATAAAATGAGACACGTTATCTTTCATTTTATCAAAAGATTTTCCGTAGAAATACAAACCGGTTGTTGCATTTCCTTTCCAATATCTTTCTTGCGAAGTATTTGTTAGTTTCGAAATTTCTGCCTGAACAAAATCTACATCGTAATCTTGTTGATCTTTTTCAGGAGAGTTTTTTCCATCAAAATAAATGGCAATTCCTTCGTTTTTACCAAACGGAATTTCCTGATGTGTTTTTTCGATAATTACTTTAGATCCTTTTGGAGCGCCACAAATTTCAACAAAATTGATAATCTCGTTTAAAATTGCCTTGCTTATTTCTTCCTGATAAAATTTGACATGAATATCGCAAAAGATAATTTCTCCGGGTTCTTCTTTAAGTATACCGCCACCGGAAATTTCACCATAATGGTTTTCGGTTAAGAAATCATTTAAGGGTAACATATAAAGATTTCTTCGATCTAAAGGTGAAACTTTATCATTAATCTGAATTACAATATCGTATAGATTTTGATCGTCTTCGTCGCTTTCGAATAAATTAGATATAAATTGTAGTAACATAGCAATTAAGGTGTTAGTGATAAAATACTTTACTCAAAGTTACTGAGACTTACGAGTTTAGAATTTATATTTTTTTGCTTAAATGTTATATGATTTCTAATTGGGGATTGATAATGTATTACGGTGAAATATTGCTTAATATATTGTGTCCCCAAGGTTGAAACCTTGGGCTATGTTTATTTCGTGATTGTTATTTGGATTTCTATGGTAAAAACGAATCTTTTTTTAGGAGCTAATCCTAAAGTTGTTTTCGTTCTTATTATTGAAGCTCCAGCGGAGCGCTATATGTATAGCAATTATATATTCTCTTAAACTAGAGCTCCAGCGGAGCGATATATATGTCGCCCCGCTGGGGCTTTTTTTTATCTAAAATCGAATTGCTATAAATATATCGTCCCGCTGGGACTTATTTTTATTTACAATTCAAGTGAAATCTTTTTTAATAAATAAAAATACGCAGAGAATTTATTGTTGTTAAATATAGCCCGAGGTTTCAACCTCGGGAGACGTTTTTAATAAGCCCTCGGGAGACGTTTTATTATGAAGATGTAATATGTTTTAATAAGCCAATCTTTGTCGAGTTATATGTGTGATCCTTCGTTCCTCAGGATGACAAACTGTACGGAAACATTATTATGAAAACGAATTTTTTAGCCCCGATAGAAGAGGAAATCCTTTTGTGCCGGTGTTCGGCACAAAAGATTGGAACGAATAGCGGGATTAGCTCCTGAAAATTATTCTAATAAAAAAATTATAATATTCCGTCAAGTGTGCTAACCAATTCCGGAAAATTGTTGGGTTTTGTAAAAATCTGAACGGAACTAAAATCGTTCGTTAGCTTTTTTAGGGTTTCGTGCGAATGCGATGAGTAGACCACAACCTGAATTTTACTAAGTTCGGGAATGCTCCTTAACTCCTGTATAAATTCGGCGCCACTTAAATAAGGCATTTGCATATCGAGAAATATAAAGTCTGGCAAAACAGTTGCTATCTTTAGATTATTCAATGCTTCGAGAGCGTTATTAGAGATTGTAGTGAGTATATTTTTGTTTAATGAAGCAATGGCAGCGATAAAAAGTTCGCAGTCATCTTCGTCATCATCTACTAAGAGAATTACTGTATTTTTCATTCCATGAAATTATTTTAAAATCCGCAGACAGGAGTTATATAATTTTCGCGTGATGTTATATAATCTGAATGTTTAATTTTCGATCAGGCTGATTTCAAAAACAGTTTTTCCGTCTTCGTTTTTATGGGAGATGTAGCCGCCATGCGCTTCGATAATATTTTTAGATAACGTTAAACCAATTCCGGCACCTTCTGGTCGGGTGGTAAAAAACGGAAGAAATATTTTGTTTTCGATCTCTTTTTCGATTCCGTTTCCGTTGTCGGAAATTTTAATGAAGATTCGGTTTTCTTTGGCTTCCGCCGAAATAAAAATCTGCTTCTGTAAATTGTCTTTTACAGCATGAAAACTATTCGTTAAAAGGTTGATTAAAACCTGTTCGATTTGCTGAGAATCTACGTGTATGAAACGCTTGAATGTAATATTGTTTACGACTTCGATATTTTTTTCTTTAAATAAAGGATTCATGATCTGAATGCAATTATCTATTAAATGCTGTAAATCTATTTTTTCTTTTTTAGGAGATGGCAACATGGCGAGTTTGCGATATCCTTCGACAAATTTTTGCAAGTGATCGCTTCGTTTTAACATTGTTTCGACGCTGTTTTTTACATCTTCGAGATCTTCATCTGACAAAGAATCCTGTTCGACTAAATCTTGCAAATTCTGGCAAATAGAACGAATAGGAGTGATCGAATTTAAAAGTTCGTGTGAGATGACTTTCATCAAATTTACCCAGGCTTCTTTTTCTTTTTTCTCGACCACATTCTGGATAGAATCTAATAAAACGATAAAATAATCCAATTCGAAAATCTCTGTTCTTGAAGCCTGTAAAACAAAGGTTTGGTTGTTTTGTTCGTTGATACTAATTTCTATAGCCGTTTTTATTTCCTGAAAATCATCTTGTTCGATAATCTCGCATAAGGTGGGTAATTGGTTTTTAAGGTATTTCCATTTGGATACTTTTGGAACATTAAAATGCGTTGAAAAGTAGTCATTCATTAAAAAAATATTCCAATCGTTATCTTGTTTTTGCAGAATTATAATTCCGGTTTCGATATTGTTAAGAATAGAGCGGTAGACGATATCTTTTGAAATTTGTTCGTTTTCTTTGGCTTTTAAAGACTCGTACAAATGAAACAAATCTGCATAATTGTCATTTAATTTATGTTTTGAAAAATCAGAACTAAAATCATTTTGTAAGATCGAAGCGATTGTTTTATTGTAAATGAGAACAAAATTACGAACGTAAAAAAACATTTCGCGTAAGAGCAGAAAAACAATAAAAAGCCCGAATATTGCCGTAAACAATAAATCTTTTTTGAAGAAGTAAATAGAAACTTCGATTGCTGCGACAATTATTATTAATCGCAAAAACAGAAGTTTGTATGTTTTAAAGGATTGAAACATTTTTTGGGAATTAAAAATTGAGAATTAAAAATTAAAAATCT
>NZ_CADCSU010000052.1 GCF_902804475.1 Flavobacterium bizetiae
ATTAGGTTTTTATTATAAATGACGAATTTTTAGTAAATAAGTAAAATATCTGCATAAAACATTAATAAATAGATCAATTACAGTTTATATTTTAATTTGAAAACGTTTTCGTGAAACGGATTATTGATTGATTTATGTCGTTGGTTTAAAATTTATAGCTGTTTGTATAAATTATTTTTTTTAACAATCCCTTAAGAATAAATTTACACCATAACTAACAAAATAAATAAACATGAAAAAAATTTTCTTAATCTTTATGATTGTTTTTACGGCGCAGGTTTCGCTTGCACAAGTAAAGAGTGTCAAAGGTGTGATTACAGATTCTGATGGGTTGCCGTTGCCAGGGGCATCTGTTGCAGTACAAGGAGGTCAAAAAGGTGCTACTACCGATTTTGATGGTTTGTATACAGTAGAAGTGCAAAAAGGACAGACTTTAGTTTTTACTTATGTAGGTCTTGAAACACAAAAAATAGTTGTAGGAGACGCAGCTACAATTAATGTAAAGATGGTTCCTGCAGCATCAAATGCTCTTACTGAAGTTGTTGTAACTTCATTAGGTCTTAAGAAAACTAGAAAATCTTTAACTTATTCAGCTCAGGAACTTAAAGGAGAGGAATTAACTCGTGTAAAAGATGCCAACGTTATCAATACAATTGCTGGAAAAGTTGCCGGTGTTGCTGTAACAAAAAGTTCTGGTGGTACTGGAGGATCTACTAAGGTACTTATCCGTGGTAACTCTTCTATTATGAATAGCCAGCCACTTTACGTTATTGATGGTATTCCTTTATATAATGGTACTTCAAATCAGCAGGGTAATTATAATGCATCAAACGATTCATTTGGTAGTACTGCCGGAGGTAACCGTGATGGAGGAGATGTTGTTTCTTTGATTAATCCAGACGACTACGAAGGAATGACAGTACTTAAAGGTGCAGCAGCTTCTGTACTTTACGGATCTCAGGGAGCAAATGGTGTTATTTTGCTTTCTTCTAAAAAGAATAAAGAAAACACATCAAATTTAGCAGTTTCTTCTGTTACTACTTTTGAATCTGTGCATTCTTTGCCAAAATTCCAGCATGAATATGGAACTGCAAATGCTCAAAAATCTTGGGGAGGAAAAGTGCAGTCAAATGATTTTGAAAAAGACTTTTTCAATACAGGAGTTACACAAATTACTTCGGCAGCTTTTACAACTGGAACAGATATTTCTACTACAAGTTTATCTTATGCTAATACTTCTGCTTCAGGAATTATTGAAGGTAATGGATTAAAGAAAAATAACTTTGGAATTCGTCAGACATCGAAATTTTTTGATAATAAATTAACTGTTTCAGCTGATGCAAAATATACAAGTCAAACTATCGATAACAGACCTGTAAATGGACTTTACTCAAACCCATTAACGGGAGTTTATTTGTTCCAAAGAGGAAATGATTTTAATTATTATAAAGATAATTTCGAATCATTTATTCCTTCTAGAAACCTATATGGTCAAAACTTTTACAGCGCACCAGATGCTGATATTTATGTTCAAAATCCTTATTGGTTAATTAATAGAAACAAATCTATTGATAAAGATAATTTCTTCAACGGAAATATAGCTTTAGACTACAAAGCAAACAACTGGTTAAGCATTGCTGCAAGATATAGCTATAATAGAGTTGAAAACGATTATGATAAAAAGATTTATGCTACAACCAATACTTCTTTATCTAATATAAACGGTAGATATATAAACGTTGCTACATTAAGCACACAACGTTACGGAGATTTGATTGCTAAAATTAATACTAATTTCAACGAAGATTTTAGCTTTAATGCTATCGTAGGAGCAAGTATCAATAATACATTAGCAAATCAATCGACTACTTTAGATTCTGGTATTGTTGGCGGACTTGTTAACGCTAACTTGTTTACATTAGGAAATTTTGGAGAAGCATCAGGATTAGATAATTTAAGTCTTCAGGCTACAGGTTCTTCTAGAGAAGTTCAGTCGATTTTTGCATCTGCAACTTTTGGTTATAAAAACATGTTGTATTTAGATGTTACAGGTCGTAACGACTGGTCTTCTACTTTAGTAAATACAGATACAGGGTCATATTTTTATCCATCTGTAGGGGTTACTGCTCTTTTAAGCGAGATGACTACTATGCCAGACTGGATTAACTTTGGTAAAGTAAGAGGAACATATGCTCAAGTGGGTAATGACGTTTCTGCTTTTGTAACTTCACCGAAATCAACTGTTCAAGGAGGTAACCTTATTCCTCCTACGGTAGGACCAAGACCAGGTGATGGATTAAAACCAGAACTAAAATCAGAATTTGAATTTGGTACTGAGTGGAGAATGTTTAATAACAGATTAGGTTTTGAAATCTCTTACTATAATTCAGAAACTAAAAATCAATACATTCAGATTCCTGCACCTGCAACAAATCCTTACGGTTATACGAATTACGGAATTAATGCAGGAAGTATCGAAAACAAAGGTTTTGAGGTTGTTCTTACCGGAAAAATCATTGCTGGGGACAAATTTTCATGGGATACAACAATCAACTATTCTCAAAACAGAAATAAAGTTAAAGAAATTCCTGAGGAATTAGGAGGTACAATTCCATTGACTCCTGTAAACAATATCAATTACAGATATGTTTTAACTGAAGGAAAACCATTTGGAGTTATTGAAGGAAAACATATTGTTAAAAACGATCAGGGAGAAATTGTTTTAGATAGTAAAGGAAATGTAGCGTTAGAAGCTGGATTGCGCGAAGTAGGTAATGCAAATCCTGATTTTATGTTAGGATGGTCAAACACATTTAAATTTGGAGCTTTTACAGCAAACTTCTTAATAGACGGACGTTTTGGTGGTGATGTAATGAGTATTACAGAATCTATGAATGATTTTTACGGAGTATCAAAAAGAAGTGGAGATGCTAGAAATGCAGGTGGTGTTGCTGTAAATGCAGTGAAGCCTGATGGTACAAAAGTAACTTCTATGCCTGCTGAGCAATATTATACTACAGTTGCCGGGGTTAATGGTGCTACAGCTGAATATGTATATAGTGCTACAAACGTAAGTTTAAGAGAGGTTTCACTTGGTTATACTTTCAATAGAAAAACATTACCATTTGTTAATACAGCAACTTTATCATTGATCGCAAGAAACTTATTCTTCATTTATAAAGATGCACCATTTGATCCAAACATTGCTTTAAGTACAGGTCAAGGTTTACAAGGAGTTGATATTTATGGTTTACCATCAACTAGAAGTATTGGTCTTAATTTAAATGTAACTTTCTAATTTAAAATATCATGAAAACAAATAATATAAAAAAATCATTAATCTGTTTTGGTCTTTTAGCCTTAGTGGGTTGTACAGATAATTTTGAGGAGGTTAATAGTAATCCTGATGGTTTTACTTATGAGGAAACAACACAGGACTTTAATCATATTAATGGTCCTTTTAAAACCATGTTCGATAACGTAATGGTAAATGTTCCGGGTTGGAAATATCAGGTAGCGAATGACTTATCTGCAAATAACTGGGGAGGATACACCGCTGCTCCGGGTTTTGATGGAGCTAATAACCTTTCGTATGCAATTTCTGATAACTGGAATATTTGGTGCTGGGAAGCTGCTTATGCACAAGTTATGGCAAATTTCTATAAAGTAGAAAGAGAATCTAAAGGTAAGTACGATGAGTTTTATGCTCTTGCTAAGATTATTAAAGTACAAACTTTGCATAAAATGGCAGATGCCTGGGGACCAATAGTGTACTCAAAATTTGGTACTACTGATGCAACAATTGCATATGATTCTCAGGAAGAAGCTTATGGTTTTATGTTTGAAGACTTAGATTATGCCGTAGCAGAACTAACAAAAAGAATTGATGCCGGAGAGAAAAGTTCTTTTACAAATATAGATCGTTCAACATATGAAGGAGATTATAAAAAATGGGTTATATATGCCAACTCATTACGTTTAAGATTGGCAATGCACATTGTAAAAGTTAAACCAGCATTAGCTAAGTCAGAGGCTGAAAAAGCGATGACTCAAAAATTTGGTGTGATGACAAAAGCTGATGATACTTTTATTTTATTTAAAAAAGTATCACAACACCCTCTTAAAGTTTCTTCTTATGAGTATAACGACAGCCGTATGTCTGCAGATATGGAATCTATCATGGGAGGTTATAACGATCCTAGAATGACTTCTTACTTTAAGACATCTGTTAAATATCCTGGAGAATATAAAGGAATTCGTACTGGTGGAATTATGGGAGATAAATCGGTACACCAGAACTTTTCAAACTTTGGTAAAATCATAGAAAAAGACAAGCAGGTAGTTTGGTTAAATACTGCTGAAATTTATTTCCTAAGAGCAGAAGGTGCATTAAGAGGCTGGAATATGGGCGGTGATGCAGCAACATTGTATAAAGCTGGTATTGCTGCATCTTTTGAACAGCTTTCTGCTGGAGGTGTTGCTGATTATATCGCTGATAATGTAAAAATGGCTAAAGATTATGTAGATCCGGCAGCTCCATTTAATAGCGGTCCAGCTGTAAATAAAGTTACTGTTGCCTGGGATGAAACAGCTACTAACGAAGTGAAATTGCAAAAAATCATTACTCAAAAATGGATTGCGAATTTCCCTGATGGTTACGAAGCCTGGACAGATCACCGTAGAACAGGTTACCCTAAATTATTGCCAATTCTTAACAATCAAAGTGCTGGTTTAATTAGTACTGAACTTGGTGTAAGAAGAATGCCTTTTGTTTCTACTGAAAAAGATGGGAATCCTGGAGGAATAGCAACAGGTCTTGCAAAACTTGGTGGTCCTGATAATGGAGGAACAAGAACTTGGTGGGATGTTGATGCTCCAAATTTCTAAAATAAAATATCAAAGAACTATAAGAATTTAAGTTTGGTTGGTAAATGGTATAAGCAATGCGAGTTGCTTATACCATTTCATAAACCAAAATTGTAAATAGCAAAAAAAGAAAAAGAAATGAAAAGTGCTTTAGAAATAAAACCTGATATCAGTTATAAAAGTGCGGGGAAATTTGAAGAAACTCGATTTGAGAAAATCCACAACGAAATCTTCAAAAATTCAGCTGAAGCTTCTGTAATTGTGGCGCAGGAAATTGCGCAATTAATTAGATCTAAACAAGAAAAAGGAAAGTCTTGTGTATTGGGTTTAGCAACAGGTTCTTCTCCTATCAAAGTTTACGAAGAATTAGTGAGAATGCACAAAGAAGAAGGCTTGAGCTTTAGCAATGTAATTACTTTCAATTTGGATGAATATTATCCAATGAGCAAAGAGAACAATCAGAGCTATCATTATTTCATGCACCAGCATCTTTTTAATCATATTGACATCAACCCTGATAATGTTAATATTCCGGACGGAACCGTACATATTGATGAATTAAATCAATATTGTATTGATTACGAAATGAATATTAAAAATGCTGGAGGTCTTGATTTTCAATTATTAGGAATTGGTCGTACAGGTCACGTAGGTTTCAATGAACCGGGATCACACGTTAATTCAGGAACCAGAATTATTACACTGGATCACATTACAAGAGTCGATGCTTCATCAGATTTTAATGGTATCGATAACGTTCCTAAAAGAGCGATCACGATGGGAGTTTCTACCATTTTGAGATCAAAAAGAATCGTACTTATGGCTTGGGGACAAAACAAAGCCGATATCATCAAGAGAACTATTCAGGGAGATATCAGTTCAGAAGTTCCGGCTACATTTTTACAAAACCATGCGAATGCGACTTTCGTATTAGACCAGTCTGCAGCATCTGAATTAACCCGTTTTAAAACGCCTTGGTTGGTAGGAGAATGCATCTGGACACAAGAATTAAAAAGCAAAGCGATTGTTTGGTTGTGCCAAAAAACGAAACAAGCGATATTAAAATTAACAGACAGGGATTACAACAATAATGGAATGTCTGATCTTTTGGCACAAGAAGGTTCTGCTTATGATTTGAACATCAACATGTTCAACGTATTGCAGCATACCATCACGGGATGGCCAGGTGGAAAACCCAATACCGACGATTCGCATCGTCCGGAAAGAGCCAATCCGGCAAAAAAACGAGTGATTCTTTTTAGTCCACATCCGGATGATGATGTGATTTCTATGGGAGGAACTTTTTCAAAATTGATAAAACAAGGTCATGATGTGCATGTAGTATATCAAACCTCCGGAAATATAGCTGTTACAGACGACGAAGCCTTAAAATTTGCTGAGGTTGCCAAAGATTTTGTTGGTGAAGCAGGTGCAGGCATTAACTTTAAATCTGTAATTGAATTTTTAAACCATAAATCAGAAAACGAAATTGATTCTCTTGAAGTTCGAAAATTGAAAGGACTAATCAGAAGAAGAGAATCTTATGCTGCTACAAGATACATTGGTTTAAAAGATGAAAATACACACTTTTTAGATCTTCCTTTTTACGAAACAGGACAGGTAAAAAAGAATCCGTTAGGCGCTGAAGATATTGCAATTGTAAAAGATATCATTGCCAAAATAAAACCACATCAGGTTTTTGCAGCAGGAGATTTGGCAGATCCACACGGAACGCATGAAGTTTGTCTGAACGCGATTTTTGCAGCTTTAAAAGAATTAAAACCAGAAAAATACATGGATGATTGCTGGTTGTGGTTGTACAGAGGAGCTTGGCACGAATGGGACATTCACGAAATCGACATGGCCGTTCCGCTTTCTCCATCAGAAGTATTATTAAAACGTCATGCAATTTTATACCATCAATCTCAAAAAGACAGAGTAATGTTTCAAGGAAACGATTCTCGAGAATTCTGGGTGAGAGCCGAAGACCGTAACAAAAATACAGCAATTCTATACGATGATTTAGGATTGGCAGAATACGAAGCAATCGAAGCCTTTAAACGTTTTGATTACTAGAATAACAATTTAAGATTCGGGTGAGAGCGGATCACATTACAAAATTCAGATTGATCTCATAAGGAAAGTGAGGATTCAAAGAGATCATTCTGAGTCTTGTTTCTTATTTATTTAATACTGTTATCTGCGGATAACATCTTTTTCAAAAACAGTAAAAAATGAAATATTTATTAGTCCTACTATTAGCAGGTGTAACTTCTAGTGCTCAAATCAAAAAAGAGCAGCTAAATCTTATGCCCTGGCCTCAGAGTGTTGTTGTAAACGACGGAAATTTTGCTTTAAATAAAAATTTTAAAGTAAACATTACCGGAAACCCTAATCCTCGAATTTTTAGTGGAGTGACTCGTTTTTTACGTCGCTTAGATGGTAGAACCGGTATATTTTTCGAACAGGGTTTTATTACGAAATTAAATGAAGTTCCTAACGCTTCACTTCAAATCAATTGTACTAAAAGCGGAAAAATTGGTTTGTACGAAGACGAAAGTTATCATTTAGATATCAAACAAAACCAGATTACAATAAATGCAACCAACGATTTAGGAGTATTACATGGTCTTGAAACGTTGTTACAAATGTTGCAGAATAATAACAACTCATTTTATTTTCCAAGCTCTAAAATTTCAGATTTTCCCAGATTTACCTGGAGAGGTTTAATGATTGATGTTTCGAGACATTTTCAGCCGGTTGATGTGATCAAAAGAAATATCGATGCATTGGCTGCTATGAAAATGAACGTTTTTCACTGGCATTTAGTAGACGATCAGGGTTGGAGAATCGAAATGAAAAAACATCGCAAGCTAATTGATGTAGCTTCAGATGGAATGTATTACACACAAGAGGAAATCAAAAATATCGTAAAATACGCCGATGAGCGCGGTATTTTGGTAGTTCCGGAAATAGATGTTCCAGGTCACGGATCTGCAATACTTACGGCTTACCCGGAAATAGGAAGCAAAGTGATTACATTGACAGGTGGAACTTCTGAAAAAAATATTCAAGGTACAGCAATCACTACCTATGGAATTGAAAGAAATGCTGGTATTTTTTCACCAACATTAGATCCTTCAAATCCTAAAACATATCAATTATTAAGTGAAATTTTTGATGAGGTTTGTCCATTATTCCCAGGCGCTTATTTTCATATCGGGGGAGATGAAAACGAAGGTAAAGACTGGGATGCAAACCCAAAGATTCAGGAATTCATGAAGAAAAACAAGTTAGCAAACAATCATGAATTGCAAACTTATTTTACCATGCAATTAGTGCCAATGCTTAAAAAACATGGTAAACAATTAATGGGATGGGAAGAAATTTTGACAAAAAACATGTCAAAAGATGCTATTATTCACTCCTGGAGAGGGCCTAACGAAGGCGTTATTGCAGGTCAGTCATTGGTTGATGCAGTAAAAAAAGGCTATAAAACAGTTTTATCAAACGGATATTATATCGATTTAATGTATCCAATTGCAAGCCATTACCTGAATGACCCAATGCCAAAAGGAGCAAATCTTACAGCCGAAGAAAAAGCCAGAATACTAGGAGGAGAAGCGACAATGTGGACAGAACTTGTAACTCCAACAACAATCGATTCAAGACTTTGGCCAAGAACGGCTGCAATTGCAGAAAGACTTTGGTCAGCAGAAGATATTACAGATGTAGCCAATATGCGCAAACGTCTGGATGTAGTTTCTTTTAGATTAGAAGAATTAGGAATAACACACATTCGCAATAAAGATGTGATTTTAAGAAACATCACAAACGATCAAAATATTGCATCATTATATGAATTTTCGAATGTTTGTGAGCCATTAAAAGGATATACACGTAATAAAGGCGGAACAGAATATCAAATGTATTCTCCGTTTACACTTTTTGCAGATGCTTGTGGTGCGGATGCCAAAGATTCTTTAGCTTTTGATGATGCAGTAGCGCAATATCTGGCAAATAAAACACCAGAAAATAAAGCAAAAGTAGCGGCATTTTTTAATAAATGGATCGCACTAAACAAAGAGTTAGTTGCTTTGAGTGCCAATGCACCTTTGGTACAGCCAATTTTGCCTTTGTCTAAAAAACTAACAGATGCATCGCAGGAATTATTGTTGGTATTAGATAATAAATCAACTCTAAAAGCAGATGATCTAAAAAGTTTAATCGAACAATGTAATTCAAAAGATCACGCAGATGTTGAGTTATCAGTATATGCAAGTCTTAAAAAATTAATTTAAAGAGTTTGGTTTGAGTTAGTATTTAGTAAGTTTTGTTACCATGATTATTTAGTAATTTATTTATCTCTACCAGACATTTCTGGTAGAGGTGAATATGGTAAAAGCAACTAGATCAAAGACATTAAATCAAATAAAAATATAGTAACCAAATAAGCATTATTAACATTTAATACCAAATAAAACAGAATAAAGCAGAAACATGACAAACAAGTAAGTATTAAAATTGATGAACCCCAAATTTATCATTTGCTAACCTAATTTTTTTTTGATTTAAATAAATATCAATCAGTGCTATCACTAATGATTATGGAAAATCGGTAATAGTAGTATTTATTTTTAGAAGTAATATGAATTAATTCCACTGAGTTGCAATGTTTTCTATTTGCAATTTATTGAAACCCGGTTATGGTTTTTTATGTGCCGTTTTTGGCGCACAACGAACTGTAATTGGAATATTTATTTTTTTTCTATTAACCAATATTAACTTAATTATGAAACATTATTACAGATTGCTTTTTTTGTTACTGTTTCCCTTACTCGCGTTAGCCCAACCAGCTCACGGAAAAAAGGTAGTAGGGTATTATGCGCAATGGTCTATCTATGCCAGGGATTTTAATATCCCCAAGATCGACGGAAGTAAATTGACGCATTTGAATTATTCTTTTTATGGGACAACTTTTGATCCTGCGCATCCGGAGAATACCAAACTATTATGTTTGGATAGTTATGCTGATTTTGAGCATATGGAAGGCGGAATCCCTTGGGATGCTCCGGTCAAAGGTAACTTTTATGACTTAATGAAGCTTCAGCAAAAGTACCCGCATTTGAAAGTTTTAATCTCTGTTGGAGGTTGGACTAAAGGTCAGGATCTTTCTCCAATTGCAGCAAGCCCTGTTGCAAGAGCCGCGTTGGCTGCAGACATGGCAAACTTTATTACCAAATATCCCTTTATTGATGGTTTCGACATCGATTGGGAATATCCTCTTTCTGGAGGAACAGATGGTACTGAAGTAATCAACGGAGCACCAATTCCTCCGCAAAAGTACAGCCCGGACGACAACAAAAATTTAGTTTATTTATTGAAAGCAATGCGTCAGGCAATGCCAAACAAACTAGTTACTATTGCTGCCGGAAACAATGTTCGAAATGTATCCAAACAATACTTAGGACCAAACAACAGAACACAATACGGAATGACAGAAGACATTTCGACTTATTGTGATTACATTACCTATTTTGGCTATGATTTTGGCGGAAATTGGTATGATAAAACATGCTACAATGCCCCTCTATACGCAAGCGGAAACACAAACGATCCGTTATATGGCGCAGCACAATCAGAATCATTAGACGAATTAACGAATCAATATCTAAATGTTGTTGGTTTTCCTGCCAATAAATTAATCATGGGATTACCTTTCTACGGAAAGAAATTTGATCATGTCGCCAATAACGGAACCAATCCTAATTTACCGGGATTATTCGTTTCAGCTCCAAGAGATATAGTTCCGGGATGTACCAATCCACAAAATCCTATCGGAACCTGGGATGGAGCAGGAGCCTGCGAACGTTCAGGAAGTATCGAAATTTGCGATTTAGTAGGGAATCCGGTAACGAATTCTCATGCATACTTAGATCCAAATACGATGTTAGTGACTCCAAGTGCAGCTTCAGCAGGATGGGTACGTTATTTCGATAACACAACAAAAGTTCCTTATTTATACAATGCCACTTTAAAACAGTTTATTTCTTATGAAGATAAACAATCTATGGATTTAAAAGTGCAGTACATCAAATCGAAAAATCTTGCAGGAGGTATGGTTTGGGAATTATCTCAGGACACCAGAGGCTCTGTTCCTAATTCATTACTGACTCAGGTTGATACTTCATTTGGAAGCGTAGTTCCGGGAACAGTGAGTATTGCAGGTTCTGTAAAAAACGGAGCAGCTTTAGTTCCGGATGTTACTGTAGAATTGCGTAATGCAAGCAATGTAGTATTGCAAACAGTAGTTTCTACTGGCGGAAATTTTACATTTAATAACCTGACTTCCGGACAAAATTATACACTTACAGCTTTAAAAGCGTCTTATACTTTTGTTCCGGTAACGTTAAATAATGTTACAGTAAATCAAACCGCTGTAATCATAAACGGATCTCAACCAACTTATACCGTTGGCGGAACAGTTCTTGACGGAACAACTCCAGTTTCTGGCGTAACAGTTTCAGCAACATCAGGAACAACAGTTTTAACAGCCGTTTCGAATGCAAGCGGAGTATATAGCGTTGCAGGTTTAACAGCAGGACTTAATTTTACAGTTACAGCTGCAAAATCAGGATTCTCATACACACCGGCTTCTACAGTTTATAATGCAATTGATGCCAACAAAACCTTGAACTTTGTTCAGGGCGCGCCAATTGTTAATTATACGGTAAGCGGAACTGTTTTAAGTAATACAACTCCGGTTTCTGGCGTAAACGTTACGGCTTCTTTTACAGGAGGAAGTTATGTAGCAGTTACAAACGCAAGCGGAGCGTACTCGCTAAGTTTACCTTCAGGAGGAAATTATACGATAACGGCAGCTTTAACAGGACAAACGTTTACTCCGGCATCAACAGTTTATTCTAATTTGAATGCCAATAAAACATTAAACCTTACTCAGGATGTTGTGGTAACGCCAACAAATAAAATTAGCGGAACCGTTAAAAACGGAGCCAATTTTGTTTCGGGTGCAAAAGTAGAAATCGTTTTACCTTGGACAGATAATACACATCCATGGAAAAGTGTTATCGCCATCACAGATGCACAAGGTAAATATAATTTTGACAATGCCGTTGTTGCAGGATATACAACAATTACCAGCTTAAAACTAAATACCTGGGAAAACGGAGAAGTAGTTTATTTACCAAATAATCTGGCAAATTTCCCAGTTCCGGCAAACCCAACAATTTATAACTTTAGTACCGGTTCTACAGCAAAAGTAGCAGCATTGGCTGTTACCAACCTAATTAGTGGTTCAGTAAAAAACGGAACAACCCCGGTTGCAGGAGCAAAAGTAGAATTGGTGGTGCCTTGGACAGATAATACACATCCATGGAAAAGTGTTATTGCCACAACAGATGCATCAGGAAATTATAGTTTTGATAATTCAGTTGTAGCAGGTTATACACAGGTTTTAAGTTTAAAATTAAATGGTTGGGAAAATGGTGATGTGACTTATTATCCCAATAACTTAGCCAACTTTGCAATGCCAACAGCTCCAACGATTTATGATTTTAATAGACAAGCGGTGGTTGCGACTAAACCAGTAGTTACCATTACAGCACCAACAGCTTCGGCGATAGCTATAAATTTAGGATCAGCGATTAATTTTGTTGCAAGTGTTGCATTAAGTGCTGCTGATGCCACTACAATTTCATCTGTTGTATTTAGTTTAGATGGACAAAGTTTGAGTGCTACCAATTCTTCAGGAACTTATACATCGGTTTGGACACCAGCAGCAAATCAGTTTGGAGTATCTCATACGTTAACTGTTACGGCTACTGCATCAAACGGAACAACAGATTCAAAAACATATAGTTTTACATTAAGTTGTTCAGGTGCAAACTGCCCTAATTCATTACCTGTAATTACTTGGAATTCACCTTCGAATACTACTGTATATCAGAATTCTTTCCAGATTGTGCCAATTTCAGTTACAGCTGTTGATAGTAACGGATCAGTTACAGGTGTTACCATCACCATAAATGGAGGTACATTTAACATGACCGCAGGTACAAATAATACTTATACGTATAATTTTACACCAGCTGCTTATCAGGATTATCCAGTTGTAATCAAAGCAACCGATAATCAATCTGGTGTAACTACATTAAACAATACCATTAAAATTGCTCCGGTAGGAACTAATAGATTTATCCCGCTTCCATCTAAAATTATTTTAGGATATGCGCATTCTTGGGAAAATACCGGCGCTCCGTTTTTATATTTCTCTCAAATGGTAGGAAGTAAGTTTAACGTAGTCGATTATTCTTTCGTAGAGACCGTTAATCGCGATGGTTATACACCAGTATTAACTACAAATGACACCAGATATTTGACAAATGGAGTTTTCAATAAGCAATTGTTGAAAAATGATATAAAATCCTTAAGAGATAGTGGTGTTCCTGTTATTGTTTCTATCGGAGGTCAAAATGGACATGTTGTTTTAGACAATGTAACTCAAAAAAATATTTTTGTTAACGGTCTAAAAGCAATTATCGACGAGTATCAATTTGATGGAGTTGATATTGATTTTGAAGGAGGATCGATGAATTTTAATGCAGGAGGTTTAAGAGATATCTCGTATGCGGGTATTTCTGCTTATCCAAGATTAAAAAACGTAGTAGATGCTTTCAAAGAATTAAAAGCGTATTATGGCCCTGGATTTTTATTAACTGCAGCTCCTGAAACACAATACGTACAAGGAGGATATTCTACCTATAACGATACTTTTGGTTCGTTTGTGCCAATCATTCAAAACTTGCGTAACGAATTAGATTTGCTAGCCGTACAATTGTATAATACAGGAGGAGAAAACGGATTAGATGGTCAATATTATGGTACAGCCAAGAAAGCAAACATGGTAACAGCCCTAACCGATATGGTGATAAAAGGATATAACATTGGTACAACAGGAATGCATTTTGATGGTTTACCGGCCTCAAAAGTTCTTATTGCATTACCAGCTTGTCCAAGCGCAGCAGGTAGCGGTTATTTAACACCGGCAGAAGGAATTAGTGCTATGAATTATCTAAGAACCGGAACCACTTTTGCAGGAAGAACATACACTATGCAGCCAGGTGGACCATATCCTTCTTTAAGAGGTTTAATGACCTGGTCTGTAAACTGGGATGCATCTTCTTGTGGTAATTCATCTGAATTGTCTAAAGCCTATGCCGCTTATTTCGCTTCACAATCAACAGCAAAACAACTGTCAGTAGCTCCTATCGAAGCAAATAATGCCACAGTTGCTTATTTCAAAAACGATGCATTATCAGTTACGAATGATGATCAGGATATCGCTCAGGTAGACGTTTTCAATACCATCGGACAATTATTAATAAGTCATAGAAACATTCAGAATAACAAAGAAGTACTGCTTCAAAATTATAGCTTTTCAACAAAACAAATATTTGTAGTTATAGTAACAGACAGAGCAGGAAACAAAAAATCACTGAAAGTAATGAACTTTTTAAATTAGAATTAAAAGAATAAAAATTTAGAAATAAAAAAATTAGGACGGTTAAAATTGAGTTTGGTTATTTATTTTTTAATCCAGTTTTTATTTCGAAAAATGTGCGAATTGAGGTAATTTGTTATTTGGTTTTTACCTCGGGTAGCGCATTATGAACCTGGCAATTTTTATTGCCAGGTTTTTTTTGTTTTATAATGAATTAAAGAGATGATGATTTTTTAGGAGCTAATCCCGCACCCGAGCCTGAAAGTGCGAATTGGCGAAGCAATCCGTTTCAATCTTTTATTTTTTAAAGAGAAAAAATAAAAGGATTTCCACTTCTATCAGGGCTAGGAAATTCGGTGTCGTGAAATATTTTATTAAATAATGTAAGTCATTGCGAGGAACGAAGCAAACCCAATATTTCGAACAAGATTGTCGATTATTATCGCGTAGAATGGATTAAAATCCATTCCTACAATATGTTTTGTTTGTCCGGAACTTTTTATAAAATTCCGAAGGAATGATTTATTTTGTAGCGAGGGATTTTAATCCCTTGAAAAGTAACGTAACCACAATATTGTCATTGCGAGGAACGAAGCAACCACGCTAACAATTGATTTAGCAAATGAGATTGCTTCGTTCCTCGCAATGACTAAAATGAGCGTAATAACAAAAAAAATCTTTGCAAATCCGCGTTTTCGCGATAGCGAATCCGTCTCATCCGCGTGCCATTTCTCCACAATTAAACTCAAATTAATAACTATTTTAAGTACTTTTGACTTTAGAATAATTGCATCAAAACTTCATGAAGAAATCCATCATCATTATAATCACATTTTTATTTTTCACTTTTTCCTTCGCCCAAAATAAATTCGGAAATCCTGAAGTCGATCCCATTCAAATTCAAAAAACATACGCAGATTGGTCAGCCTATCAAAGCAAAAAAATCATGCTTTCAAGAGATTTTATAGCATTAGATTCAAATTCAAAAGAAATTTCAAAAAAATCTTTCCTGGATCAATTGGCCAACGGAAACTACATCCCAATCCAATTAAAATCAGACGATGCAGTTTATTATTATAAACTATTCAAAATTCAGCCAAAATCAGATACCAGTATAAAAGCCACCATAAATCAGATAGGTTTTGACGCCCTAAAAAACTACAAGATGGAAGGAACTGCTTTTCCTTTATTTTCATTTAAAGATTTAAATGGAAATTTAGTTACCAACGAATCAATGAAAGGAAAAATCATTGTGATCAAATGTTGGTACATCCATTGCACGCCATGCATAAGAGAATTTCCACAAGTAAATAAACTAACAGAAGAGTATAAAGACCGAAAAGATATTCTCTTCATAAGTCTGGCCGAAGATTCACCGGAACAATTAAAAGCATTTTTAGCCAGAAAGCCCTTGTCTTATTCGGTTATTCCAAATATGAAAGAATACATGAACGAAGCTTTGCAACTCAATTCATTCCCAACACATTTTATTATAAACAAAGAAGGAATGATTGCAAAAGTGTTGCCTAATTTCGAAAGTTTAGAAGTAGCGTTGGCGAAAGAAAGCAAGTTGTAGTTTGTTTTTAAACCATATAAGTGATATAAGATATTATAAGTTTGGTGAAATTTGTACGCAAAGACGCAAAGTTTTTCGTCTTTTGAGGTTAGTAAGTTTCGTTTAAATGCACTTATATAACTTATATGGTAGAAAATTTTCAAACAAACTTACTTTTCTTTGCGCCTTTGCGTGAAAAATCTCTATCAGGTAAAAAAACTTAGTCCCTTAGCACCTTTGCAACTCTGAACCTTTTTTACTACTTTTGCACCAAATTAATTAAAAAGACATTCATGTTAACAGTCAATAATTTATCAGTTCAATTTGGCAAACGAATTTTGTTTGACGAAGTAAATACCACATTCACACACGGAAATATTTATGGAGTTATTGGAGCCAATGGTGCTGGAAAATCTACTTTTCTAAAAATCATTTCGGGCGACATCGATCCAACTTCTGGTCATATCCATTTAGAACCAGGAAAACGTATGTCGGTTTTAAACCAAAATCACAACATGTTCGATGAGCATACGGTTTTGGAAACTGTTTTGATGGGAAATAAAGTTTTGTACGCTGTTAAAAAAGAAATGGATGAACTTTATTTAGACTACAACGACAAAAACGCAGACAGAATTGGAGAACTTCAGGTTCAGTTTGAAGAAATGAACGGATGGAATGCTGATTCTGATGCCGCATCGATGTTGTCTAACTTGGGAATTACAGAAGAGCATCATTATACATTAATGGGCGATCTTGAGGGAAAAATAAAAGTACGTGTCCTTTTGGCACAAGCGCTTTTTGGAAACCCTGATTTGCTTATTATGGATGAGCCTACCAACGACCTGGATTTTGAAACCATCGCCTGGTTAGAAAATTTCTTAGCAAACTACGAAAACACCGTAATCGTTGTATCTCACGACCGTCACTTTTTAGATGCCGTTTGTACGCATATTTCTGATATCGATTTTGGAAAAATCAATCACTATTCAGGAAACTATACTTTCTGGTACGAGTCTAGCCAATTGGCAGCAAAACAACGTGCTCAGCAAAACAAAAAAGCTGAAGAAAAGAAACAGGAATTAGAAGAATTTATTCGTCGTTTTAGCGCGAACGTTGCAAAATCAAAACAAGCAACATCTCGTAAAAAAATGATTTCTAAATTAAATATCTCTGAAATCAAACCATCTAGCCGTCGTTATCCAGCGATCATCTTTGATCAGGATCGTGAAGCAGGAGATCAGATTTTGAATGTAGAAGGTTTAGCAGCATCTATAGATGGAGATCTTTTGTTTAAAGGTGTTGATTTGAATATGGCAAAAGGCGATAAAATAGTTCTTTTCTCTAAGGATTCACGCGCTACAACAGCTTTCTACGAAATCTTAAACAATCAGCAAAAAGCAGATGCAGGAACTTTCGATTGGGGAATTACAACCAACCAGGCTTATTTACCTGCTGAAAACCATTCATTCTTCGAGAACGACTTAACATTGGTAGACTGGTTACGTCAATACGCAAAAACAGAAGAAGAGCGTGACGAAGTATTTATTAGAGGATTCTTAGGGAAAATGATTTTCTCAGGAGAAGAAGCTTTAAAAACAAGCCGTGTATTATCAGGAGGAGAAAAAGTACGTTGTATGCTTTCTAGAATGATGATGGAACGTGCTAACATTTTAATGCTAGACGAACCAACAAATCACTTAGATTTGGAGTCTATTACAGCTTTCAACAACTCATTAAAAAACTTCAAAGGATCTGTAATTTTCACCACGCATGACCACGAATTTGCACAAACTGTTGGTAATAGAGTAGTAGAGCTTACACCAAACGGAGCAATCGATCGTTACATGACGTTTGATGAATATCTTGACGACGAAAAAGTTCAGGAATTAAGAACAAAAATGTACGCTAAATAAAACATAGCTTTTAGATAAAAAGAAATCCCGTTCGCATAAAGTGAACGGGATTTTTTTATGTCTTATTTTTTACCACCAAAAAGTTTAGCGAATATAAAGATGATTATCGCAACAATAAAAATTACAATAAAGATCCCGAATCCCATTCCGGCTTTAAAAATGTCTCCAATAACTTCGCAACTTGTAAATGAAAATAGTATTACGAATACCATTAACAAACGTGTAATGTTCTTTTGCATGATTTTGCTGTTTTTAGTTGTTTTAAAAAGAATCTACTATTCTAATTATCGTAGATTAAAATTACTTCAAACCACAAAAAAATGTGTTATATAATTTGGTTCAAAAGTTCTATGATTTTGCGCTGTCACCTAATTGCTTAATTTTCTGTTACTTTAAACCAGGGAATTTCAAATCGGCCTTTCTTAAAATAAATAGTTACTTTTTCGTTATATTCTAATCTGTTATATAAATCTTTTGGAACAGAAACTTCTTTATTTTCTTTCTCAGTTCCCCAAGGTGTTAACTCAATATAATAGGTTGTTGTCTTGCCGGTAGTAACGCGCTTACTTAAGACACTGGCGTTGTATAATGTAGGTTCTGACTTATCGTATACGCAGTTTAATGTTACAACTGCACCGTAACTATAAGCATATATAAAAATGGCAAGTCCTAAAATTGTGAAATTGGCTTTAGAATCATTTTTTGTAAATTCTTTATTTCCAACATATAAAACAGTCAGATATGTTAAGAGAATAACAATTGACGGAAGCCATACTTTTGAATAATCATAAATATGAAAATCTAATAAAGCTCTGAGGGAAAGTCCTATTGAAGAAGAAAAAATGGCCCAGAAAATAGTAGGATATGTTTTGGCTTTTTGTTCATCTACTCTAATTAACCCTTTGTAATATTTTAAAATTATCAGACAAATAATTGGAAATGCGATCGATGCAAGAATGGCATATTCATAAGGAGTTGGAAAAAATAAAGTCCAGCCTGCAATTAATCCGCTAGTCCAATTTAAGAATTTAGAAGTTCGAAAAGCTTTTGCTAAATTTGCTTCCCTTTCTTGAGTATTGATTCCAAATTCCTGATTTTTTAATATTTCTTCTTTTTCTATCTTGGCCTGAAGTACGTCAAGATCAGAATAATTAGTGGATAACCATTCTTTGATTCCGTTTGTATGGGCGAAATAGGTGCTTATTTTTATTCGTTTTTTATTCTCATCTTTTGGTTCGATAAAAAGGAATTTATCCGTAACTCTATATCCTTTAATTTCATTCAGCATTAATTCCTTTGTAGAGAAAGCACCAACCGAAAATATTCTGTTTTTATCGATTACAAATTTCCCTTTATAAGTATCAATTACTGCAATAATCACTATTGAAATTATCGCGATTGACATTAGAGCTAAAAACCAATATAAATCAGGAGTTACTTCATTTTCCATTCCGGGCATTAAGGGCAAAAATAAAACAAACACGAAAGGTATAATAAATAATGCAGCTAGAATGTATATAAAAATGGCCCAGCCTTTAGCTATTTTGTATTCTTTCATTTTATTGAATATTTTTTGTGAAGATTATCAAGGAACAAATCACGGCTAAAATCTTTTACCATTTCAGATCTCTCGCCTTTTTTTAATTGTTTTATCATTATAGGTTTAAAAAATAAATTATTTAATTCTTAGTTAGAAATGCTCCAACGGAGCGACATTTAATTACTATATATCACCCCGCTGGGACTATCATAATGATGAATAGAAATTAGGATATAATCTCAATCAACTGAATTTTATTCCCGCATGTATCATCTAAAATCGCAATTTTTACATTTCCCATTTCAGTTGGCTTCATGCTAAATTCAACGTCCAGCTGAATTAACCTTTCGTATTCTTCCTGAAGATTATCAACATTAAATTGCGTATACGGAATTCCGGCTTCAAACAATGCTTTTTGATATGTTTTTGATGGCTCAAAATGATTCGGTGAAGGTTCTAATAAAACTTCAACTCCGTCAGGTTCCTCTTTAGAAACTATCGTTAACCATCTATTGTTTTCGCATAATGGCACATCATGTTTTTTTATAAAACCCAATTTTTTAGTATAAAATTGTAATGCCTTTTCCTGATCCTGAACAGGAATTCCTATGACTTTTACTTTCATCTTGTTTGGTTTTAAATTGATGGGTGAAAAATATTAAAAAATTGTTTTTTAAACACTTATTCTAATGAGATTTTATCCACTCAAGTGATTTAATAAAGGGTTAAATGTACTACAAACCCTCAAAAATATATAAAATAAATGATTTACCAATTTCCTGAAAATGGGTTATTATTTGATTAATAACGTTTGCTAAATTTATCTGATAATAATTGAAAATTAGCGTTCTAAATAC
>NZ_CADCSU010000053.1 GCF_902804475.1 Flavobacterium bizetiae
ATGAGTCACGAACTCGCAGGAACGAACAGTTTACTTTTGCTTCCTTTCTCAATCATAAATTTAATTAAATTTCAAAAAACAAATCTAAAGGAGGAACGAGGGTTCTCCGTTGGTAGCTCGACAAAGATTGAAAACCTTGCTTGCGGAATTTCTTGCGGAGATCCCTCGTTCCTCGGGATGACAAACTAGACGAATAGAAAGAAGTTGAACTTATATAACTTATATGGTTCAAAAACCTTTAAAATTCAATTTCAGGTGTCCAAAAGTGTTTTTCGAGATCTATAATTTGATTATCAACTACTTCAATACCTTCGCTTTCTAAAAGTTGTTGCATTAAATTCGTTCCGTCAAAATGGTGTTTTCCGGTCAAGAGGCCTTTTTTGTTTACGACTCTGTGCGCAGGAATGTCATCCATATTATGGCAGGCGTTCATTGCCCAGCCTACCATTCGGGCAGAACGAGACGTTCCTAAAGCCTTTGCAATTGCGCCATAAGAAGTTACTTTTCCGTATGGAATTTGTCTGGCGATTGTATAAACCCTTTCAAAAAAATTATCTTCAGCCATGTTTTCTGCCACAGATTAAAGGATTAAAAATGATTTTACTTTAGTTCGTAAATTTTAAGTTTTATGCAGATTAAAATTAAAAATCATTTAATCTGCTACAGATATTTTTACCCAAAATAGTAATTCAAAATATTAAAAAGTGTAGCAATAGCAATGATTCCAGTGATACTACCAATAATAGTATTCATGTTTCGCATGATATAATCGGTCTTCTTTTCTATTCTCCCAAAGAAACCAATGTAACTGTATAAAGCGGCAAACGAGCCCAAAACAGATCCGAATACAAAAGTAAAAATAATGTTGTTTTCGAATGCAAAAAGATGGTACGAAGCCAGCGTAACGCTCACTACAACATAATACGGAATAGGGAAAAAGTTCAGGCCGGAAAGTAACATTCCTAAAAAGAAACGGCTTTTTTTGCTGCTCTTTTTAATCTTCGATTTCTTGGCTTTAGGTTCTTTTGCGATAAACAAAAAGTAGATCGTAAGAATAGAAAAAATAGCAAACCCAACCTCGCGTAATAACGTAACCACATCAGGGCGATTATCAATTACCTGAGCAAATAAAACCGCAAGTGAAACCTGAAAAAAGATCACTAAAACGGCACCGGCAACAAACCAAAGGGCGTTCTTTTTCCCCTCTTTCATGTTTACTTTAGCTGCTGTCATATTGATTAATCCCGGCGGAATAATCCCAATGAAAGCGGCAATAAAACCTGAAAGTAATGGGGTAAGTAATGCCATTCAGTTATTTAATGGGTTTGAAAAAGTGTTTAAAATTAAATTAGTCTTTAATTTTAAAGCGAATATACGTAATTGCCTTGTTAATTTCTAAATATTGTTTCTCGTAAAAAGTCTGAAAAGCAGTAACTTCTTCTGGACTTCCTTCGTTTGTATATACGTTATGGTTGGCATATAAAACCTCGTGTCCTTCACCGTGAAGCAATCCAAGAGTATAACCGTGCATGAATTCGCTGTCGGTTTTAAGATTTACGACACCGTCTTTTTTAAGGATTTTTTTATACAATTTCAAAAACTCCGAATTCGTCATTCTGTGTTTTGTTCTTTTGTATTTAATTTGCGGATCCGGAAAAGTAATCCAGATTTCGTCTACTTCATTTTCATTAAAAATATGGTCGATCAATTCGATTTGAGTACGAATAAAAGCCACATTATGAAGCCCTGTTTCTACAGCAGTTTTTGCACCTCTCCAGAAACGAGCTCCTTTAATATCGATACCGATAAAATTTTTGTTAGGATATCTTTCTGCTAATCCAACAGAATATTCTCCTTTTCCACATCCTAATTCTAAAACTAATGGATTATCATTTTTAAAGAAATCAGAGTTCCATTTCCCTTTCAAAGGCATTAAATCGCCTACAACTTCTTCTCTGGTTGGTTGAAAAACGTTTTCAAACGTTTCGTTTTCTCTGAATCTTTTTAGTTTATTTTTACTTCCCACTTTTACAAAAATTTTCAGCAAAATTAAGGAATATAAACGAATGAAAATAGCCGAATTAGGTTTAAAGTTTTTTTGTCCCGAATTCGATGAATTGGTGCTAATTTTTTGCCACAGATTACACGGATTAAAAAGATTTTTTAAAATACTCTTTTAGGAGTTGAATGTCGGTAGAAAATTAGATTAGTACACCCAATAAAAATGTTCGGTAGGAACTAAAGTGGTTAAGTTTTTAGCCACGAATTTCACGAATTTCCACGAATCAATTTAGCTAGATAGCAGAAAAAATTAGTGAAAATTAGTGTAATTCGTGGCAAACTATTTTTTAACACAGTCAAAGAAATCATTTTAATCTCTACAATCTGTGGCAAAAAAAATTACCCGTAATGCGCCTCAGTAATAGGTTTTAATTTAGGATCAAGTGTTTCATCATGTTGAGACAAATCAAGACCAATATGTTCGTTTTCTTCAGAAACACGAAGCGGGATTATAAAGTTCGTTACTTTAAACAAGAAATAAGCTCCGAAGAAAGTAAAGATAGAAACCAAAACTAAAGCCATCATATGGTGACCGAAAACATTCCATCCACCGTGAAGTAAACTTGCATCTTCGCCATGAGCAAAAATCGCAGTCAGGATCATTCCCATAATTCCGCCAACACCGTGACAGGCAAAAACATCAAGTGTATCATCAAATCGTTTAGAGAAACGGCAATTTACAACCGAGTTAGAAACCAAAGCCGTGATGAAACCGAAAAACATACTTTCAGGAACCGATACAAATCCCGCAGCAGGCGTTATAGCAACTAAACCTACAACAGCCCCGATACAAGCACCAAGCGCCGAAACTTTTCTACCATTCATTCTATCAAAGAAAACCCAGGTTAACATTGCAGCGGCAGATGATGTTGTGGTTGTGGCAAAAGCCATGGCAGCAGTTCCGTTGGCCGCAAGAGCCGAACCAGCGTTAAAACCAAACCATCCAAACCATAACATTCCCGTTCCTAATAATACAAACGGAATATTGGTTGGTATATGAGCACTATTTTTTCTTTTTCCTAAAACCAAAACTCCGGCAAGAGCAGCAAAACCTGAACTCATGTGCACGACAGTTCCTCCGGCGAAATCTTTCACACCAAAATAACTTCCTAAAACACCTGTAGGATACCAAACCGAATGGCACAAAGGCGCATAAATAAAAATGGTAAACAAACTAATGAATAGTAAATACGATATAAAGCGAACGCGCTCTGCAAACGAACCCGTAATAATTGCTGGAGCAATAATCGCAAATTTCATCTGAAACAACGCAAACAACATAAACGGAATCGTGCTTGCTAATTCTTTATGAGGCAAAACGCCCACATAATCCATAAAAGCAAAAGTGGTAGGATTACCAAAAAAGCTATAAAAATGCTCTCCGGAACCAAAACCTACAGGATCGCCAAAGGCCAGACTAAAACCCACAACAACCCATAAAAGCGTTACAACGCCCAAACAAATAAAACTTTGCAACATGGTCGAAATCACATTTTTTCGGCCTACCATTCCACCGTAAAAAAAAGATAATCCCGGCGTCATGATCAAAACCAGACAGCAGGAAGTTAACATCCAGGCAACATCGGCAGGAACGATATGATCTGTTGTTCCAAATTCAGATAATACATAACTATTTTCAGTAACTGTTGGCCAAAACGCGCCCGTAATACAAACAATACTTATAATAATAAAGGAAATGATCCAGCGTTTTTCTATTTTCATTTTTCAAATACTTTATTTAACCCTATTTTTTTTGGGGTCAAAGTTAAAAAAAAATAAAGATTTTGATTTTAAGGGCTAATAAAATAGAGGTCGATCTTTTATTTTAGTCAATTTTGTAAAATTCGATCCATTTTTTTGAGAGTATGTTATTTTCAACTTCTAATTTACGGATAAAATTGCCAATTGTATTATAATTAATTTGATATACAACGCCGTAAAGCGCTAGAAAAGTTAGGATTATAAGAACAAAGTTCGAAAATGTTTATTTTTTCTGAAGCTTCGCAATCAAAACGTCTTCGATAGGCGCTTTTATTTTGATCACCGCATCCACTTCGTCATTAGGAATTGTCATCGATAAAACATAATGCTGAATCTTCCATTCTTTCCCCACCTTAACCAAAACACCAGAACCGCGACAAATTTTCATTTGCGTATTTAGCAATTCATCAAACCAGGCAATTTTTCCGGTTTTATCAAAAAAGACATGACGTTCCAGAGCCTTAAAATTCCAGGTTGTTCCTTTATCAAAAAACGGTTTTGCCCAAACTTTAAAATCTTTTTTAGTCCAGTTTTCGGTAGCGTCAGTTCCAATAAAAATTCCGTCTTCGGCAATCAGATTAAAGTAATCGTCAAATTTTACCTCGCCCGCAGCCTTATGCCAGGCATCGATCGTTTGGTTGACTTTGTCTTTTTCAGACGTTTGTGCATTGGCAAATGAGGCAACAAATAATAAAAGTAGAATTGATTTTTTCATGAGAGGTTTTGTTTTGGATTTAAAGTTAGGGAATTTTCCAACCATATAAGTGATGTAAGTTCATTGCAAGTATTATAAATAATTAATCTCGCAAAGGCGCAGAGTCGCAAAGTTTTTATTTTAGAGCCACATATGAAAAAGATTCAAATTGATTTAGTTTCGCGCAGATGATAACAGATTAAATTTATAAAATTCTCTGCGTTCATCTGCTTAAATTTTTTTAAATCTGCGTGAAACAAAAACTTTGCGCCTTTGCGAGATTCTCAATGCTGAAATTAAAAAACTTAAAACAAATCCCACTAAGTCAAAGAAAAACCAAAAACTTTGCGCCTCTGCGCCTTTGCGAGATTAAATGAAAAAGCAATACAAATCTTATATTACTTATATGGTGAAATCTTACTATATTTGAGTGCTTTAAAATCGATACATCATGAATCCAAAAATACTTATCACCTCAATATTTGTTACTTCCTTAGTTTTAACCTCTTGCAAGAAAGAATTAGAACCGCAGGAAAACACACCAACATCCGAATTGGTTAAACTAGGATTAGCAAAAGACACGACAAAAACACCGTCGGTAGTTCAAAATCCTGCTACGAATCCTAACACCGTAATGAGCGATACAAAAGGAATAAATCCCGCTCACGGACAACCCGGACATCGTTGCGATATTGCAGTTGGCGCGCCATTAAATTCGGCTCCCGCACAGCAAGGCCAAACTGCGACACAAACATCGCAGCCAGTACAAGTAAATGCAGGCCAGCAACAAGTAGTAACTACAACAGCTACTCCTGTAAAAGTGGCCAAAGGAATGAATCCGGCACACGGACAACCAGGTCACAGATGTGATATTCCGGTAGGATCACCTTTAAACTCTCCTGTAGCAAAACCTGCGACCAATACAGCACAAAGCGGAACAACATCGCAAAACTTTACCGTTACGCCGCCACCGGCAAATAATGCAGTTCCGGCCTTATTAAGCACCGAAGAAGCAGTAGCAGACGGAATGAATCCAGCGCACGGAAAACCCGGACATCGTTGCGATATCGCCGTTGGAGCTCCATTACCAAAATCATAATAATTACGTCAGTAATCTGGGCGTGCCACCAATAAAAAAAGGGGCCAACTATGCAAATCGCTTAGTCGGCCCCTTTCTTTATTGCTGTCGGGCTATCCACTCCGCCGCGGCGGATAGCTTCTATCCCTCACGCGAAACAGTTTTCAGTTTCAGTTTTTAGTGTACTCTTGTCATTCTGAGCAAAGTCGAAATGTCATTTTAATATAAGTAACGTTCCAATTTTCCGTAGAGACGCACAGCAGTGCTTCTAACATTTTTAAATACAATCTCTTTGCGATCTCAAAGCAAAGCATAATTCACAAAACTTCGCGACCTTTGCGTAATCCTTTGTGCCCTTTGCGGTAAAATCTCCTCTTTATTCAATTTCAAAAATCGCCTGAATTTCTACAGCCGAATTTATAGGTAACGAAGCCGCACCAATTGTTGCTCTCGCGTGTTTTCCTTTTTCACCAAAAACCAAAGCCGTCAAATTCGAAGCCGAATTCATAAGAGCGGCATGTTGTGTATATTCCGGAGTAGTATTAAAATATCCTGTCAGTTGCACGCATTGTTTTACCTTGTTCAAATCGCCTCCGCAAGCCTCTTTCAAAACTGCAATAACATTTAGCATCGTTTGATACGTTGCTTCTTTCGCCTGATCTTCTGTAACCGTTGCGCCAACTTTTCCCGGATTTAAAATCTTTCCGTCTTTCAGCGCCACCTGATTAATATATACTTTATGATCCGAAATCGTAAACGGAACGTAATTTCCAACCGGTTTAGGAGCTTCAGGAAGTACGATATTATTGTCTTTTAAAGTTTTGTTGATATCCATTTTAGTTTCTGTAGATGTTGTTTTTACAGACTTTATATTCTCTG
Organism: Flavobacterium bizetiae; assembly: GCF_902804475.1. GTDB lineage: Bacteria > Bacteroidota > Bacteroidia > Flavobacteriales > Flavobacteriaceae > Flavobacterium > Flavobacterium bizetiae. Next base: position 6,474 of record NZ_CADCSU010000053.1, read on the forward strand.
TATTTTTCAATCCCGAAGCCACTCTTGCCAAAGCCTTTCCTTGTTCTTTAGCCAAATTCAATTCGCTTTGAGAAGGGCGGGGTCCAACAGGCGATCCAGCCAGCGAAGTTGCGCCAAACGGAGTATTTCCTTGCGGAACTGTTTTGTCTAAAGTTGCCATTCCCATAATTCCGGTGGGTACAATCACCATTCCGTGTGACGCAAGAATATTCCAAAAAGATAAAATCGCCGCTTCTTTTCCTGCTCCGGATCCAGCCGACATAAATACGGTTGTTGGTTTTCCTTCTAAAGCTCTCGAAGTCCAAAGCGGAATACTCTGGCTGAAAAAGTAATTCATATCAGCGCTAATATTTGCAAAATGAACCGGGCTTCCAAAAGCGATTCCGTCATAATTGGCCAATTCTTCGATATTTGCAATTGGTAATTTCTCGACGTCAGCATTTAGTTTTTCTTTTGTGTTTATAGAAGGAACACGTTTTAAAGTCGCTTTAGTATTCGGATATTCCTGAATTCCCTCGGCAATAGCTTTTGCCATTTTATAAGTTCCGCCGCTTTGAGAATAGATCAAAACCAGCACATTTGTTTCAGATGATTTTACTTGCGCATTTGCGCCAAAGCCTATAAATACTGCGATTAATAATACGAGTAGTTGCTTTTTCATGAGGGTAATTTTTAATAATTTGTAATGGATAATCTCAATTAAGAAACTCGGTTTATTTCAAAAACCAGGTTCCTCTTTTGGGATTGCAAAATTACTTCTTACAATATCAAAAAGCGTTATTATTATCTTAATTAAGGTTTTTTGATATAATTTATTTTAAATTCCATCAATACGAATATTTATAAAAAACATCAAAGCAATATATGTAGAGCTCCAGCGGAGCGTTATATCTATAGAAAATAAAAATATACGTCAACAAAACCCCATCGGGGTGACATATCGAATCGTGCAAAAAAAATATGTCGCTCCGCTGGAGCTGGATTATAATTGCGTGTACTAAATTAGCTATAGATATAACGCTCCGCTGGAGCTTTATATTAAAAAAGATTAGAAAAAATCTGCTTTATCTGCAAAATCTGCGAGAAAATATTTAGCACATAGAAAGAGATTAAAAGTTATAGTATTCGGGGCAAAATTTTCTCTCTACGAACTATGTTTAAATGATATGTCATTTATTTTTACCTTTTTCTAAAGTAATAAAATCTATGTTTCTATGTGTTTAAAAACTCAGCTCAAAAAGTTTATTTATAAAGTAGTCCTATAATTTTCTAACTTCGAGGAAACAAATCGCCTTACTTATGAAAAAAGCAATTGTATACGGAGCAAGCGGATTAGTAGGATCTTATATTCTGGAAACTTTACTCAATAATACCAATTATGAACAAATTGTAATTGTAGTTAGAAAAGAGCTAAATATTAAACATCCAAAACTAAAAACGCTAATTGGTGATTTTAATACATTGCCAGAAGTCGTAAAGGACATTCATGTAGATGAGGTTTTTATCGCGCTTGGAACAACACAAAAGAAAACACCCGATAAAAAACGCTATTATCAAATCGATCATGATTATCCCATTCTGGCTGCAAAACTGGCAAAAGAAAACGGAGCAAAATCAGTCTTTTTAGTTTCGGCAATTGGCGCTAATGCAAAATCTTCGATATTTTATACCAGAATGAAAGGCGAAACCGAACAAGATATTATCAATTTGAATCTTGATCATACGTATATCTTTCGTTCATCGATGATTTTAGGAGACCGGAAAGAAAGCCGGCCTCTGGAAAAAGTATTTATCGGAATTTTTAAATTCATCAATCCGTTATTTGTTGGAGGAACAAATAAATACAAAGGAATCGAAGCAAGCGATATCGCCAATGCAATGGTAAAAAGTGCCAACACGCTAAACGAGAAAGTCAAAATATTGCATTGGGAAGAAATGACCGCTTTACTCAAATAATACCAATTTATTTATGTTTTAGTCCAATGTTTTCCGGTATAATGCCGATGTAATATGAAAATAGTACAATGTAATTGGACTATATTGAATATACAATCGCTAAAAAAATGGCATTATCAGGATTAGAGATAATGCCATTTTTAGATTTTGATACTATATAAATTAATGCGCTTTCATTTTTTCGAAAGTCGTAGTAAGTGATTTTTTTGCTTTTGCAAGAGCGCCGCTAAAAGCTTTTTCAAGCGTATCAGCGTGGTCTGTTACGGTTAAGGGTTGTAAGTTGGCAATACGAACTTCGATCACACATTTTTTATCATTTAGGCTAAATTTTTCACCGTTTTCATCTCCAAAATGTACTTCAATGCGGGTTATTTTTTCTTCAAAACGAGCTAAACCTTTTTCTAATTCTTCAGAAAAATAAGCTGCTAATCTTTCGTGTCCTTCGATGTTCTTGTCGGTATTGATTTGAATTTTCATATCGGTTTATATTTAATGATTATTCTCAAAGCTATCTTTTTTAGAATGAAAAGCCAAGTGAGTTAATAAAACATTAAGAAAATAATTCCAGTTTTTTTAAAGGTGAATTTGCGATTCTATAAAGCGAAAATTCGGTTTAGTTTGTCATTTCGAACGAAGAGAGAAATCACACAAGAAACTCCGCAAAGTTTGTCCTTTAAGAAAATAAAAGCATACCAAATTTGTCAAGCTGAGCGAAGTCGAAATTGTCAGGCTGAACTTCCCGATTCCGAAACTTCGGGACGGGAGAAGCCCCCCGCAACAATAAGCCCCAAAAATCGATACCCTTTTAAATTGCTAAAGAAAACCCGCACAAATGAAGTGATTTTTGGTATCTTCGCAGTCCTAAACATCGAGATTATGAACACAACAAAAATTTTTGCCCGTATGGTACGCTGGCGGTATTGGAAACAACTGCAACGTGTTCTCGAAAGACGTAGGACAGCTAACCCATACGGGTTTTATATTTCCTAAATTTCGAGATTATGAGTACAAACACCCTTTCAAAAGAAACCCAATTGCGGTTAACTGATTTCTTCAGCAAATCAATTGATCCCGAAACGATGGCAAAAAACATCCGCAAAGTAAATTACATGCTTGCCTTAAGCATGATGCGAGATTGTGAAACCCTCGAAACCGAAAAAATAAATCTGGAACAAGGTTTCTATTGGCTAAACGAATTAGCCGAAATTTTAAATCCTTATCTGGATGTTGAATAAGTAAGAATGAGAAAAGCCACTGCGAATAGTGGCTTTTTTTATTTTGTGGTTTGCTTTTTCTGCCTGCCTTATAATTACGAAGAATTGTCAGGCTGAGCGAAGTCGAAGCCCCGCACCAATTATCAAACTTATCTTTCTGTAATTGCCTTTTGACAATTCAGATTCTTTTAATTTTAAATTTTGTTATGTGATCGCAAATATCACATTTAACAAAACTATTATCATCGACAAACATATCTATTTCAATTTCGTACTCACAAACAGGACAATTGTAAATAACGTCTATAATTTTTATAGGTGGATTAAGTACAGTTGGAATTTCTAAGATTGAATGTTCTATCATGTTTTCTAAATTAACCTATTGACATTTTTGCAGATTCTGTCCAAAGATAATTTGGTATTGGTTCGTTTAATTCCCATTGTATATTCATTGGTTTTGAACCTTCTGTTTCTTTAAAAATACCTTCTCCAATAAAAACATATCCAATTGTGTTTTTATTTTCATCTTTGTCTTTTTCTCTAATAAAAAGTAATATTTTTTTATTGTTTTCAAGATGGTTTATGTACGAAACCCCTTTACTAGTTTCTGGGCCATAAGCATTATGTGATTGCCAATGAAATAACGTTTCGCTTATAGCATAATCCTCATACATAGTTGTAGGAGAAAAATTTTCTTCGGATTTAATCAAATTAATAAAAAGTATTTCTGTGTTTAAACTTTTATTTTCTGCTGCGCCTTCTCGATTAGATGATTTTTTATCAAATGTACTTAAACGGAAAGCTGCTAATATTTGATCTCTCGTATATCTAGCATGTAATTTTAATGGTTGTTTATAAGGTAATTGAATATCAATTTCTTTAAAACCAATTTTATCAATTAATATCTCTAGGACTTCTATAATCTCATTCACAAGAGTTTTATTTTTTCCTATCTGAATTATACTTTTCTCTAAAGAATCAAATCCTCCAGCATTTTGCCAAACATCATAATGCAACATTAAAAGCATGGTTTTTTGATTTTCTTCGAAATCATCAATTCTTATATTAAAACCTTTTTTTGCAATCATTAAAATGAAATTGAAATAGCTAGTAGAATTGGTTGATAACCACTTATTCTTAATAGCTGAATAAATCTGTTTTTCATTTATACTTTCAAGATCTTTTATCATTCCAGCTTTTTGACATAAACTAGACCATGTTTCTTTTTTAGAGTAGATTGTTTCAATTGGGATATGATAAAATTCAATAAAATTATTTAAGGTTAAAGGTAAATTAGTTTGATGTTGAAAATTTGTGATTTTATTTGTTAATTGGCTTGCATTTAGTGATGTAGCTTTTTTAATATTTTGTAGAATTGTCTCTTTTGTTTTTTTCTCCAGAACAATAGAACAACCTAAAGGTAAATGTGGAAAATCATCTTCAATCTCTTTTTGAACAGAAGTTGTTGTTTTACCTATTAAAGCTCTAAACTTACTTTCGAAATCATATTCAGGTCTTGAATTTCCAACAAAATCTAAAACAGTCAAACAATCTTTTCCTTCAGATAAACGTAAACCACGACCTAATTGCTGAAGAAAAACAGTTAAACTTTCTGTTGGTCTTAAAAACAAAACGGTATCAATTTCAGGAATATCTACACCTTCATTAAAAATGTCAACGACAAATAAATAATTGAACTCCTTTTTCTTGAATTCTTCTCTAATTTTGTCTCTTTCATTTGCATTTTTAGATGTTAAGTAATTTGCTTTTAATCCTGCCAAATTAAATTTTTCAGTCATAAAAATAGCATGTTCAACGGTTACACAAAAACCTATTGCACGAACATCATTTATATCATTAACGTATTTATTAAGATTTGTAATTATCTCCCCAACACGAATATCGTTTTTAGTATATAAGGCTGTTAATTCGCTTGCGACATATTTACCTTTTTCCCATTTTACATTTGTCAAATCAATACTATCAGTAATTCCAAAATATTGAAAAGGACATAATAGTTGTTTATTTAATGCTTCAGGAAGTCTAATTTCTGCAGCAATACGGTCACAGAAATCATCGAGGATGTTTTCGTTATCCATTCTTTCTGGAGTTGCAGTTAATCCTAATAAGATCTTAGGTTTAAAGTAATTTAGAAAAGGTCTATAACTTGAAGCTGATCCATGATGAGCTTCATCAAGAATAATAAAGTCGTAATAGTCTGGAGAAAGTTTTAAATCCTTTAATCGATTATTTAAAGTTTGTACGGACACAAAAAGATATTCGTTAGAATTAGGTTCAATTCCATCAACCCATAAATCTCCAAAATTATTATCTTTTAAAACACCTTGAAAAGTCGCTTTTGCTTGTTGTAGAATTTCTTTTCTGTGTGCTACAAAAAGAAGCTTAGATGATTTATTATTAGTTCTAAAGTTTTTGTAATCAAATGCAGATATTACTGTTTTTCCTGTTCCAGTTGCAGCTACCAAAAGATTTCTATATCTATTATGAACTATTCTTTCAACTTCTAGTTTTTCAAGAATCTCTTTTTGATAAGGAAAAGGTTTAATATCAAAATAAGCCGTAGTAAAAGTATATTCTTTTGAAAATCTGCCTTGTTTAAGAGCATCAACTAATTTTTCGGAATGGATGTTTTCATCATATAATTCAAAGTCTGCATTTTGCCAATACGCCTCAAATGTTTTTTTAAATTTATCAATGATATGCCCAACTTCTTTGGTGGTAACTTTAAGATTCCATTCGAGTCCGTCTGTTAAAGCTGAACGAGAAAAATTTGAAGAACCAATATAGCCAGTATGAAATCCTGTATTTCTTTGAAACAAATAAGCTTTTGCATGTAAACGCTCATTTCCCGTATTGTACGAAACCTTTACTTCTGTGTTTTCTAATGATGCCAAGAATTCAACTGCTTTCGAATCTGTTGCACCAATATATGTAGTTGTAATTACTCTTAGTTTTCCGCCTCTTTCAGTAAATTCTCTTAATTCACGTTCAAGGATTCGAATACCTTTCCATTTAATAAATGAAACTAATAAATCGATTTTATCTGAAGATAATATCTCTTTTCGTAATTCACTTTCTAAAGTTGTCCCTGCATTTCCTCCAGTAAAAAGCTCGCTATGAATTAGTCTAGTGTATGGCGTAATTTCTTTTAAATGTAGATCTAAGTCTTTAAAATGAGCATCGACTTTTGTAAAAACAGCGGTCAATATTTTTCCTTCTGTTTCAATTAAATCACCTTCAAATTCTGCTTTATCTAATTCATCTCTTAAGAATTGAATTATTTTATTCGAAATTTTTATTTGATTATCTATTAAGTCAATTTCTTTTTGTTTAGGTAAATTTTCTAAAGCATATTTGATGACTTTGCCAATATGTTGTGATAATAATTGAGATGCTTCTGCTTTGTCTATTGAAGTTTTTTTTATTTGAAATGTATCTTTATCTAATTCGTTTATTTTGTAGTTTATCAGTTTGGTAACTAATTCTTCGTATAATCCTTGGTTCATATTTCAAGTTTTAAAAATTCTTCAACGATTGGTAAATCTGCTTCTGCCCAATCAAGGTTTGATAATTGTGATCTTTCTAGTAATCTGTAATCTTTATGTTCTGCTAGTTTGATTTCACCTGAAATATACTGAACTAAGAAAGGAATTAAATTGATTTTAAAAGTACCGTAATCATGAATGTTATTTGATAATTTTTGTAATATTTCGATATTTATATTTATTTCTTCTTTAATTTCTCTTTTGATACAATCCGTTTCATTTTCATTAAATTCTAATTTTCCACCAGGAAACTCCCATTTTAAAGGTAATTTCATCTTTTCACTTCTTTGCGCTACGAGAATTTTTTTATCTTTTAAAATAATTGCACAAGTAACGTTTATGATTTTAGACATTTTTAATAATGCAATAAATGATTTATAAATACTAATTTGATAAGGAAGTTTAATATTAGTGAAATATAATCACATTAACTATTCTTATTAATTTTTTAAGAATTAAGATCTTCAGGATAACTAATATTAAAATAATTTTCAAAAGCCTTACAAAGTAAATCCTTGTCTATTTCAAATAATTCTTTCCTAACATCCCAATCTTTGATATATTTTTCATCACTTTCGCTAATTTCTTCTCCATAAAGTTTTCGAGTTAAAATGTCGCTTAACAAAACGCTGTTGCAATGATAATACTTTGGATAATATTTCTCAATGAATGCCCAATAATCAAATTTATCGTCATCTTCTTTTTCTTCTTTGTTATCTTTCTCTTCGAATTCTTTAATTACTTCGAATTCTAACCAACCCATTGCTTCACCAATTCCTTTGTAAAATGCATTTCTTTCGACCCAAGTTTCGAAAGTGTACTTTTTTAAATTGATTATTTTTTCACAATCATTTAAAGTTTCATTATTATGATATTTCCTTATTTGATCTTTTCCGAAAATTATTTGTGCTACATATTTCATTTTTTGTAACGAATTTTATTAGTAACCTAAATCATGATTTCAAATGTAACTGTTAGATGATAATTGACCCGCGTACAATTGGCCTCATTAAATAATAGTTTTCAATTTTCTCCATAAAAAAACGCCAATCATTTCTGACTGGCGTTGTTAAGATTATAGAAAAGAAAATATCTTTGAGGTAATTGTTTAATTTCAATTCTAAATCACGAAGAACATGATAAATAAAAGAAATAAAATAATTGCGATATTAATCATTCTTGTCAATATCTATATTATTCCTGTTTCCGTTTCGATAATTGTTTCAAATGGTGGACCTGCGGGTGCTTCTTACTGGATTTTGCCATTTAGTATTTTAATCAATCTATTTTTTGTGCCAGCAATATTATCGTTTAAAAAGAATTTTGAACAACGAGTTTCAAAAATTAATGAGATAGGAATTGCAATGATTGGTTTGATATTTATTTTGGGAATTTTACTGATGTACTTTTTTTAAATAGATATTGAACAAGATAAACTTCTCATGAAAACCAAAACCCCTAGCCCTGATGGGAACGGCATCCTTTTGTGGTGGTCCCGAAGCCTCGGGACGGCACAAAAGATATAGTGGACAGCAGGAAATAGCTCCTAAAAAGTTAAATTACAATATTTTAAATTACAAATTCCAAGTCGTAAAAGCTCTTCGACTTCGCTCAGAGTGACAAATCTTTGTCGAGTTTCTTTTGTGATTGCTTTCGCCACGGCGAACAGGTCTTTCCTCGCAATGACTATTTCTCCTTCTTCCCCCATTTAATTTTCATTTTTCCATCATCGCTATCCAAGGCAATTAGATGCAGGACAATTCCGCGGTCACGAACGGCGTCGCGTTCGGCTTTGGTGGCGAGTTTGATGTCGTTTTTAGAGTTTCGGAGGGGGATGGTGAGGGCGAGATTGGTGCCTCGGCCAAAGGAATAAACGCCTTCGGCATCGAGGTTTAAAACGCTGGAACTAATGGTGAAATTATTCACATCGACTTGTTCTCCGCGTAATTTGAGATTGCCGGATAAATCGCTGAAAGTGATATTCTTGACATCGCGAAACGGAAAGGCAAATTTGCCAATTTTTACGATAGGCTCAAAGTTGAGCAAAGCGCCCTGATTGACATTGAAAGTCAGATTACCGTGCATAGAATTGGTAATTAACTCGCCATTGCTGTTAATAAATCCGGTAACATTGGCCTGACTGCTGAGTTTTCCTTTTATATTATGCGGACTAAAAGAGGTAACGCCAAAGTTGTTGAACGACTTTAAGAAACTCGCAATATCAACCCGATTTACCTGCGCGTTTGAACTAAAAGCAAAGTTTTTTCCGCTTGGTTTTACTTCGCTGTTAAACGTAATGCTTCCGCCGGAAGTTTGCAGCGAACCGTTTTTAATGACCAATTTCGAGTCGATCATTTGCACGGTTGCGGTAGTATGGGTTGCGGTTAGTTTGTTGTAGTTTATTTTGTCGGCTTTGATGTCGATAACTACAGAACATTTGTCGATTGCGGTTCTTATTTGATTCGACATTGTAGGCTTTTTGTTGGTTTTGGCAACGGCTTTAGTTTTTTGCGATGAGGCCAAAACGCCTAGAAATTGTTTGAGGTCAAGATTGGGAAAGTAAATATTCCAGTTTACGACCATTTTTTCGGGAGCATCATAATATAAGTTCAGGAAATTATTGATTTTTCCGTCGATGATAATGGTGTTTTTATTGTGTTTATAAGTGATTTTTTTGATCAGCAAAGCTTGCTCTGTAAAGTCAAGCTGAATGTTTACTTTTTCGGCATGTACTTTTTTGGGAATAAAATCAAACGACGTATTTTCAACATTTACATTACCAATAAATTTGGGTTTGTTGATGTATAAATCGACAATATCAAACTGAAATTTCAGGTTGGCTTTGGCATGACCTTCGGTAAACTGAATCCATTTGTCGTTGCTTATCTGGTTGAGTTTGGTAACATCAAAATCAGAATTTACGGTTCCGGTTGCCAATGGTTTTTCGAGATTATTGATCGACAATTGCGGAATGGTAAGCGGAATATTCTCATACTCGCCCGCAAATTTCGTTAAGATAATGGCCGAATTGGCGTCGTTGTATCCGTCTTTTGGTTTGAAATTATTGGTAAAAATTCCTTTAAAATGACATTTTTTAATTAATCCGTCCGGAATGCTGAGTTCGTTGTCTTTTATGATAGCCTGAACCACAATTCTGGGATCTCCCTCGGCATTAAAATCGCCTTTTATATCGCAATTTACATCGATAGGCTGACTTAGATTAAAGCGATTTAGTTTAGAACTAATGTTTCCGGATAATAAATTAGAAGCATTTTGCCATAAAATAGTAGTCCCAATATTGATTCCGAATAGGGCATTTCCTTTGGCTAAATTAAAAAAGGCAATAATATCAAAACCGTCTGTGCCTATTTTTAGATTTTTGGTTACAACGTCTATTCGTTCTTTTTGTGAGGCATACGAAACATTAAAAGTTCCGGTAAGTTGTTTTTCCTTGGCAAAACTTCCGTGTACGGTATTAAAGGCCAAACTCTTGATTTTAGTATCCAGAAAAACATCGGTTTGCCAATTGTCGCCATCGTAATCTACTTTGGTTTTTAAACTGGCAACATCAAAATCAAATAATTTATGACCAAGGCGATTGTCTAAAATAAAGTGAACATTGTTGAGGTCGACCTGATCAATTGTAGTTTCTCTGTCGGATTTATTTTCGGGAGTTTTCTTCTTTTTAGGTTTAAAAATATCAGCGTTCGAGTAACCATCTTCGGCTTTATAAACATAAATATCGGCGTCGTTTATGAGGATTTTATGAATGTTGATTTCGTTTTGGAGTAAGTTCCAAACATTCAGACGTACTTCGATTTCTTTGGTTTTTAATAAAGTATGTTTGTGCGTTGCCCATTGATTGTCTTTGAGTTCAACATCTTTTAAGGCCAAAGTAAAGTTGGGAAAACCGGTTAGAAATTTATAATGAAAATCGCCAATATGAAATTTTCCGTTAATGTTTTCGTTGATTTTTGTATTGATTTTGGCGATGATTTCGGTTTTATTTTGATTGAAATAAATCGATAATCCACCACAGGCAAGTAATAACAACGCAATAAGTCCTAATACGAAAAAGCCAAAGCGTTTTGCATATTTTTTAAATCGAACCGATTGAAAGAAGTTTTTTATGTGGTGTAAATTTGCTGTCATCTCGAAGAATTTTCCGGATTACTAAAGATAAGGTAAAAAATCGAGCTTATTTTAAAAAGATGTGCTGCAATATATGTAAGTTATAACTTATTTTATAAAAACATGGGAATCGTATAATAAATGACAATGCATTTATAATTAAAACTAATTTAAGAATGGTGTTTGATTAGTATTTAATTTTTAAATTTGTACTCTAGTTTGAAACGAAACAATTCAGACAATAATTTTAAAAGATAAGAAATTATGGCATTAGCAATAACAGATGCTACTTTTGATGAAGTAGTTTTGAAATCAGATAAACCAGTAATGGTAGATTTTTGGGCAGCATGGTGCGGTCCTTGTAGAATGGTTGGTCCAATCATTGACCAAATCAGCGAAGAATACGCAGGTAAAGTAGTTGTTGGTAAAGTGGATGTAGATGCTAACCAGGAATTCGCTGCAAAATATGGTGTGCGTAACATACCTACCGTTTTGGTTTTTCATAACGGTGAAGTAGTAGGAAAACAAGTAGGAGTTGCTCCGAAACAAACCTACGCAGATAGTTTAGACGCTTTGTTGTAATCGTAAGATTATGATTTATATAAAAAAGGTTTGGCGAAAGTCAAGCCTTTTTTATTTGTGTTTTTTTGCCACAGATTAAAAAGGATTTTTTTGCCACGAATTTCACGAATTAGCACGAATTACTTTGAGCTTAAATTCAATTTTACTAATTAAAATGTGGGTTGTTTTTACCGCAAATTTCACAAATTTCCGCGAATTATTTATTTTGATATTGCTCAAAAAAGTTAGCCACAGATTAAAAGATTTTCACAGATTATAAAATCATTTTAATCCTTTTAATCTGTGGCAGAAAAACAGACTGAATTTTAATTCGTGCTAATTAGTGTAATTCGTGGCAAACTTTTATCGTAAAGGTAGTTCCTGAATCGTGTTGAGATTTGACTTCGATTTTGCAATTTATGGCTGTGGCCAAATCACGAATCAAATGCAATCCTAAACCGGATTTGATCCCGATGACTTCTGAGTCGTCGTATAAGGCTTTAAATTGTTCCTGAGTTCCGCCGGGACCGTTATCTGAAATGGAAAGATATTGAACGTCGTTTTCCTGCCATGCTTTCCAGATTATTTTTCCGTTTGTGGTTTTGTCGAGGGCTTTTATGGCATTTCCGGTTAGGTTTCTGATGATGGTTTTAAGGTAATTTTCATCGGTGTTTAAGATAAGGTTTTCAGGGTTTTCGAATGAAATTTGGATGTTTTCGATACCTGAAAAATGATTCTTTATTTCCTTAAAAATAACATCTACAGTAATTTCTTTAAAATGAGGTTTAAAGTTCTCCATTTGGCCTTTGCTCCATAATAAAATATCTTCCATGGATGATAATAAATTTTCGGCTCCCGTAATAACTTTGGTTTGCATTCGTGCGGCCATTTCTTCGTCAATCAATTCAGGACTTTCTTTTTGAAGATGCAGAAAGTGAATTAAATTCGAAACAGGACTTCGCAAATCGTGATTTAAAATACTAAAAAAACGTGCTTTTATTTTATTGGCTTCGTCCAATTCCTGATTCAAAAGCTGTAATTTCTCATTGGTTTTTTTTCGGTTTTGGTTTTGTTTGAACAATAATAAAACGATAATCCCCACGAGAATTAATCCCGAAATTAGAAAAATACGCTGCTTTTTGGCTTCATCAATCTGAATGTTTTTAAGCGTGTTTTGAGTCGAAAGATTCTTGATTTCCTGTCCTTTTGTTTTATTTTGGTAACGCGCCTCGGCATTGGCAATATTTTGCTTCGCTGATTCCTGCATCATTTCGTCATTCGATTTACTGTAGATTTCGTTATAATAAAATGCGTCTTTCCAAAGTCCTAATGCGGCATAACTTTGAGATAGTTTTTTATTGATGTTTACAAACGATTCTTTGTCGTAAGTCAGCGCATTTTTTGATGCTTTTTTTAAGGTTTCGATGGCTTTTTTATATTCTCCTTTCTCGTATAAAACCCTTCCCATTACGGCATTGGCTTCCATAATTATATCCTGATCATTCGATTTTTGTCCTAATAAAACCGCTTTTTTAGCATAACTAAAGGCGGTGTTTATCTGACCTTCATTCGCATAATATTCAGATACGCTTCTGTTGGCGAAACTTAGATTTAGAAACAACGAATCTTTTTTAGACGGAAAGGTATAAGCCAGATTGTAATATTTTTGAATGCTGTCGAGATTCTTTAAAGGAACAAAACATTGTAAATAATAATTGCATGAAAAAGCACTGATATAAGGCGAAGTTTTGATGTAAGGCTGGGCGTAATTAAGATATTCAATGGCTTTGTTGTATTGTTTCATTTTGGTATACGCCGCCGCAATCTGACTATACGAAACGCCAATCGTTTCATCGTTTGCTACCGTTTTTTTGAGCAGTTTTTTGTAGTTAATAGCTTTTAGCTGATAACTAATAAAGGTTTCATATTGTGCATTATCGAGATAATATTCGCCAAGACTTCCGTAAAGAACCGATTTTGTATACGTACTTTTTGTAGTGTCAACCACTTGTTTGATATAAGTAATTAATTCTTTTCTTTTTAAAGTCTCATTCAGCGCATAATAGGCATAACTAAGGCGCATCAAAATCGAAGTTTCATTTTTAAGATGTCTGGCTTTCTGTGCAAATTTCAAGGCAATTTCGTAGTTAATCGATGCCTCTTTGGTCTGGTTATTATTGAATTCGTAAGCGTTTCCTTTTAAAAAATAAAACCTTGATTTGTAGGCCAACTGATCTTTAGAAAGTTCTATTCCTTTTTGTGCGGCAACGATTAGTTTGGGATAATCTTCGGTATCTAATACTTCGTTGGTGTACTTTAGCCAGGCTTTTAGTTTTTCGGGTTGGGTTTTGTATTTTGCTAAAATAGGTTCCTGCTGTGCAAAAACAGTTAAGTTGATGAATAGCAAAAACAAGAACCCTGTTTTTTTCATGAGAAGAGGTTTAGGTTTTCTTTATAACTTCTTCCTATGGGAATCGCAACATTATTATTTAAAATAATTTCGGTTGAATTGATCTTTTGGATAAACTGTTTCTGAACGGCATAACTTCGATGAATTCTAATAAAAGACTGAAAATGATCTTCTTTTAATAAATTACCAATACTCGATAAAACGCAATGTCTTTTTTTATCGGTTATCACAAGCGTATAATCTTTTAGTGCTTCGAGATAGAGAATTTCGTGCAGTTTTACTTTTGTTTGTTCGTGACCTTCTTTAATATAAATGGTATCGCCGCCAATACTGGCTTCAAAAAGAGAAGCTTTGAGTTTGATTTCCATAAACTCCTCAATTCGGCTTACTGTTTGTGAAAAGCGATCGAGTTTTAGAGGTTTTACAATAAAATCAAGCGTTTCTATTTCGAAACTTTCTACAGCATGTTCAGGATGCGCGGTTATAAAAATACAAACCGGAATTTCTAAGGCTTTTTTCCGAAACTCAATTCCGTTTAAACCCGGCATATCAATATCCAGAAACAAAATATCGACTTTTTGTTCGTCGATAAACAGAAGTGCATCTTCAGCCGATTCAAAAACACCCAAAATATCCAGAACAGGAAACTTTTTGGCAAACGATAACACCGTAAGTCTGTCTATTTCGTCGTCGTCAACAATAATACAAGTGTATTTTTTTGTCATTTGATTCGGTTTTTATGTCGTCTGTCTATTTAAAATGTTGTTCGTCTATTAGTGGTTTTTCGGCCCGTTTTAATCCTGCAAATTTGTCTTGTAAATCAATCATCACATAAAAAGAAACACTCTTTTACTATGATTTGATTATTGCAAAAATAATGTTATTGAATTAAATACGAATCATTTAGCCAAATTTAAAACCAAAATTATTATGAAACTTTCAAAAACCATTTTTACCATTTTATTAGTTGCCATTTCTACCATTTCATGCAGCAGCGATGACGGAACTGACGGAGCAAACGGAGTCGACGGACAAGCAGGTCCGGCAGGAGCAACAGGAACAGCAAATGTTATTTACAGCGCATGGATAACAGCCCCAACAGCAGTTGCAGAAACAATAGACGGAACATCAGGAATGTCTACTACCATTAATGCGCCTCAGTTATCAGAAGATATTCTGGCAAAGGGAACGATACTGGTTTATGTGTCTTTTGGTACGGGTACTTATACACTGCCTTACACATCAACAGCCGGCGGATTTGCGAATACTATTACGGCTATTTCTACAGCAAAGAAAATCAAACTATTCAGGTTCAGACACGATGCAGGAGGAACGGTAGGACTTCCAACATCGCTTAACTGGCGCTATATTTTGATTCCGGGGGGAGTTGCCGCTGCTACTGCAAAAAACGCCAAACTGGATTATGCTAAAATGAGTTACGAAGAAGTTTGTGTGCATTTTAATATTCAACTATAGTTTTTAGAAGAACAAAACAATCTACAAAGCCAAGAAAAACCAAATAACTACATTATTATGAAAGCTTTAAAAACCATTTTTACGATTTTATCAGTTGCATTATTAACCATTTCATGCAGCAACGATGATGATAATAAAGAAGACCCAATTAAATATAATGAAGAAAATCCTTTAGATGCTTATATGGCAGGTTCAGGATTTAGCCAGAAAGCAGTCGATGTAAAAAACTCAGGAATTTACGAATACGGTTTCAGTTTTAAACCAACAGTAACGGGTAAAATAAATGCTTTGATTGTAAAAATTCCCGATGTAAATGCTGCTTTAAGAATTACTTTATGGGATGCGGCAACCAAAACAGTTATAAAATCTGAAACGATAAATGTGCCAACAGCAAATGTTACAGTAGAAAAAACAATCACTTCGATTGCACTGACCAAAGACAAAGAATACTTTTTTACCGTAAACAGCGACGATTGGATTAACAGAACAAAAACTGACGGATCAGCAACGACGTATCCTATTGTAGCCGGAAATATTACCATAACGGGATATGCTTTCGTTTCAAGTACGGCTGCAGAAACAATTTTTCCAACCAATGCGCGTAATACGTATTATGCAGGAGATATTACATTTAAATTTCAGCAAACTCAATAATTTTATTTTTGGATAGTTAGAATTAGTATGTTTGGAAAAGGCCTGGCGATAGTCGGGCCTTTTATTGTTTGATATTAAAAAGATTAAAATGTTTTTTTTAATCTGTGAGAATCATTTAATCTGTGGCAAAAAAACAATAATTCATGGCAAACTTTTTTTTATTTTTACAGATCTAACATTCCCTTAAAAATGAAAATTTTCTACAGCTTTCTTTGTATTCTTGCATTTACTACAATTGGTTTTTCTCAATCGAAACAAAAAGAAAATCTTGTTTTAGAAAACGGTGTTTCAGAACAAATGGCGCACTTTCGAAAAAAACAAATTTTAGAGGTTACTTACGGACTTTCGTTTGAAATTCCGCAGCAAAAACAGCAGGAAATCAATTCGAATCTGACTTTAAACCTTACGATTTCTGATTTAAGCGAACCTTTATATTTAGATTTTAAAGAGAAAAGTCAGAACATAAAATCGATTCAGGTTAATGCTAAAAGTGTTGCTATTGTTCACGAAAAAGGACATATTATTATTGCTGCAAAAGATTTGATTCAGGGAAAAAACACCATTTCGATTTCATTTGTAGCAGGAAATTTATCCTTAAACCGAAATGATGATTTCTTATATACTTTATTAGTTCCGGATCGCGCGAGTACTTTATTCCCGTGTTTTGATCAGCCGGATATTAAAGCAACTTATAAGTTGAGTTTAACGGTGCCGAAGGATTGGACAGTTTTGGCTGGAGCCGATGTAAAAGAGAAAGTAGAAAAAGGAGATTTTACAGCTTATAGTTTTGGAGAATCGGACAAAATGAGCACGTATTTGTTTTCATTTGTTGCCGGAAAATTTAAAACGGTAACACAAAAACCGGGAAATAGAGAAATGACAATGTTGTATCGTGAAAACAATGCTGAAAAATTTCGCGTAAGCACCGATACGATTTTTAATCTGCACCAACAATCAGTAGACTTTTTAGAAAAATATACCAATTATCCGTTTCCGTTTCAGAAATTGGATTTTGCTTCGATTCCAGTTTTTCAATATGGCGGAATGGAACATGTGGGGGCAATTCAGTACAGAGAATCGACTTTGTTTTTGGATAATAGCGCAACAGATAGCGAGAAATTAGACCGCGCCAAACTGATTGCACACGAAACCTCGCATATGTGGTTTGGCGATTTGGTTACGATGAAATGGTTTGATGATGTCTGGATGAAAGAAGTGTTTGCGAATTTTATGGCAGACAAAATCATGAATCCAATTTTTCCGAAAGTCAATCATAATCTACAATTTTTAACGGCGCATTATCCTAACGCTTACGCGGAAGATCGTTCGTTAGGCACACATCCGATAAAACAACATTTAGCGAATTTAAAAGATGCAGGTTCGCTTTACGGAGCTATTATTTATAATAAAGCGCCTATTATGATGCGTCAGTTAGAAGCTTCGATGGGAAAGGAAGCTTTTCAGAAAGGAATTGAAAAATATATTAAAAAATACGCAAATGATAATGCCGATTGGAATAATCTGGTAGAAATTCTGGATGCCGAAACGCCGCTTGATATGCAAAAATGGAGTGAAGTTTGGGTGAATAAATCAGGAAGGACGATTTTTAATGATCAGATAAAATACGATGCTCAAAACCGAATTTCGTCGTTTGAAATAAGTCAACAAGCCGAAGATAAATCAGCAAATGTCTGGCCTCAAATTTTTGATATTGGTTTGGTTTATAAAGATCAGGTTAAAGTGATTAATGTTAATATAAAAGACAAAAATCTAGCTGTAAAAGAAGCTATTGGACTTGAAAAGCCGCTTAGTATCATTTACAATTATAATGGTTTTGGTTACGGTGTTTTTCCGCTTGACGGAAATAATATTAATTCTGTTTTATCTTTAAAAGATGAGGTTGCCAGAGCTTCGACCTATATTAATATTTATGAGAATACCTTAACGGGAAATGTTGCGCCAAAGAAAGCTTTTGATTGTTTTGTAAAAGGAATCCAGCAAGAAGAAAACGAGTTGGTTCTGAAAATAATTACCAATCAAACGAATGCTATTTTTTGGAAATTTTTAACCGAAAAACAACAAACTAAAGCACAAAAACAATTAGAAGAAGTTTTGTACAAACGTTTGCAAGCCAGTTTGCCAAGCAATATCAAAAAAACGTTGTTTAATTTGTTCAGCTCGATTGCGTATTCAAATTCGGCGAAAGCCAAATTATATTCGTTGTGGAGTAGAGAAAAGGTGATTCCGGGGTTGAAATTAAACGAAGACGATTTTACGAATATGGCAATGAATTTGGCTATATTTAAACATGAAAAAGCAGATGAAATTTTAAATAAAACCAGAACAACATTTACAAATCCGGACAAACAAAAGCGATTTGAGTTTTTGCTTCCGTCTTTATCGAAAGATGAAATGGTGCGTGATGCTTTTGTAAAATCATTGAAAGACGATGAAAACAGAGAAAAAGAATCGTGGGTTGCTGTAGGTTTGGCAAATATTAATCATCCGTTACGTCAGGAAAGTGCTCAAAAGTATATCAGGTTTTCATTAGATTTGGTTGAAGAAATTCAGCGAACGGGAGATATTTTCTTCCCGAAAGACTGGCTTAATAATACTGTTGGGAAATACTCGTCGAAATATGCTTTTGATGAAGTGCAGCGATTCTTAAAAGAAAACCCTAATTTTAGTCCAATTCTAAAAAGGAAATTATTGCAGGCGACAGACGGTTTATACCGCGCACAAAATATTAAAAAAGAAACCGAATGAAAATAGAATCGGAAATAGAGAAGGTCTCCAGTTTTCAGCATCTCGAAATGCTGGCGAATCAGGTTGTAGAAGGTTTTATATCCGGAATGCACAAGAGTCCGTTTCATGGATTTTCGGCTGAATTTGCCGAGCATAAAGTCTATAATGCAGGAGAAAGTACAAAACACATCGATTGGAAATTATTTGCCAAAACAGATCGTTTGTACACGAAACGTTATGAGGAAGAAACCAATTTGCGTTGTCATCTTATAGTCGATAATTCTTCGTCGATGCATTATCCTGAATTAAAATCAGGTCAGCCTTTTTATGAAAAGAAGATTGGATTTGCGGTTTTGGCTTCGGCAGTTTTAATGAATATCTTAAAGAAACAACGTGATGCCGTAGGTTTAAGTGTTTTCTCAGACAGTTACGAATATTATGCTCCCGAAAAAGGAAGCGATCGCCATCATAGAATGTTGCTGAATAAATTAGAGCAATTATTAGAACAGCCAAAAGTTAAAAAAACAACCGACACCATTACATACCTGCATCAGATAGCAGAGAAAATGCATCGTCGCTCGATGATTATCCTGTTTACAGATATGTTTCAGTCAGAAGATGACGAAAAGCTTTTTAATGCCTTACAACATCTTAAACACAATAAGCACAAAGTGGTTTTGTTTCATGTGGTAGACAATGAAACAGAGCTTAAATTTGACTTTGACAACACGCCGCGAAAGTTTATTGATCTAGAATCTGGTGAAGAAGTGTCGATTTTTGCTGATAATGTAAAAGTAGAATATGAAAAAAGGGCAGAGGCTTATTTTAAAAACCTGGCTTTAACATGTGCAAAGAACCAAATTAAGTACGTTCCGGTGAATGTTGGTGATGATTTTGAAAAAATATTGACTACATATTTGGTTGAAAAACAAAACTTTGGCTAAAGATTTAAAAATATATTTAATTTTTTTTAGCAAAACGCTTGCAGAAATGAAATTCTGTACTATCTTTGCAACCGCAATAACGCAGAGGTTTGGTAGTTCAGTTGGTTAGAATACATGCCTGTCACGCATGGGGTCGCGGGTTCGAGTCCCGTCCAGACCGCAATATTGGGAAAAGCCTTTCTTAACGGAAAGGCTTTTTTGCCCAAATACGGTATCTAAGATTAGTTGTGTTGTTTTGCTACGACTTTGTAACTCGTAGCTGGTTTAGTAGTTAGACCAATGAAAAGCTTTCCACTTTTGTGGATGGCTTTTTTGATTTACGACACTTTTGATTTTTGTTTTTTAACCGCAAAGAGCGCTACGATTTACGCAAAGTCCGCAAAGTTTTTTATAAGCTTTGCGGATTTTTTGGTTTTATACTATAATTCTAACGTATAATTTGTCATTTCGAGCGAAGGGAGAAATCACACAAGAAACTCTGCAAAGATTGGTGATTTTCTATGTCCCGTTTCTTTCTTCAGTTGAAATAATAAGATTGTTGATGTTGTTCTGTTTCAAATATAACCCGTGGTTTCAACCACGGGGAGCACAATGTAATAAAACAGGAACATAATGTAATTGTAATAAATACGTCTCCCGTGGTTGAAACCACGGGCAATGCTAATAAAATCTTGCTCCCGATAGCTATCGGGATTGCGTAAATCGTAGCGCTCTTTGTGGATGAAAGAAAGAAAATTCTCCTTTTTATACTTCGAAACCAATTTTTAAAATCTTGGAATTTAGTCAATTAAAAATTTCTTAAATTTTATTCGCAAAAAACGCTTGTAGAAACGAAATTCTGTTGTATTTTTGCACTCGCAATAACGCACGGTTTGGTAGTTCAGTTGGTTAGAATACATGCCTGTCACGCATGGGGTCGCGGGTTCGAGTCCCGTCCAGACCGCAATATTGGAAGAAGCCTTTCTTAACGGAAAGGCTTTTTTATTTTATAGCTATTTGAAGTTTAACCGCAAAGAGCGCTATGATTTACGCAAGGTTCGCAAAGTTTTAATTAAGCTTTGCGAACTTTGCGTTTTTACCTTGCGCTCTCCTATGTTTGTCGAATTAATTTACAAGTTATAGATATTTGTAAATTTGACATATTAAAGTGAAAAGAATGAGAGTACATTCGCGCCTAAATAGTTCA
>NZ_CADCSU010000054.1 GCF_902804475.1 Flavobacterium bizetiae
AACTTATATAGTGAAGCATTTTATAAATTCCTTTTATTCAAGGTAAAAATTATGAGCACCAACTTTAATATGAACTTATATAACTTATATGGTGAAATGTTTTTTATAAATCCCTTTTATTCAAGGTGTAAAATTGTGCGAAACAACTTTATTATGTAGTTATATTACTTATATGATAAAAAATTTCACACTCAAATATTGGTAAATTAATTTTAATTTGTATCATTGTAGTATAGAATAGTATAATAATCTAAAATTTATTTAATGAGACAGTATCCTTTCCTACTAAAAAACCTGTTTTTATCCGTTTTATTGGTTGCATTTTGTACGCCTGCTTTCGCCCAAAAAAGTATTAAAATGACTTTTGGTAAAAGTGGTGTTATTAATTATGATGCAAAGCAAAAAACAATTGCGGTAAGTCAGTCAGGTAAAATTATTTTTAGCGGAGCAAAAGCTTCAGTTATAGTTAATGGTAAAACAATTTCTGTAAATGATTATCCGGAAGCAGTTTTTGCAAAAGAAGCTATTAGCGATGATTTAGGTAAAGGTTTAAAATATACATTGACATATAAAGATAAAAGCAAAGCAACGCTAATCCAAAGTTTTTACATTTATAACAATCAGGACTATTTTATAACTCAATTGGAAATTTTAGGTAACGGACAGCAAATTGCGACCAATTATATTGCACCGTTAGATTTAGGAAAAATTGCTTTTGATAAAATAGAAAATCTACACACCGTTTTTGTTCCTTATGATAATGATGCTTTCATTAGTTATAATTCAAAAAAGTTAGATACCATTGCTCATAATAATAGTGCCGAAGTTGGTATCATATTCAATAATACATCCCGTAACGGTTTTATCGTAGGTTCGCTTGAACATACTATTTGGAAAAGTGCTGTAAAAACTATCAATCAAAATAAAGCAGCATCATTTTCTGCCTGGGCTGGATATTCAGAAAAAGAAAATACACGCGATAGTATTGCGCATGGTATTGTAAAAGGAGATAAAGTAGCTTCACCAAAATTCTTCGTGGGTTATTACTCAGACTGGAGAAACGGAATGGAGCAATATGCGAAAACCAATCGTATCGTAGAGAAACCTTATGTTTTTGCGTGGGACAAACCAACTCCGGTAGGCTGGAACAGTTGGGGAGTTTTGATGGAAAAAATCAATTTTGAGAATACTACCAAAGTAGCTGATTTCTTTGGAGACTCAGTTCCGGAATTTCGTGTTGGCAATACCGCTTATATCGATTTGGACTCGTTTTGGGACAATATGGTAAAAGGTGGTTTTACAGGAGACTTTAGTAAACTAAAAGAATTTGCAGATTATTGTAAAAAGAAAGGTTTAGAACCGGGAGCTTATTGGGCACCGTTTACAGATTGGGGCTGGAAAGACGGACCTAATCGCAAAGCCGAAGGAAGTGATTATACTTTTGGAGAAATGTGGACCAAAACCGGAAACACTTATTTTGATTTTGATGGTGCGCGTGCTATCGATCCTACACATCCGGGAACTTTAAAACGTGTTGATTATGTGATTAATAAACTAAAAGAATGCGGTTTTAAAATGATCAAAATTGACTTTTTAGGTCACGCTGCTGCGGAATCTACTTCTTTTTATGATCAAAATGTAACAACAGGAATGCAGGCTTATAAAGTAGGGATGGAACATTTAGTAAATGCTCTTGACGGAAAAATGCTAATTTATGCTGCGATTTCTCCAAATATGGCAACTTCCCGTTATGCGCACGTTCGTCGTATTGCCTGCGATGCCTGGAAAACAATCGAACAAACACAATATACCCTAAATAGTGTAAACTATGGTTGGTGGCAAACCTATTCATACGATTATATCGATGCAGACCACGTGGTTTTTGCCGATGTGACTGAAGGAGAAAACCGCGCAAGATTAATTTCATCTGTTATTACAGGAACCTTAATTACCGGAGACGATTACAGCAAAGACGGAATCTGGAGCAAACGTGCCAAAGAATGGTTACAGAATAAAGAACTACTTAAAATCGTAGAAAATGGTGTAGCATTTCGTCCGCTGGAAGGAAATACAGGAAAATTAACCACTGAAGTTTTCGAACAAAAAATAGGAAACAATTGGTACATCGCTGTTTTGAATTACAGTAATATGCCTAAAAATTATGCGCTTCCTTTACAAAGATTAGGCGTAAAAAATGGAAACTATAAATTGCAGGATGTTTTTACAGGTCAAAATAGCGAAGTAAAAAACAACAGTATAATTTTAAGTCTTGGTTCTAAAGATGCCCGTTTATTTAAAATTGTAAATCGTTAACTGAATGCTTATGAAAAAACAGTTTTTTAAGAAAACGATGCTAGTATTGACGTTATTTATGCTTTCGTCAAATGCGATAAATGCTGCAGTGTCGTTGCCTTCTTTCTTTACCGATAATATGGTACTGCAACAAAAAAGTGCCGTTCCGTTTTGGGGAGAAAGCGATGCAAAATCGGTTACGATTACAACTTCGTGGGATAAAAAAACATATACATCCAAAGTCGTAAACGGTAAATGGAATGTAGTTTTAAAAACGCCAGTTTATGGTGGTCCTTTTACCATTACTATAAATGACGGTGCTGTAAAAACGCTCAACAATATTTTAATTGGTGAAGTTTGGTTGTGTTCTGGACAAAGTAATATGGAAATGCCTCTTGAAGGCTGGGGAAAAATTGACAATTACAAAGAAGAAATCGCCAATGCCAATTATCCTCAAATACGATTATTACAGGCAGAACATATCGAGAGCACTTTACCATTAAGTACACTAAAAGTACAACACGATGGATGGAATGTTTGCAGTCCTAAAACCATTGCTGATTTTAGCGCAACGGCGTATTTTTTTGCCAGAAAAATTTATAAAGAAAAAAAGATTCCAATTGGGTTGATACATTCTTCCTGGGGAGGGACATTAATTGAAGCCTGGACAAGTTCCGGAGCGTTATCGACCATTCATGATTTTGATGCCCAAATTCAGGCCATGAAATCTGAGGTGGATGCCAATGCATTATTAAAAAAATATAATGCTGATATGGCGGTTTGGGAAAAGAAAGTATCAGATTCTGATAAAGGTTTTGGAGCAGGAAAAGCGATTTGGGCTGCTAGCAATTTTGATGATTCATCGTGGGAAACTATGAAATTGCCGTCGTTTTTTGATAGCAACGGACTAGGCAATTTTGATGGCATCGTCTGGTTTAGAAAAAAAGTAACTCTTACGGCAAACGATACAGATTTTACGCTAAGTTATTTTGCAGATGATGACGATATGATTTGGGTAAATGGCAATTATATTGGTGAAACCAAAGGATATAATGTAGAACGTCATTATACCATTCCGGCAAAGTTTCTTAAAAAAGGTGAAAACACCATAACCATAAGAGTTTTTGACGGTGCAGGAAATGGCGGTGTTTACGGAGATGAGAATTTCATTTTAAAATCAGCAAAACAATCTATTCCGTTAGCCGGAAATTGGAAATATAAAATTGGTGCAGATATCAAAGATTTGCCTGTAAGGCCGTATTTGGCTCAAGGCCAAAACAGACCAAGCGCCATATACAATGCAATGATTGCGCCATTGAGAGATTATAAAATAAAAGGAGTAATCTGGTATCAGGGAGAAAGCAACGCCGAGAGAGCCTATCAATACCAGACATTATTTCCATTATTGATAAACGATTGGAGAGATCAGTTTAAGGATAAAAATTTACCGTTTTTCTTTGTTCAGCTCGCCAATTACAAACAACAAAAACAAGAACCGGGAGATTCTGATTGGGCAGAGTTAAGAGAAGCTCAATTTAAAACCCTAAAAGTATCCAATACCGGAATGGCTGTTACAACAGATATTGGTAATGGAGAAGATATTCATCCCAAAAACAAACAAGATGTTGGTGGTCGTTTAGCCAATATTGCTTTGGCAAAGGTTTATAATGTCAAAATCGATTATTCGGGACCGTTGTATAAATCTTATACTATAAAAGGGAATACAGTTATTCTTGATTTTGATTTTAATAAAAACATAAAAGCCAGAGACGATACGCTTAAAGGATTTAGCATTGCAGGATCTGACCAGAAGTTTTATTGGGCAGAGGCTAAAATAGTAAATGGTAAAGTCGAAGTACATTCGGAAAAAGTACCAAATCCTGTGGCCGTTCGCTACAATTGGGCTGATAATCCTGACGGAAATTTAACCAATGCATCAGGTTTGCCTGCATCATCTTTTAGAACAGATGTTTGGGCAGGAATTACACAAGAAAAGAAATAGAAATAAAATATAATAAAAATGAAAAAACACATTACCAATTTAAGGCAATCTTTTGGGATCGCATTTTTTGTGCTGGCGAGTTATTGCAGCCCGGTTTCGGCGCAACAAATTATCTCAGTAAAAACAAAAAGTAATGCGCTTGTTTTGCAAGTTACTCCTGGAAAAGAGTTGAACACTATTTACTTAGGAGAAAAATTAGCCAATGATTTTGATTATGTAAAAATACAAGGTCAGTTCAAACAGGGAACAGATTATTCAGGAATTTACAATGCAGCATACACACCATCTGGTTCTAAAAACTTATTAGAACCTGCTATTGCAGTAACGCACGCTGATGGAAATACTTCGCTGGATTTATTATATGTAGATCATAAAACGACTACAGTAAGTACAGGAGTTTCTCAAACTGAAATTACCCTAAAAGACAATGTTTATCCAATTGAGGTTCATTTGTTTATTCAGTCTTACTATGATACGGATATTATCGAGCAATGGACAACGATTAAACATGCTGAAAAAGGAAATATTACTTTAAACAAATATGCTTCGGCTAATTTATACCTTAAAGGATATAACAATTTCTATTTGAATCAATACCACGGAGACTGGGCAAAAGAAATGCAACCTGAAGAAAGCAAATTAACTCACGGAATCAAAGTATTAGATACTAAATTAGGTTCACGTGCGAATTTGTTTCAGCCGTCAGTATTTATGGTTTCTTTAGACAAACCAGCTACAGAAGATGACGGAAAAGTGTTATTTGCAGGTTTAGAATGGTCAGGAAATTTCCGTACAGATTTAGAATTAGATCCGTTGAATAATCTTCGTGTTATTTCAGGTATTAATAATGCAGCGGCAGCTTATTCTTTAGCTAAAAATACTGTATTTACAACTCCAAAATTTTGGTATACTTTATCTTCTAAAGGAAAAGGACATGCAAGCCGTAATTTGCACGACTGGTCAAGAAATTATAAAATATTAGACGGAAAAGGAAGTCGTTTAACATTGCTAAACAACTGGGAAGCTACTTATTTTAATTTTGATGAAGACAAACTAAAAGTACTTATCGCTGATAGTAAAAAACTAGGTGTTGATATGTTCTTATTAGATGACGGATGGTTCGGAAACAATTTCCCTCGTAACAATGACGACGCAGCTCTTGGAGACTGGGACGTAAATAAAAAGAAATTACCAAATGGGATCGGAACTTTGGTAAAAACAGCCAAAGACAATCAGGTAAAATTCGGAATCTGGATTGAGCCGGAAATGGTAAACCCGGCGAGTGATTTATACAAAAAACACCCGGAATGGATTGTGAAACAACCAGGAAGAACGGAGCATTATTTCCGTAATCAATTGGTTTTAGATTTATCAAACCCTAAAGTTCAGGATTTTGTTTACGGAGTAGTAGACAATCTTTTTACAGAAAACCCGGAATTGGCATATATCAAATGGGATTGTAATGCAGTAATTTACAACGCCTATTCAAGCAATTTAAAAGACAAACAAAACAATTTCTATACAGATTACGTAACAGGATTGTATAAAGTTTTAGAGCGTATTCGTGTAAAATACCCTACAGTACCTATGATGCTTTGTTCTGGTGGTGGTGGTAGAGTAGATTATGCTGCAATGAAATACTTTACAGAATTCTGGCCAAGTGATAACACAGATCCTTTAGAAAGAGTGTATATGCAATGGGAATACTCGTATTTTTACCCAGCTTTAACAATCGCAGCTCACGTAACAGATTGGGGAAAACAACCTATAAAATACCGTACCGATGTTGCCATGATGGGAAGATTAGGTTTTGATATCGTGGTAAAAGATTTAAACGAGAAAGATTTGACTTTTGCGCAGCAAGCGATCAAAAATTATAATGCATTAAGCAACACAATCTGGCAAGGAGATCAATATCGTTTGCAAAATCCTTGGGGTAATGATGCGGCGTCTGTAATGTTTGTAAACAAAAGCGGAAACGAAGCAGTTGTATTTAGTTATTCTGTTAATTCAAGATACGAAGTAGGAACGCATCTTCCTATAAAATTAAAAGGATTACAAGCAGGGCAAAACTATAAAGTAGAAGAAATCAACGTATATCCGGATAAAAAGCCTGTGGTAGAAACTGCGACTTATTCTGGTGATTTTTTAATGCAGGTTGGTATCAACCCGAATGTAAATTCTACTAATACGAGCGTTGTTTTAAAAATTACAAAGGCCTAAATCTCAAACATTAGTATATATTTGTACTATCATTTCTAAATAAATACCTATTAAAACGTTTTATGAAGCAAATTATTCAGCAGATAAAAAATCTCGAATCTATAAATTCCTTCTCTAAACATGAACAATTGGTTCAGGGAATAATTAATGCCATCGATGAAAAAGTGGTTACAAAAGGAGATTTACTTCCATCTGTAAATACTTTTATAAGCGAGTTGGGTTTTGCGAGAGAAACCATTGCAAAAGCTTATAAAGAACTTGTGCACAGAGGAATTATCGAATCAAAAAACCGATTGGGTTATTTTGTTGCGACCAATGATGTAAAGCAAGAACTAAAAGTGGCACTGCTAATATTTGCATTTGATATTTTTCAGGAAACGTTTTATGAGAATTTCAGAAAAGGTCTTGGAAAGAACATTCAGCTCGATATCTTTTTTCACCACAATAATTTCGATACATTCGAAAGTATTGTTCAGAACATAAAAGGAAAATACGGCATGTTTGTGATTGCTCCAATTCCGAGTAAAAAAACACCGGCTGTTTTAAAACAATTGCCTACCAACAGGGTTTTGCTGGTAGACCGTTTTATAGAAACAGATGAAGATTATAATTATGTTGCACAAGAGTTTGGAGATTCGTCTTACAATGCTTTTGTGCAGCTTAAAGATAAAATTAAAAAATACGATGAGATTATTTTCTTCTTTAAACCCTCATCTGCAGAACCTGATGAAATTTTAAATTCATTTAAAAGATTCATGAAGGACTATGATATTAAGGGAGTTATAGAAGAAGAGTATGTATCCGGTTCTCTTGAAAAAGGAAAAGTATACTTCACGATTCACAATCTTGAACTTTGGGAAATGCTTAAAGATTCTAAAATCAAAGGGCTTAAAATTGGTACCGATATTGGTTTTATTTCGCACAATGATGATATCGTAAAAGAGATCATTTTTGATGGCGTTACCACTTTCTCAACTGATTTCTCTGAAATGGGAAAAAAAGCAGCTAATTTTGTTCTGAACCGTAAAAAAATTCAGGAGATTATTCCAACAGTTTTGGTCGACCGAAATTCGCTGTAGTTTATGAGTGTATTGTCTATTGTTAGTTTTTTGCTTATTACAGGTTTTATCGCCTTATTTTCAGCTTTAAAAACACGTAAAAAAAAGGTCCAAACTACAAATGGACTTTTTTTTGCAGATCATAACAACAATTTTTTTATAGTAGGAGGAGCATTGTTACTCAGTAATATAAGTGCGAATCAATTTATAGGCGAAAACGAATCCATATACACCAACAACATGAGCGTTATGGCATGGGGCGTAAGTTCTGTGTTTGCGATGTTGCTTGTGGCGGAGTTCTTTTTGCCTATTTATTTTCGTACCGGCGCCATGACAATTCCGGATTATCTGGGAAAACGCTATGATAATTCGACCAAACGATTGGTATCGATCGTATTTCTGTGCAGTTATGTCGTGAATCTTTTGCCAGCCGTTTTATATGGTGGCGCAGTAGCTCTTACCGGAATGTTCAATTTCTTATTGCCTTTACAATTAACCTATTGGCAAAACATCTGGATTATGGTTTGGGTGATTGGTCTGACAGGTTGTGCATATTCAGTTTTAGGAGGTTTACGCGCAATATCGATAAGTGATACTATTTTAAGCATCGGATTATTGACTATTGGGATTGCTTTTCCATATTTTGGGTTTAAATTTCTGGGCAACGGAGATTGGTTCAAAGGATTTCATATCCTGCTTTCTCAGCATACAGACCATCTCAATGCTATTGGAGGACCAAAAGACGAAATTCCGTTAAGCACCATTTTTACAGGAATGTTCATCATGAACCTGTATTATTGGGGAATGGAGCAGTTTATTGTTCAGCAGGCACTTTCGGCAAAAAGTTTATCGCACAGTCAAAAAGGGATGGGGTTGGCCTGTTTAGGAAAGCTTTTATGTCCGTTTATCATTAATATTCCCGGATTAGTTGGGGTACATTTGTATAATAATCTCGAAAACACCGCTGAGGTTTTTCCTCTCGTTGTCAAAGATACCTTGCCGGGTATCATGATTGGTTTAACGGCCGCAGTTGTTCTGGGCGCAGCAATAAGTACTTTTAATGCTGGTTTAAATAGTAGTAGTACGCTGTTTGTGCTTAACCTTTACAAACCGTGGTTAGAGAAAAGAAATAAAGAAATTACCGAGAAACACTTGGTTTACACAGGACGTAAATTTGAAATCATTGTTTCGGCTTTGGCCATGTTTTCGGCTCCGTTTATCATGTTTAGCAAAGCAGGTTTTTATACTTATTTGCAACAATTGGGCGGAATGTTTTGCGTGCCTATTTTTACCATTATTCTCGTTGGTTTTGTGTCTAAAAAAGTTCCGCCACAAGCCGCTAAAATCGGAATGATATTCTTTATTTTTAGTTACATCGTTTTTAATTATATACTCGATATCAAGCTGCATTATTTGCATATGCTGGCTTTGTTATTTGTTTTTACTACAATTTGCATGCTGGTTGTGGCTAAGTTGTATCCTAACTATCATTACACCGAAATCAAATTAGAGTCGGTTGAATTATCACCATGGAAAAACCGTTATTGGTATTTCGCTTTACTTTTGATGGGGATGATTAGCATTTTTGTGCTGTTCTCGAAATGGGGGATAGCTTAGGGGGAAGGGACTAAGAAACTAAGGGACTAAGGTTCTGAGAGACAAAGGGACATAGGTTTTAATATAGGGACGCACTTTTGGTGCGTCTTTTTTTTTGTTCAAAACCTCATTTTTCAAATTCTATTATAAAACTAAATCTTTTTTTCAGGAGCTAATCCCGCTATCCGTTCCAATCTTTTTATTTTTTAAAGAAAAAAATAAAAAGGATTTCCACTTCTATCGGGGCTAGGGGACTCGTTTTCATAATAATAATTCCGTGTAGTTTGTCATCCTGAGGAACGAAGGATCACACAAGAAGCTCGACAAACAAGCTCGACAAAGGATCTCGACAAAGATTAAGGATTCACTTTGCGGAATTACTAGTGTGATCCTTCGTTCAGTATGACAAGCTTGTGGTTATTTTACGTTAAATACTTTACAACAAACATAAAAGTTACTCAAAACAATGATTAAGAAATTCAAAGTTTGGATTAAAACTTTTTATCAATTCAATTTTTTTAACCCTTATCCATCCTTTTAATTCTTTTTCTCGGGCAATTGCTTCCTGGATCCAATTAAATTTTTCGTAATACACTAAGAATTTGATGTTGTACTTAGATACAAATGTCTTTTCGCCAGTTTCTATACTTTGTTTGTGTTGAGATAGTCTTTTTTTTAGATTATTCGTGACACCAATATAAAATGTAGATCGGTGTTTGTTAGTTAGAATATAGATATAATATACATGATACCCATTTTGATTTATCATACTTTTTTGTACGAATATAGCTATTTTAAATAGTGTTTTTTGAAATAAGTCACGCAATAAAGTAATCAATACTTTATGTCTAATATAACCCCAAAGTATTTGTCATCCTGAGGAACGAAGGATCACACAAGAAGCTCGACAAAGATTGTGGAGTTACTTTATGGAATTACTAGTGTGATCCTTCCTGCGTCAGGATGACAAGATTACTAAGAAACTCTGACTAAACTGTGACTAAAACTGAGACTGCGACTGCGACTGTAAAACTGCGCCCTCTTATCGGGATGGTGGCAGGCCCTAATATTTAAAAGTCTGTACTAAATAATGTAAATGTATTGATCTTAAAACTGCTTTTTATGTAAAAATACGTGGCTGTGTGTCTTTTTTACGCAAAGAAATTGAGGGTTAAAAGGGTTATTTTAAGACTATAAGGGCGATTTTTTTATAATGATTTTAGTAATAATTTTTTAGAAATTATGCTTTTTTTATGAAAATTGACAAAATGAAATTATGTAGTCTAAATCTTTGTAAAGTGGTTATTTTCTTTGTTAAAAAATATAATTGATAGTTTTTTGTGTGAGATTTCTCTATTTTATTGCTTTCTTTTTTTTCTTTTTCCTTTTTAAACGTAGTTATTTATGGTAAAGCCGAAATAAAAAGCGGAAAAAAATAACAAATTCTTAAAACATAAATTTGGATGTTATGAAAATATTTGTATGTTTGTATTGTTGTAGTATAGTATAGTATAAGTCAATTCGTTTTCTCATATTTTAAATGCTCAATATTCAAAAAAACCAACTCAATATTTTATTAACTAAAAACCAAATCATTATGAGAATCGCAATAAGATACTTATGCTTCTTAGTAGTTATGATGTCCGCCGGTACACTTTATTCCCAAACCATCACCGGTAAAGTTACAGATAATGAAAATTTACCTTTGCCTGGAGCTACTGTTGTAGTAAAGGGTACACAGACCTCGACTGTAACTGACATTGACGGAAGTTACAAATTAAGCAATGTAAAAACAGGAGCTATTTTAGAATTTAGTTTCATAGGATTTAATACTTTAAGTATTACGGCCAATAACCCGGTTGTAAATGCGTCTTTAAAACCAAGCTCTCAGGAACTAAATGAAGTGATAATAGTGGGAACTGTAATGAAAAAAGGAGATCTGACAGGAGCTGTAAGTAGTGTTTCTGGTGATAAACTTAGAGAAGTTCCTACGCCAAACGTAGTGCAGGCATTACAAGGGCGTGCCTCGGGTGTATATGTACAACAAAGTGCTGTACCTGGTCAGTCAGGTTCGATAAGAATTAGGGGGAATAATTCGCTAAACTTTGGCGGTAACCCAATATTTGTTATAGATGGCTTGGTTACTGATGGTAATTTTGAAAACATTAACCCTGACGATATTGCGAGTATGGAAGTTCTTAAAGATGCTTCGGCTACTGCATTATACGGTTCAAGAGCTGCAAATGGAGTAATTGTAATTACGACAAAAAAAGGTTCAAGATCAGGAGAAGCAAAAATACAGTATGATACATGGACTGGTGTTTCTGAATTTGCAAGAAATATTCCTTTGATGAATGGTCAGCAATTATTTGATCTAAGAGTTGATGCTTATGCGAATCGTTATATGGATGAAAATCCAGGTGCTGATCGTGCGGCTTATGTTAACCAAATTAAATCGAATGGTTCGACTGTATTTGCACCTTATGAATTAGAATCTTACAGAACAGGAAAAAGCTATAACTGGTTAGATCAGGTAACACGTTCAGGTTTTCAAAGCAATCATAACTTAAGTTTTAGCGGAGGAGGAGAAAAAGGAACTTATTTTGTGAGTTTTAATTATGTTGATCAGCAGGGACTTCTTAAAAATTCTGATTTTAAAAGATATAATGGAAAAATTAACCTTACGCAGGATTTAAAATCTTGGTTGCAGTTTGGTACTAATACTACTTTCTCAAGAAGTAAAACTGATTATCAGGAAGGTAGCGCTTTTGGTGTAGCATTGGGAGCAAATCCATTATTACCTATAGATTCTAAAGCTACGTATCTTAGATATGGTGAAGTGTTTGACCAGAATCTTTATAACCCGATAAGAAGTCTTGATATCATTAATTCAAGCACACGTAACAGACTTACAAGTAGTAATTTTTTAAGTGCGAAACCATTAAAAGGACTTGATATCAGAACTACTTTATCTGTAGATATTGCAGATCAGGCTAACTTTGATTATGTGCCAAGTTACACGGGACAATCGCTTAGAAATTCTATGAATGGTGAGGCTCATCACTATAGATATTCACAATTCAATTATCAGTGGGATAACACGGTAAGCTATAATAGAGTTTTTGCTGCAAAGCATGACGTAAGTGTTATGGGAGGATTCTCTGTATTGAGTAATTCTGGAAATAGTACTGATGTAAGAGCTCGTGGATTTGTAAGTGATGATTTGACTTATAAGGCATTATCTGGTGCATATCAAAAAGATAATGCGCAGTTAAGCTCGAATTTTACAGATTACTCCAACCAATCTTATTTTGGAAGAGTTAACTATACTTTTGATGGTAAATACAATATTACAGGTACAGTAAGAAGAGATGGTTCTTCTAAATTTGGTCCTAACAACAAATGGGGAACTTTTCCTTCAGTAGCAGGAAGTTGGGATATTGCTAAAGAAAATTTCCTTTCTGGATTTGAAAAATTAAATCAACTTAAATTCCGCGTAGGTTATGGTATAGTGGGTAATCAAAATGTAGATGCTTACAGATACTTTGCCTTATACAATGCACAAGTTAGTAATAATTCAGGGACTTATGTGTCTGATAATTATATTGATAACTTTAACTTGAGATGGGAAAAACAAAAGCAATTTAACGTTGGGTTAGATACTGGTTTCTTTCAAAACAGGTTAACTGCAAGTGCTAATTATTTCCATATAAACAACGATGACCTTTTGATGTTGCGTAATATGCCGGTTTCATCAGGATATAAATATAAACTGGATAATATTGGTAGTACAACGAATGAAGGTATAGAATTAGAAGTTAGAGGTGATATTATTAGAAACAAAGACTTTAAATGGAATGTTTCTGCTAACATATCATCAGCAAAAAATAAGGTTACAAAACTTTATGGAGATGCTACAGAAATATACAATTTAGGTGGTTACAGTAACAATGAGATCCAACGTACAGGGAACTTTTTCTTAGGCAAATCGGTAAACACAGTTTATGTGTTTGAATATGATGGTATAGCACAGCAGGGGGAAGACCTTACTAAAGTAAATTACGGAAGCAGAACTGTTCAGCCTGGGGATATTAAAATTAAAGACCGTAATGGAGATGGTGTAATAAACGATAAAGACAGATATGTAGTTGGCGATTTGAATCCTGACTATTATGGAGGTTTTTCTACAGATTTTAATTATAAAGGTTTTGCATTAAACGCAGTATTTTCTTATTCAATAGGAGGTAAAAGACCAAGTGGTACCTACGAAAGCTATATGAACTCAGGAGGTATGAGTGCAGCACATACAGATCTTTTAGATCGTTGGACGCCTACTAATACGAATACAGATGTGCCAAGAGCTTATTTTGGAGGAGGAAGATACAGTTTGGGTGAGACAGATAAGGCAATACAAGATGCTTCATTCTTAAGATTAAATGCACTTACATTCTCTTATACATTACAAGACAAGGTTGCAGAAAGTGTTTTCCTTAAAAATGTAAGGTTTTATGTAACGGGATCGAATCTATTTATTGTAACTAAATATAAAGGTTATGATCCTGAGGGAGGAGATTCTTATCCTATATCCAGAATGGTAGTTTTAGGATTAAATGTATCTCTTTAATCAAATTAATTTAAAAAATTATTTTATGAAAGCAAAAATTATAGCCTTTATGGCTCTGGCAATATTATCGACCTCCTGTTCTTCAGATTTTTTGGAAGAAGATCCTCAAAGTTCACTTACTGCTGCTCAGGCTTATGGTAGCTTAGGTAAAATTGAGCCTGTTCTTTTGGGAGCTATAACAAATTGGAGAAATATGCAAAAAGACCGTGCAGGACTTTATACTTCTCTTGGTACAGACGAAGCACAACAAGGTGCTTTGCAGGTAACGGGAGATGCAAACCAGGCCGGACTTGATTTATACAATGGTTTTCTAAGTCAGGAGAATCAGGCAATTGGACAATTATGGAATGACAGATGGCCAGTAATTGAAGTAGCTGCACAAACTATTAGAGCATTAGGAACCAATACCGAAGATGATAGTGCAAAACGTGATCTTTTAATGGGTGAAGCTAGTTTTTTAAGAGCAACATTAATGTTTGAGCTTACACAATATTGGGGAGAAATACCTATTAATGATAAAGCAAAAACGGCAGAATTTGGTTTAAAACGTCAGCCTTTGCCTTTGGTTTATTCTTATATCGTTGCCGATTTAGAAAGAGCAATCGAAAAACTTCCTGCATCACAGAGCAATCCTGCATTTCCTGCAAAAGGCGTAGCTCAGGCACTTTTAGGAAAAGTATATCTATATGCTCCTCAAGCTTCAGGATACCGCGATTATACTAAAGCAAAGCAATGGTTTGGAGCCGTTATTACTTCTGGTAAATATAGTTTATTGTCTAATTACGCAGATGTTTTTAGTCCGGATCATGCTAATTCTTCTGAGTCTTTATACGAATGGCAGTATAATAACAACTGGCCTGATAATAACCAGATACAATGGCAGACAGGTTCAAGAGTTTTAGCAAACATAAACCAATACGCTTATTTTGGAGGTTATGATCTTATACTTCCTACTCAATATTGTTATAAAGATAAAACGGATGGCGGAATTTGGGAACCAGGTGATACACGTAAAGATGCAAGTATTCGTTATGATTTTACTTATAAAGGAGTTAAACCAACACTTCCGGCTGGTTTTGGAGGTGATGAGTTAGATCCGCACATTAAAAAGTTTGAAGATATTCGTGTAGAAGGAAAACAATCATTTTGGAATTCAGGTAAAAATAAAGCCTACATCAGATATTCAGATGTATTGCTTAATTACGCAGAATGTTTAAATGAATTAGGAAATACAACAGAAGCTGAAGGATATGTAAATCAGGTTCGTACAAGAGCTTTTGGAGGAACATTGCCAGCAGGAATGGCATGGAGCGGACTTTCTCAGGCTCAGTTTAGAGATCAAATTTTGGATGAACGTATGCGTGAATTAGCTTTTGAAGGCTGGAGAAGAATGGACCTTACTCGTACAGGGAAATTGGTAGACCTAGTAAAAGCACGCAACAAATGGGCCAAACAAAACGGTACAATAGCTGCATTTCATAACCTTTATCCTATTCCTATAGGCGAGATTAAGCTTAATGATGAGATTGGTCCGGAAAATCAAAATCCAGGATATTAATGTTTTTGAAGACAGTTTTAATGTAATTTTTTATTTTTTGGTCATGTGATTTTGGTTAGTCACAGTTTTGATTGTAATGCCATTTTGGATTTAGGTAATAACAGTACGAAGTTTTCTGTTAGAAAAAACTTAGTCCAAAATGGCATTCTTTTTTTTAATGTTTACAAAAATGTAAACGAATCAAATAGTAATATGAAGTTCAATAATATTCACTTTTTTATATGGTTATTAGTTTTAAATGCTTTTTCGTTAAGTATTTATGCTCAAAACAAAGTAAGTTTAAACTCTTCTGATATCGTTTGGAAAGTAAAACCACAAGCAGAAATAGGGCAGGACAGTCTTAAAATATTCTCCCCAAATTACACCGGAAGCAATTGGGTAAATGCCGTTGTTCCCGGCACCATTTTCAATTCGTATGTTGTAAGCGGATTAGAGAAAGATCCTAATTACGGCGACAATATTTATCAGGTCGATAAAACAAAATATGATCGTAGTTTTTGGTACCGTTCAGAGTTTAAAGTACCTGCAAATTTTACAAAAGAAACTATCTGGCTCAATTTTGAAGGAATCAATCGCGAAGGTGATGTTTACCTTAACGGAAAAAAACTGGCCACATTAAGCGGTATGATGCAACGCGGTAAATTTGACATTACAAAATTGGTACGTCGCAACGATAAAAATGTATTGGCAATTTTGGTAAGTATCCCAAAGCTACCCTTAAATAATTACGGAAGTCCAACTTATATTTCAAGCGCCGGTTGGGATTGGATGCCTTATGTACCAGGATTAAATTCCGGAATTACAGATGATGTTTTTCTAAGCAATACAGACAAAGTAACGATTGTAGATCCGTGGATTCATACCAACTTACCTTCAAACGCACGCGCAGATCTTGAAGTAAAAGTAGAGCTTAAAAATTCATCGGCACAAAATCAGGAAGGAGTTCTTACGGGTGTAATTATGCCCGGAAACATTACTTTTTCTAAAAAGATTAATCTGGAGGCCAACGCAATTACAAGTGTCAATTTAAGCAAAGAACAATTTCCGGAACTTTCTATTCAGAACCCGAAACTATGGTGGCCAAATGGTTATGGAGATCCTAATTTGTATACATGTCAGTTTACTTTTAAAATAGGTAATACAGTTTCAGACGAGCAAAAAATAACCTTCGGAATTAAAAAATATACTTACGATACAGAAGGCGGCGTTTTACATGTTTCGATCAACGGAAAACGTGTTTTCTTAAAAGGAGGAAACTGGGGAATGAGCGAATATATGCTTCGCTGCAGAGGAGAAGAATACGATCTTAAAGTAAAACTCCACAAAGAAATGAATTATAATATTATTCGTAACTGGCTAGGTTCGACTACAGATGATGAGTTTTACCAAGCCTGCGATAAATATGGAATTATGGTTTGGGATGATTTTTGGCTTAATGCAAATCCAAACCTGCCATTAGACATTCATGTTTTTAATAGCAATGTAATTGAGAAAATAAAACGAGTAAGAAATCATGCGAGTATTGCCGTTTGGTGCGGAAATAATGAAGGTTTACCACAACCTCCGCTTAACGGCTGGATTGCTGAAAACATCAAAACATTTGATAATAACGACAGATATTATCAGCCATGTTCGAACACAGGAAACCTAAGCGGTAGCGGACTTTGGGGCAATAAAGATCCGAGGTTTTATTTTACCAAATATCCTGCGGCTTATGTAGGCACGGGAGATGGACCAAGTTGGGGTTTAAGAACCGAAATTGGTACAGCTGTT
This sequence comes from Flavobacterium bizetiae, assembly GCF_902804475.1. GTDB lineage: Bacteria > Bacteroidota > Bacteroidia > Flavobacteriales > Flavobacteriaceae > Flavobacterium > Flavobacterium bizetiae. Next base: position 17,127 of record NZ_CADCSU010000054.1, read on the forward strand.
TTTCCAAACATCGAAAGTTTCAAGAAATTTATTCCGGAGAAAGACTGGTGGCCAAGAAACGATATGTGGGACAAACATTTCTTTGGAGAAAAAGCTTTTAATGCATCACCGGATAATTATGATAAAAGCATCATAGAACGTTATGGGAAACCGAATAATCTGGAAGAATATACCATAAAAGCCCAATTACTAAATATCGAAACCAACAAAGCCATGTACGAAGGCTGGTTAGATCATATGTGGGAAGATGCTTCAGGTATTATGATCTGGATGAGTCAATCGTCGTACCCAAGTATGGTTTGGCAGACTTATGATTATTACTACGATTTAACAGGTGCCTATTGGGGTGTAAAAGCCGCTTGTGAACCTATGCACATTCAATGGAACTCGGTGAATAATTCGGTTAAAGTAATTAATACTACAGGAACTGATTTCAAAAATCTAAATGCCGAAGCAACGGTTTATAATCTGGATGGAAAATCAGCAGCAAAATTCAACCAAAAAGCCGTAGTAGATTCGTATTCGAATACAGCGACAGAAAGCTTTGTGATTCCGTTTTATTCGAACCAAAAAGATCTTGCTTTTCAGAAAAATGTAACAGCTTCTTCTACAGATGGAGGAAATACCAGAGACGTTACAGATGGAGATTCTAACAGTCGCTGGGCAAGTAAATCAACAGAAGACGAATGGATTTACGTTGATCTTGAAAATGAATACACTGTAAACAGAGTAGTTTTAAACTGGGAAAATGCCTTTGGAAAAGAATATAAAATTCAAACCAGTACAGATGCAAAAAACTGGACAGACGCAAGCATTATAAAAGAAGGAAAACAAGGACTTGAAACTATTTCTTTTGATGAAGTAAAAGCCCGTTATGTTCGAATGTTAGGTATAAAACGCGGTTCTGGCTGGGGATATTCACTTTATGATTTTAAAGTTTTTGGTGCCGATGCCAATACTTCAGAGTTGAGTCCGGTACATTTTATTCGATTAAAATTAAAAGATGCTCAAAATAAAGTAATTAGTGAGAATTTTTATTGGAGAGGAATTAACATGAAAGACTTCACCGATTTGAATAAATTGCCAAAAGCAAACGTAAATGTTTCCAGTAAAGTCGTAAAACAAAACGGGAAATATGTTGTAAAAGCTAAAGTTTCAAGTCCGTCAGGAATTGCATTTGGAGTTCACATTCAGGCTTTAAATGATAAAACAGGAGCGCAGATTTTGCCGGCAATTATTAGTGATAGTTATTTTACTTTACTAAAAGGAGAAAGCAAAGAAATTACCGTAGAATTTGATGAAGCACTTTTGAAAAACGGAGAAAAACTGGTGATAAAAGCTATTCCATACAATAAATAAGAAATTATTCTAAACGCAAACCTGACAGGTTTTTAAAACCTGTCAGGTTTAATAAACATCGCAAAACGATTAAATTAATTTGCCACAGAAAAAATCATTTCCAATTTTTTTATCCCGATAGCTATCGGGAGTGGCTAAAAACAAAACAATTATGAACATTAAAAAATTTAAAGCCCTGCTTTTTATACTATTGCCCTTGTTAGGTTATTCGCAAAATAACCCATTAGAATTATGGTATAACAAACCAGCATCTCAATGGGAAGAAACATTGCCGTTAGGAAACGGACGTTTAGGAATTATGCCGGACGGCGGAGTGACAACCGAAAAACTGGTTTTGAATGAAATTACCTTATGGAGCGGAGGTCCGCAAGATGCCAACAATTACAAAGCATATTCTTTTTTGCCACAAATAAGACAATTGTTATTGGAGAATAAAAATAAGGAAGCACAAAAACTAATCGACCAGCATTTTATCTGTACAGGAGCAGGTTCCGGAAGCGGAAACGGTGCTGATGTACCTTTTGGAGCGTATCAGGTTCTGGGAGATATGACATTAAAGTTTGATTATAAAACCCAGTCAAAACCGGTTAATTATAGCAGAAACCTGGACATTCAAACCGCAGTTGCCGGAACTCAATTTACAATTGACGGCGTGAGGTATAAGCGTGAATATTTTACAGGATTTGGCGACGATGCAGGTTTTATCAAATTGACTTCTAGTAAAAAAGGAAAACTAAATTTCACCATTCAGTTAGATCGACCAGAGCGTTTTAAAACCGTAAATGGTACTGATAATTCTCTTGTTATGACAGGTCAGCTTAACAACGGAACTGACGGAAAGGGAATGAAATATAAAGCAAAAGTAAAAACTCAGCAAGTAGATGGAAATGCTTTATATACCAATAATAAAATTGAAATAAAAAATGCTACAGAAGTTGTGATTTTTATTTGTGCAGGAACAGATTATAAAGATAAAAACTTCGAAATTACTACAGATAAAGTTTTGGATGCTGCGATGCAAACGAAATATCAGGATCAGAAGAAAAAACACGTTGAAAACTACCAAAAATTATTTAATCGTTTGACTTTAAATTTCGGAAAAAGCGCAAAGAAAACATTACCAACCAATGAGCGCCTGGATACTTTTGTAAAAGAACCAGATGCAGATACAGCGCTTCCAATTTTGTTTTATCAATACGGACGTTATTTAAGTATCAGCAGCACCAGACTAGGATTGTTGCCTCCAAACTTGCAGGGTTTATGGGCGAAAGATGTACAAACGCCATGGAATTCAGATTATCATTTAGATGTAAATGTTCAGATGAATCACTGGGCTTTAGAAACCGCTAACTTATCAGAATTGAATCTTCCATTAAAAGATTTGACTAAAGATTTGGTACCAAATGGAGAAAAAACAGCCAAAGCTTATTACAATGCTGATGGTTGGGTTGCACACGTTATTACAAATGTTTGGGGTTTTACAGAACCGGGAGAAAGTGCTTCATGGGGAATCACAAAATCGGGTTCAGGATGGTTGTGTAACAATTTGTGGAGCCATTATTTGTACACAAACGATCAGGCGTATCTGGCTGAAATTTATCCGATATTAAAAGGAGCAGCACAATTTTACAAAAATATGTTGGTGAAAGATCCTGAAACGGGATGGTTAGTAACATCGCCATCGGTATCACCGGAAAATTCATTTTTGTTGCCAAATGGCGATGCGTCGCACGTTTGTATGGGACCTACAATAGACAATCAAATTATTCGCGAATTGTTTAATAACGTGATAATCGCTTCTAAAAAACTTGGTTTAGATAATGATTTAAGTATTGAATTAGACAAACAATTAAAATTATTACCGCCTCCGGGAGTTATTAGCCCTGATGGAAGAATCATGGAATGGTTGAAAGATTATAAAGAAGAAGATCCTCAACACCGTCATATTTCTCATTTGTATGGTTTATATCCGGGATCTTTGATTACTCCTGAAAACAAACCAGAATTGGTTGATGCAATTAAAAAAACGCTTGAAGTAAGAGGAGATGACGGAACAAGCTGGTCTATTGCATACAAAATGCTGTTTTGGGCTCGTTTAAAAGATGGAAACAGAGCTTATAAATTATTTAAAACAATCCTTAGACAAACACGTGATACCAATATTAATTATGGTCCTGGTGGCGGTGTGTATGCCAATTTACTTTCTGCAGGGCCGCCATTTCAAATTGATGGAAACTTTGGTGCAGCTGCCGGAATTGGTGAAATGTTAATTCAGAGTCACGCCGGATTTATAGAATTATTGCCTGCAATGCCGGATGCCTGGTTAAACGAAGGGGAAGTAAAAGGACTTAAAGCCGAAGGAAACTTTACCATAAACATCAAATGGGAAAAAGGCAAAGTAACAAAGTATGAAGTTTTATCTCCTGTACCAACAAAGGTAAAAGTGAAAGTAAACGGAGAAATGAAAGAGATTACATCTTCTAAATTATAATTTGTAGAATTTAATTAGACCTAACAGTCCCGAAGCCTCGGGATTAAAACCTGTTAGGTCTACTATATTGAATAGATTCCAGCTTTAGCTGGAGGTAATAGAAATTCATCTCAAATATGGCTTTAGCCGAAATCTTAAAGTATTTTGGCTAAAGCCATTATTATATTCAATTCTTAAAAATCTGCAGCTAAAGCTGGAGCCTTTTCAATAAAAGAATGAAATCATGTTTTACTAATTTAATTCTAAACAATGAATTTTACTAAAATAATACTCTTTGGAACACTATTAAGTTCAATAGTTCTGGGAGCACAAACCACAGAAAAAATAACCTCGCATGTAAACCCCTTTATAGGTACAGGCGCAGCACACGGATCTCCACTTTCGGGGAATAATTATCCCGGAGCGACAGTTCCGTTTGGGATGGTGCAATTGAGTCCTGACACGAGAAATACTCCCGATTGGAGCGTTGCCAGCGGTTACAATTATAATGACAGCACTATTGCAGGTTTTAGTCACACTCATTTAAGCGGAACGGGTGTAGCCGAATTATTCGATGTTATGTTGATGCCCTTTAGTGGTGCAATAGTCAAAGAAGAAGCCGGACAAAATGCGTATCAGTCTAAATTTTCTCATGAAAAAGAATCGGCTAAACCCGGTTATTACAGCGTAGAATTGTTAGATTATCAAATAAAAGCAGAACTTACGGCAACTACACACGCCGGTTTTCATAAATACAGTTTTCCTAAAAATAAAGAAGCCCATATCGTGATAGATTTAGATCATTCGATGAAAAAATCAGATTGGAATACACTTATTATTGCTTCGCAGCTTTCATTTCCTAATGATCATACGATCGAAGGTTATCGCGTTATCACGGGTTGGGCGCCAATGCGAAAAGTATTTTTTCACGCTGAATTCTCACAACCTATAATCCATAATCATGTTACAGATGGCGGAAATATTTATGATAATGCCAAAATAGTCAACGGAAATGCAATCAGAGCGATTTTAGATTTTGATACCTCAAAACAGCAAGAAATTTTGGTAAAAGTAGGGATCTCAGCAACTAGTATCGAAAACGCACGTTTGAATGTTCAGACTGAAATTCCTGTTTGGGATTTTAACGCAACGGTAAATGCTGCCGATGCCGTTTGGGAAAAAGAACTTAGCAAGATAAAAATTGACGGAACAGAAGAACAAAAGCAGATTTTCTATACCGCTTTGTATCATACTTTTATCCAACCGAATACTTTATCAGATCTTAGCGGAGATTATCCTTCAGTCGATTTTACGACTAGAAAATCATCCAAACCTTATTATTCAACATTCTCTTTGTGGGATACGTATCGTGGTGCACATCCTTTGTACACCATTTTGCAGCCGGAACGCTCGGTTGATTTTGTAAATAGCATGTTGGCATATTACAAAGTCTTTGGTTATTTACCCATCTGGCAATTGTGGGGACAAGAAAATTACTGTATGATAGGCAATCACGCCATTCCGGTTGTGGTTGATGCCGTTCTTAAAAATCTATCAGGAATTGATGCCGAAGCAGCGTTCGAAGCCGTAAAAAATTCGTCAACACGTGAACATCCGGGATCACCATTTAGTCTTTGGGAAAAGTATGGTTACATTCCTGAGAATCTAAAATCCCAGTCGGTTTCATTGACTTTAGAAATGGCTTACGATGATTGGTGTGTGGCGGAATTAGCGAAAAAACTCGGTAAAACAGATGATTACAATCATTTTACAAAACGTTCTCAGTTTTACAGAAATCTATACGACAAACAAATAGGATTTTTTAGAGCAAAAGACGATAAAGGCAATTGGATCGGGCCATTTGATCCTTTAAAATACGGTGCAAATGGCGGATATCCGTTTACAGAAGGAAATGGATGGCAATACTTTTGGTACGTTCCACAAGATGTAAAAGGACTTGTAGGTTTAGTGGGCGGCGATAATACTTTCACTAAAAAACTCGATACTTTTTTCACTTTAGAAGATAAACCCGAAGAAGTAAATGACAACGCTTCTGGTTTTATTGGTCAATATGCGCATGGAAATGAACCAAGTCATCATATCGCTTATTTGTACAATTACGCAGGACAACCTTGGAAAACACAACAATATGTTTCAGAGATTCTGACGAAAATGTACAATACCACTTCATCCGGTTATTCCGGGAATGATGATTGCGGAGAACTTTCGGCCTGGTATATTTTTAGCGCAATGGGTTTTTACCCTGTTAATCCGGCAAGCAGTACGTATGTCATTGGATCACCGTCTCTTAAAGAAGCTTCTATCGAATTGAACGACGGAAAGATTTTTAAAGTGATAGCAAAGAATGTTTCTGATAAAAATATTTATATCCAAAGTGCTAAACTGAATGGTAAAAACTACACCAAGACTTTTATCCATCAAAAAGATATCGACGCTGGCGGAACTTTAGAATTTGTTATGGGATCAAAACCTAATAAGAAATGGGGAACTAAATTTGAGGATAGACCGATTAAGTAGGTTTATATTTTACGGAAATAGCCTACAGATTATGCGGGTTGAACGGGTCTTCGCAGATTTTATTTTATTATTTTTCCGTATTCTTGTCATCCTGACGAAGGAAGGATCACACTAGAAACTCCGCAATCTGAATCACCAATCTTTGTAGAGCTACGTGTGAGATCCTTCGTACCTCAGGATGACAAGATTGTGGAAACCTTTGTCAAAGTTCTAAACTTACAAGATTAGAAGAAAAGATTCTTATGAAAATGATTGCCCTAGCCCCGATAGAAGAGGAAATCCTTTTGTGGCGGTGTTCGCCACAAAAGATTGGAACGAATAGCGGGATTAGCTCCTGAAAAAAGTATAGAAATCAGGATGACAAGATTGTGGAAATCTTTGTCAAAGTTCTAAACTTTGACAAAGTTCTCCCTAAAAGTTATTCTGCGCAATTTTGTCATCTCTGACGAAGGAGAGATCACACGAGAAGCTCCACTAGGAAAAGACATAACCTTTGCCGATCTACGAGTGTGATCCTTAGTTCCTCAGGATGACAACAATGTGAATAACCATTGCAAGCAAAAAAAATCCGTTTTATATCCGCGTTTTCGCAAAGCGAATCCGTGTCATCCGCGTGCCATATTCAACGCTTAGAAAAAACAAAAAAGGTTTGATGAAATTAATCATCAAACCTTTTTTTATTCCCAAAGACCCGACAGGTTTTATGGCCTTTCGGGTCTAACTGTTTAAATACCTATACTAACTTAAACAGAAACGGATTCTTCATTTTTCAATAAAGACAAATGTATGGTAACGCCTGAATGGCTTTTTTCTTCAGAAAGAACTGTTTTGAAAGTTTCTTCAGCTTCAGCTTTTTTATCCAAACCTAAAAGTCCCAAACCTTGCATGTACAAACAGTGAATTCTGTTACGTTTATCTAAATCATCTTCCCAAATCATAAGATCAGGCAATGAAACCGCGAAATAGTCAATCGTAACATGATCGTTTAGATGCTTTTGCGCATACGTAACAAGTTTTTCGAAACGTTTATTAGCCTCAGCGGTATCATTTAATTTTAAGAAAGCAAGACCCTGATAGAAAATTTTATCCGGTTGCTGATCGTTATAGAAAATCGCAGCCGTAGGTTCTTCTAGTCCCTGAGTCGCTTTTTTCCACCAGTTATTGGCTTCTTCCTGATTGTTCTTTTTATCGAAAGCAACGCCAAGCCAATAATGAATATCATTTTCCTGAGCGCCCGGTAATTTCCCTTCGCCAAGATTATCAGGATAAGTTTGCGCTTGTTCTAAAAGTTTTATAGCCTGATCATAATTGCCTTCAGAGATTTGTTGTTTCGCAATTTCGGTTAAACTCGTAAGATATTGTCCGCTTACTTTTCCTTCGCCGCCTTCCCACGGATGGAAAATTCGGTTTTGTAATAAAGTTAAAGCCTTGTCGTGTTTCCCTAAAAGGTTGTACAAAGCCACTCTTTCTAAGTAAACATCGTCACGCTGAATCACCAATTCTAAATGTTTCTCTAAGAAAGCCAATCTGAAAACCAGATCTCTGTTCAAACGTTTGTACAATTGATCAAGTTCCATTAAAATTCTGGAATCATCTAAATCTAATGAAAATGCTTTCTCTAAACTGGCAAGCGCTTTTTCTTCATTTTCTAATTTATTGTAATAGGCCAGAGCCAAATTACGATGTACAGTTGGGAAGCTATCATCTATAGCAACTGATTGTTCCCAGCAAGAAATGGCATCATCATAATATTTAGAAGCATACCAGAAGTTTCCTAAATAGTACAAAGCTTTTGCATCATTGGTTTGTTTCGCGATCACATTTTGAAGTACTAATGCCGCTTCAACCTGATTTGGGAAACAATAATCCGGTTTTGCCTGAGACGCCATTTTAAAGCACTTTTCGGCTTGACCGAAATCATTTAATTTTTCGTAGAAAGAACCTGCAAAATACCACGCCAATGGATATGTTTCTTCGTCTTTTAATCCTTCATTCAATAAATTTGCGGCTTCCTGATACAAACCTGCAGCAGCATAATCTAACGCATATTCTATATACGTATGAATGTTGTTTCTGATTAATGAATTAAAATACGCAAGGTCTTTTTTGTCATTGCTTAAAAGGTATTTTTCGAAAAGTAATCCGAAATTGAAGCAATCATTTTCAAGATAATCATTTGCTAATTGTAGCGCTTTTTCATGCTGACCTAATTTTCTAAGGAAAGCTACTTGCAAATGCAATGCTTTATGATCTTCGGTATTTTTAGAAATTGCTTTTTTGATGTGCGTTAAAGCCAATTCATAATCGCCATTTAATGCGTCAAGTTGCGCTACATAAAAATAACCTTGATTTTGCCAGGCCGCATTCCACGTTGCTTTATAGAAAGCATCGTAAGCTTCTTTGTTTTTATCTTGATATTTAAGACATAAACCTAAATTGAAATACGGTTCTCCATCATACGGATTCGGATTTCTCTGTGTCAAAGTTTTGATAGCCGCTCTAAAATAAGGTTCAGCTTCTGTAAATTTTGCTCTTCGCATCAGCCATAATCCCATTGCATTATTCGAACGAACATCGCCGGCATCACGTTTTATAGCTTCTTTGTAATACGGAATCGGGCTATAAGTAGCGTGTCTGTATTGCTCTAAATGCTGTGCCGTCAGGAACAATTGCTCATTACTTTCGATAGTTTCCGGAGCAAGGGCAGGTTTTGCTGCTTCTGGAATTTCATCTTCATTTTGTGCTTCATATGCCCAATCTACCAGAACTTTACCATCGGCATCCGTTACTGAAATCGACAAACTTTCTAAAGAAGCATTTTGATCAAAATCAATTGTTTCTTCGAATGAATTGTACGGAGAAGCATCGTATTGTTTTTGTAATAAAACAGTATCGTTGCTTTTTAAAGTAACTGTTGTATTCGGGTAAACACCTGTTGTATAAGCTTTAATTACTAATTTATTATCGATACTTTCAATATTAACCATCGCATTTTTAGTCGCATTTTTCACGATGCCTAAATCGCGGTACGGCATAAAATACTGTGTAAAATCTTTTTGTTCACCCGGCATAATCCACGTAAAATCTGGCTGATTATCCGTGTAAACGCCACACATTAATTCAATATATGGGCCATCTTCATCAGTAAGGTTACGATCCCAGGCACGACCGAAATCGCCATGTCCCCAAGTCCATTGTTTTTTTCCCGGAGAAACATGATGATTGGCTACGTGCAATAATCCGCCTTTTGAATCATTTTCGTATCCGCCCACAAAATTATATTTAGATGCAATCGCCATATAAGATGTTGGAACAGGAATATTTTTATAACGCGAAATATCAGTTCCCGGTGAATAATCTACTTTGTAATAGGTTCCTTTTGCAATTGGGAAAGACGAAACATCGCGTTTACCGTGGTCAAAAACAGCATTTACATCCGGTGGAAAAACCGATTGATAATCGTCATTTACTTTAACCGCAGGATTTGCCCACCATAAAAAGGTTTGTGGGAAAGATGTTCTGTTGTATAATTGCGCTCTGATTTCTAAATATGCTTTGTCAGGATACAATCTAAATCCCGCCATACCTTTGGTTCTAAACATACGCTCGACCTCGCTGCACCAAACGGTTGCGCTTCCGTCTTCACGTTCTTCGATTGTGAAATCTACCGGATCAAAAGTCGTTGGTCTGTGGTGTTGTGGCCAGTTAAACTCAATTCCCCCAGAAATCCAAGGACCTGTAAGGCCCACTAATGCCGGTTTTACAACCTGATTATAATATACAAAATGACGTTCTTTGGTTTTATCGTATGCCATATGCACACGTCCGCCAAGTTCAGGCAAGATCATTATTTTAACAAACTCATTTTCAAGATAAACGGCTTGATATTCTTTGTCGACTTTTTCGTCTGCGATTTTTTCAATAACCGGATAAGGATATACAGATCCGTTACTTCCCTGATAAACTCTTTTTTCAATGAATACAGGATTTTTTTCAGGTTTGCCCACCTCATAGGTTGGTAGGATTATTTTTTCCTTCCAAACATTTACTTTTTGCATGATGTAATGAAATTTAAATTATTGAATATTCTTTGATTTTTTATCAGAAACCATCAGTTCCTCAATCTCTTCAAGACTTTTGTTTTTGGTTTCAGGAAGTTTTTTGAATACAAACAGAAATCCTAGGGCACAGATCACTCCGTAGATCCAGAAAGTTCCGGATGTGCCTAAATATTCGTTGAAAATAGGGAATGTCTGTACCAAAAGTGCAGAGGCAATCCAGAGAGCAAATGTCGCTACAGACATCGCAACACCTCTGATTCGGTTAGGGAAAATTTCAGATAAAATAACCCACGTGATAGGAGCAAGAGACATGGCATAAATAGCGATCGCTAATAATACCAGTAATAATAATGGGAATCCGGTAACATTGGTATAATAAAAATACCCCAATAAAGCGTAGATTACAGCAAGTGCGCCAGAACCAAAAAGCATTAGTTTTTTACGGCCAATTTTGTCTACAGTTCCCATCGCAACCAATGTAAACACAAGGTTGATGCTTCCTGTAATAACAATATTCATAAATAAATCGTTGATACTATAACCCGCCGAAACGAAGATTTCCTGAGCATAGTTAAAGATGATATTGATACCGCACCATTGCTGAAAAGCGGCCAATACAATCCCGATTGTTAGAATTGGTAATGCTTTTTTATCCAGTAACATTCTGAAATCAGTTTTCTCGCTTTCGTCGGTAAACGTTTCTTTTATTTTTACCGTAGCTTCTTTGGCGTAGGCCAAACCTCCAATTTTAGTTAGCGTATTTTCGGCTGTATCGTAATTTCCTTTTTTAGCCAAATATCTTGGGCTTTCAGGAATTAAAAACATTAATATAAAAAATAGAACTGCAGGGAAAAATCCAGCCCAAAACATCCATCTCCAGCCCGTTTGTCCGTTCCATGAAGCCAGAATTTCAACGTGTGTATATCCTGCCGGAATAACTTCGGTAATCAGCATATTGGTGATTTGTGCGGCAAGAATACCTATAACTACAGTAAGTTGGTTGATTGATACAAAAAGTCCGCGGGTTTCTTGCGGAGCGATTTCGGCAATATATAAGGGTGAAATTGTCGACGCAATTCCAATCCCGATTCCGCCAATAATACGCCAGATAATAAATACCGTAAAAGTTTCTGAGGCTCCGGTTCCAAGAGCCGATAAGGAGAATAATATGGCGGCAACGATCAACATAGGACGTCTGCCGTAAGTATCTGCCAGTTTTCCGGCAACGGCTGCTCCCGCAACACAGCCTACAAGCGCACTACTCATTGCCCAGCCCTGAAGCGCAGGAGAATTAGAAATGCCAAAATAAATTTCGTAAAATGGTTTTGCACCACCTATTACAACCCAGTCGTATCCAAAGAGTAAACCACCCAATGCTGCGACAAGGCTAATTGATAGTAAAAAGGTATAATTATAATTTTTCATAAAAAGGTTTTAATAGCTTTTGTAAAATTAGCAGAACAGGAACCTTTGATTTATGGATATTTTTTTTGAATAGATGGATTATAATACGATTTTTTTGCGCTTCTGGCTAAAATACGAAAACAATTGCGTTACTGCTTGTATTCCGTGCGATATTGTATGGGCGAAGTGCTCATTATTTTTTTGAATAAACGCGAAAAATACAACGGATCATTAAACCCCAAAGCAAAGCTTATTTCTTTAATACTCATAGTGGTAAAGCTGAGATATTGACAGGCTTTTTGCATTTTTAAGTAATTGAAATAATGTATAGGAGAGTAGCCCGTTTGCTTCTTAAACAAGGTAAAAAAGTGCGAAGACGAGTAATTAAAGTAAGCAGCGACATCATTGATTTTTAGCGCTAAATCCAGATGTTTTTTCATATAATCAATTGCGGACTCAATAGTATTATCCTCTGAAAATTGCCTGTTTTTTTTGATGAAAAATCGCTCATATAAAAAAGCATTCAATAATTGCCATAACGAGAGATTGGCATATTCCAGATTACTGGCACTATAACCATCTTCCATAACATCCAGGATATTTTCAAAAAGTTCAATACGTCTTTCTTCAAGCGACAATTGAGGCGCTGTATCAGGAAATTCGGTAATGAACTTTTCGTAGAAATGTGGCGCTTGAGGCCCGGTAAAATGAATCCAGTAAATACTCCACGGATTTTGTTTTAGTGCATAATAATCATGCGCCACTTCAGGAGGTATTATATAAAAGGTATTCGCTTTGAGCGTTATGGTTTTGTTTTCTTTACTAATGATACCTTCACCTTTATAACAATAAATAAGAATGTATTGTTTGCTGCCATGTTTTCGTTTCATCGAATGGTGGCTTGCATTCGGGAAAACTCCAATATCTGTAAAATACAAACTGGCAATAAGTGCATTTTTTTTAATGCTCGAAAGTATGTTTTTAGGAATCACGATCATACGTTGGCCTAAAAAACCTTCTTTAACTTTTATCTTTTCCTTTTGTGGTGAATTCTTCATTTTTGCGGATACTATTTTTCAAATATCGTAATTTAATCCATGTTTTTAAAAAAAATGTCCATTTTGATGACAATAATCAAAACTACATTTGAAACATTCGAATAACAATGATGTTTTTCAATCCTTTTTTTAAAACTATATGAATTCTATTAATAATATTGTATGCGAACCTTTTGGCGTATGCGATGGCAAAGAAATCTTTAACTTTCGACTCACCAATGTTCACGGAAACTATGTTGAACTCCTTAATTATGGAGCCATAGTAAAATCCATAGTGGTGCCGGACAAAAACGGAATTAAAGAAAATGTAGTCTTAGGATTTCCTACTCTTGAAGGATATCTAAAAGACAAATCTTATATAGGAGCAACGGTTGGGCGTTTTGCCAACAGAATCAATAATGCGGAATTTTCGATCGAAAATAAAACCTATTATCTCGATAAAAACGATGGAAAAAACAACAATCACAGCGGTTCTGCAGGATTTAACAACAAGGTTTTTGATTTTGCGATAAAGGATGATGCGATAGTTTTTATTCTGGAAAGCAACAGTGGAGAAGGCGGTTTCCCCGGAAACTTAAAATCAAAAGTGATGTATAACTGGACGGATAAAAACGAACTCAAAATTAAATATTTGGCTTTAGCCGATGAACCAACGCCGCTCAATTTTACCAATCATTCTTATTTTAATTTATCGGCCTGTAAAGAAAAAATACAGCATCATTTTCTAAAAATTGAAGCAGACAAAATAGTTGAAAGTACGGCAGATTATATCCCAACAGGGAAAATTTTACCCGCAGAAAACTATGCTTTTCAAAACTATAAATTAGGAGATGTGATGAAAAATTGCGGACTCAACACGTATTATATTTTTAATGATAATAAAATACGTCCCGATTTTTCATGTGAATTATTCGAAGAAAAATCAGGTAGAAAGTTACTCGTAAAAACTACTTATCCCGGCGTACAATTGTACACAGGAGATTATCTTAATAGTGCTGTTTTGGGCGAACATGGCAAGTTTTACGAACCTTTCGACGGGCTTTGTTTAGAATGCCAATATTATCCGGACAGTCCGAATCACACCCATTTCCCAAATACAATTTTCGAAGCCGGACAAGTTTATAATGAAACGATTATCTATGCTTTTGATGTTGTGATTCCAAAATATGCCACAGATTAGAAAGATTAAAATGATTTTTTAGCGATTAATTGTAGAAATTAATTCGTGCTCATTCGTGAATTCGTGGCAAAAAAATTACAATTACTAAAAATTGAACTATCACCTCTAAATTATATACAATGAAAAAAATGCTTATTCATAGATCCTTAAGTTTGCTGATACCCGCAATGTTTTTTGTGCAGCTAACCACTAAAGCACAAAACGATGGACTTTCTCTAAAGTCTAAAGATAATCTCAACAAAATCGAGTTGTCTTTCGCTAAAGATGGAAGCTTATCTTATGAAGTAACACGACGTGACAAAAAGATACTTTTAAATTCTCCGCTGGGTCTGACTTTCACCAACAATGATTTTACTTCTGGATTATCAGTGGTAAAAGTTTCACCTGTCGAAGAAAAGGTAGAAAAATACGAGCTTAAAGTGGCGAATAATAAAATTGCCAATCATGTTTTTAAAAGTAAAAGCATCACGTTTAAAAACGGGCAAGGTGCTTTGATGACAATAGATTTAATTGCCGGAGAAGAAGGAGTTGCTTTTAGATACAGATTTGCCGAAAAAGAAAATCAAACCAGAGTTCTTAAAAATGAAAGTACAGGATTCCATATTGATCAAAATGCCAAAGGATGGCTTCAACCTTACAATAAGGCTGGAGATTATACTCCGGGTTATGAAGATTTTTATATTAATGTAAAACCTGGAGACCCAATAAATGGTGCAAGAGGTGAATCTGTGGGTTGGTGTATGCCGGCACTTTTTAATGTAAACGATGCTAAAAGTTGGGTTCTAATTGCAGAATCTGCAACTGACGGTTCGTTTCCGGGATGCCATTTGCAACCCGATTCTAAAGGCGGAATTTACAATATAGCTTTCGCTAAAAAAGACGAGAAATTTACGTTGCCTTTACCGGATAAAGAAGCTTATCCGGAATCAAATTTACCTTGGACAATGCCTTGGAGAGTAATTATGATTGGCGATAAAGCAGGAGATATTTTATTATCGACTATGATTACAGATTTGGCTCCAGCCTCAAAAATCGAAGATACTTCGTGGATTGTATCCGGAAAAGCTGCATGGTCCTGGTGGTCACATCCTGAGGATTTTACTCCGGAAATGTACAATAAATTTACAGATGTTTCGGCTTCATTTGGTTTTAGATACACGCTTTTTGATGCCGGATGGGAAAAAGCCAATAAAGAAGGAAAAATTATCGATTACGCTTTAGCAAAAGGAGTTCAGCCATTGGTTTGGGGATATTCAGCAGAGTATTTTGACGCGGATAAAAGAAAGAAAAGATTCAAAGAACTGGCTGATATGGGCGTAAAAGGAGTTAAAATAGATTTTTGGTGCTCAGATCGTCAAGAAGTTATGGGAACTTTGCAATCGGTTTTTGAAGATGCTGCGAAACAACATTTATTAGTAAACTTACACGGAACAACGGTACCAAGAGGATGGCACAGAACATGGCCTAATTTTGTAACAGCCGAAGCAATTCTAGGAACCGAAAGCTATTTTTACGAGCCAAGATTTCCGGAAATGGCAGCAGAACAAAACACCGTATTGCCTTTTACAAGAAACGTAGCCGGACCTTCTGATTATACGCCGTTTGCATTAACTTTTAGAAAATACACTCGTTTAAATACAGGAACACATGAATTGGCGATGGCGATGATTTATACATCAGGAATTATTCATTTTGCCGATTCAGAAGAGGTTTTTAATTCATTACCAAATGAATTGAAGAATCTATTAAAAGAAATGCCGGCGACTTGGGATAAAACAGAATGCATCATTGCAGAACCAGGAAAAGCAGTTGTATTATCGCGTAAAAAAGACAACCTTTCGTATATCGTGGGAATCAACGGAACAAACAAAGTAAATCCAGTTTCAATCGATCTTAAAAAATATGGAAAAGGCTATTCAAAATTCAGAATTATCTCTGAAGGCAAAGACCCGTTAATGGATTTTAAAGTAGAAACTCATCCGATAACTTCAAAATGGCAGTATAACTTAGCTCCAAAAGGAGGATTTATTATTGAGTTTATAAAGTAATAATATTTTTAATGGGAGTGTCTTTTTAACCGCAAAGCACGCAAAAGTTTACGCAAAGTTCGCAAAGCTATTTCAATATATAGCTTTGCGAACTTTGCATTTTTTATAAAAACAACATAATAAAATCTTCCGTTCTTTGCGGTAAAACTTACCATTAAACCATATAAGTGATATAAGTAATTTAAGCTTAATTATATGTAGATCTATAATATGAACTTATATCACTTATATGGTTTAAAAATTTTAGATGGTTTGTTTTTTAAAATTCCTCCATCCAAAACCAATCAGCAATAAATTGAAAAGTAATAAAGGCAAAAATGCTTTTGCAAAACTTACTTCAGATGGATCATTAAAAGTTTCCACTTTAAATTTAGACCAGTTTTCTTTACTAACATCTGCATTATCAAATATTTTTGGATAGAAATACAAACGCATTTTTTCATGGAATTGCTTTGTCTCTTTCAAAAATAAAAGCTGGTTTCCCAGATCAGATTGAGCAATTTCGTTTAACTGAATCTGAGTGTGTAAAGTTGGAATAAAGTGCGCAATAAGCTGACTCGCTTTGTTTCGCTGTTGTAATTTATGCTCTAATTCCTGAGATTGTTTTGCCGAATCATCATCTCCCGCTTGTTGCATGGCATAATACCAAAGCCAGCTGAATTCTTTGTCCGGCAAAGGATACGTTTTAAATTGCGGATAATGATTGTAGAATTTATCCATTGTTATTTTTTTATCCATATCCCATTTTTCATGATAGGCATTTCTTTGCTTAACCGTCAATTCTAAAGCTTCCGGAATTGGAAATTTATTGACAATATAAGTATTGATTGTTGCCGGTAAAATGATGATCAAAAACAACCAGATTGTCAATAAAATAACCGCATTGAAGTTTGAATTTTGTTGTAACGAAACAATGAAAAAGCTTATAGCAAACCAAAAAAGGATGTATAAAATTCCGAGACCGTAAAAGGTAAAAAGTGCCTGATTAAGCGGAATATTCAAAAATAAAATTGCGATAAAAAGTACCATTGTTAAAAGCGCAATTAAACTTAAAATTCTAATGTAGAATAACTTCAGGATGTATAAAAAAGTATTATCGCTTTGTGTAGCGACAATTTTCCATGTTCCGCTTTCTTTTTCTTCTGAAACCAGATTATAAGAAAAGGCAATGATTAATAGTGGAAAAAGATAAATCAGTACAAAACTAAAATCGATGTTTCCGGATAATAAATTGTTGGGGTTATTTAATTCCGAGTCGTATTTCTGACCTTCTAAACCTCGAATTGTAACACTTTGTATCGACGGATTTACATCTCTTTGCCCAATTGCCAAACTATTAACAGGTAAGGTTGCATTGACCAATGAAAATTTGATGTAATAGAGCAGAAGCCCCATTTCGTCTTTATGAAAAGCAGCATTTCTGGCAATATGTTCTTTTTGATAAAGTGCCGCTTCTTTAATATTATTCTGTTGCTTTTGCTGAAATTGCTGACCAATTAAAAGACTTATAAAACAGATAATTAAAAGGAAAATCAGTCCGATTTTGGTTCCTTTCGATCGTATGAAATTTTTAAATAGTAATACTAACATATTAAATGGCTTTAAGGTTTTTTGCTGCAATTCGAATCAAAATAAACAGCATTATAGTCCAGAGAGTGATAGAGAGAACAGAAACAATTTCAGATTTTAAAACGTCCAAAATTCCTTTTGGTTCATAATGAAATTCGGCGACATCAGCCCAATGTTCTTTGTTGATAGTTAGTGGTTTATCATTTGGTCCAGGTTTTTTGTTACTAATGTATTTTACCTGTAAACCATTCATTTTTTGCGCCATGTTATAACGATACTCTTCCGCTTGTTTCTGAAAATCGATATACGAATCATAATCTGTATTGGATAATCCCATCGATAAATTTTTCATTGCGATATACGGATTCAAAAATGAAACTGTTTTAGAAAAACTGTTTTGCTTTTCATAAACCTTCAGTAAAGTTTCTAAATGTTGATTGTATATGCGGGAGCTTATTTTCTCCCCTTCGGTCATGATAAATCCGGAATAATTAAAAGGCAGTTTTTGTACCGAATCTACTTTGTAGACGCTTAAAAGAGAATCTTTAATCGCTTTATAATGCAAATCATTAGGATTGTGACTGTCTCCTTGTTTAAGAATATCTTTTTCGATATCACTCTGAAACTGAATTTTAGACGGAGCTTCGTAAATATAAGCGCCAATTGCCTGAGTGGTTCGTGGCAGGATAATCGTAAAAACCAACCAAATTCCAATTAGCGAGATTAATGCTTTTTTAGATGTTTTGCTAGATGCAGAAACCAAAACTGCGATCACACAAAAGAAAATCAGATAAATAAAATGAAACCCAATAAATAATAGCATTTTGATCGTTTCATCGGCAGAAATGCTGAAATTTTGCAGCAACAACCAGATAAAAACCAAAACAATAATGGTTGGGATAAAAAACAGCATAATAACGCTGGCGATTCCTAGTATTTTACCTCTTAATAATTGTTTCCAACTGATTCCCTGACTTAAAAGCAGTTTTAGAGTTCCGTCTTCTCTTTCGGCTGCGACCGCATTAAAACCTAAGAAAAAGATCAATAAAGGCAATAAAATTTGTAAAACCATTGCAATACTGATTTCTCCAAATCGAAGCATACTATTAGAAAATCCTGCTTCAGAGAAATTAGCGGTATTTTGCTTGTGCGCTTCCAGAAAAATGGCATTCCCGAAGAAAGGTTCCATCCCAAATTCAAAAATACTTAAAGGCGTACTTTTTCTGAAAGCAAAATTTCCGTAATGCGCCATTCGGTGTGGGTTCTTGTCCGGATTTTTCAACCAGTCTTCTCGGGATTCGTGCTGGTATTTTTCGCTGGTTTCGTTTTGATTGGTATAATTTTCCCAACCAGAAAAAGCAGCATAAAGTAAAATAATCCCAATAAAAAGGGTGATAATAAAAACTGCCGAATTTTTAAAAACGGAGTTCTTTAAATGTTTGGCGATTAAAATTTCTGTGTGTAATGATTTCATACCAATTAAAATTTATAAGTTACAGTCAGGCTAAAATTTCTGGGAGCTCCGGGAAATAGTCTCAAATAATTTTGAGCACCTAACCAATAGGTTTTATTAAATAAATTACCAGCGTTTACAGCAATTTGCATATTGCTCTTGTTGGGTTTGTAATAAATGGCAGCATCAAAAACAGTAAAATCAGGAAGAGTAAAAGCTCTGGTAAACCATGGTACTTTGCTGCTTTGATATTGCATCCCGAAACCCACGCCCAAATCTTTTAAAGCTGAATCTGAACTGAAGTTATAACGTGTCCATAAATTAGCGCTGTTTTTAGGCGTATTTTGTTTTCTGGCCCCAATTAAGGATGCATCGCGATCGTTGGTAATTTCGGCATCGATATAACTGTACGAAGCATTTATTTGCCAGTCGGCTGTGATATAACCTGCAAGATCACACTCAAAACCACGGCTTCTTTCCGCACCTCTGGTGACCAATAAATCAGGATTGGCAGGATCATTAGCATTCATCAAAATATTACGCTGATTGATCTCGTAAATTGCTGCATTAAAACTCATCGAATTATTGAAGAAAGTCGTTTTTATTCCCACTTCTTTCAAATTACTTTCAAGCGGATCGAATAAACTTCCGGCGGGTAAAGACCCCGTTTGCGGCATTAAAGTCACCGTATTCGATTGTGGCTGATAACCTTCAAGATAAGTGGTATAAACATTAATTTCATTGTTGACCGCATAAGTCACGCCTACACGAGGCAACAAAGCCGATTTTTTAACCTTCAATTCATTATTCGATTCATAATTGGTAATATCTTCAAACCATTCGTTTCGTAAACCCAGCAAAAACGTAAATTTTTCCCACTGAATCTGATCCTGAATATAAATAGCATTTGTAGTCGTTAATGCAGATGGCAACGCTGTTCTTATATTCAACGTATAATCATCTGCGCTTGTAATAGTATATGTTGGATTATTCAGATTGAAATAATTAACATTGGGTTTAGGCAAAACAACTCCATCAATCGTAGTAGTTTGATAATTAGCTGCATTTGCCGTAACAAAAGTAGTGGCCACAGTTCCGTCTTTTAGTAAATAACCTCTTGCGGCATTTTGTCCGCCGCCTTTGGTTTTGTTCCAACTGCTTAAATCGTAGCCAACCAATAATTTGTGTTTTATTTTTCCGGTTTTTAAATCAAAATTAAAATACGTACTCAAATTGTCGATATCCCAATATTGCTGGCGTTGCACAAATTGCATCATAGCCAGACTGGTCACAGGCTGATTGTTCATATCAACGGCAAAACCGTTTGTCGTTCTGTGTTCCTGAAGATCTTCTGTCCAGGATTGTTTCATATATTGTGCATTAAAACCAATTTTAGAACTGAATTTATGCCCCAAACTGGTCGTAAAAATCATTTCTTTCGATTTAAAAAAATCACTCGGTGCACCCAGATTCAGACTTATAGGTGTTTTGTTTAAACTGGTAACTCCTGCAACAGCGCCAAAAATAGGCTGACCACGATCCAGAATCCCGGTCATATTACTAAGAATCAATTCAGTATTAATAGCCGTTTTTTCGTTTGGGATATAACTGAAAGACGGAGAGATCAAAAACGATTTATTACTCACTAAATCACGAAAAGATTTGGCTTCCTGATACGCTCCGTTTACACGGTACAAAAGAGTTTTCGATTCGTTAAGAGGTCCGGTAAAATCCAGACTTCCGCGTAAAGTACTAAAACTTCCCACGCTAAGACTCACTTCTTTGCGATCGATTGCTAAAGGTTTTTTGGTCACCAAATTAATGCTTCCGCCAGGATCTACAGAAGAAAATGTAGCACTCGACGGGCCTTTAATCACTTCTACACGTTCGATATTAGTAGTTAAGGGTTGTAAAAAGTAATATTGGCGGGTTCGCATACCGTTTACAATCTGACCTTCTTCATTCTGACTAATGCCACGAATCGTATATTGATTGTAATAACTCGCCGGAATCACACCACTTGCCATTTTTACAGCATCAGCAAGATAAAAAGCACCTTTATCTGCAATTAATTCTTTGGTAATTGTAGCGATAGATTGCGGAATATCCTTGTTTAACGCTGCAGTTTTTGTGGCAGCAAACGAATAATCGCTATTGTACTTCTTTGACGAACGTCCTATAATTTCAACCGTTTGCAATTCATTTCTTGCCACTTTTACAGAGTCCGGAACAATGCTGTCTTTGGCTTTTTTATTAATGATTTGCGATTGTGCGCATTGAGAACCAATTATTAAAAATATAAAAGGATATATATGTTTCATTTTTATGTTAATGGAAATTATACTTCCTTTTATACAGTTTGTAAATACAAATCTTCCAGTTCGTTTGCCGATATTTTGTCGGCTTCGATAACTGTTACCAGGTTTCCTTGTTTCATAATTCCAATGTGTGAAGCTACTTCTCGGGCTCTGAAAATATCGTGCGTAGCCATCAATATTGCCGTTCCGTCTGCAGATAGTTCTTTCAGGATTTGCGAAAATTCATTCGAAGCCTTCGGATCTAATCCGCTTGTAGGTTCATCTAACAATAGCACTTTTGCTTTTTTGGCAATCGCGATCGCAATACCGACTTTTTGCCGCATTCCTTTAGAATATCCGCCCAGATTTTGATCGTGTGCCGTTATTTGCAAACCTGCTTTAGTCAAAAAATAAGTCAATTCACCCGTAGAGTATTTAAATCCTGCAAGCGATGAGAAGAATTTTAGGTTTTCTAAACCCGTAAGATTAGGATATAACATTACGGTTTCAGGAATGTAAGCCACATATTTTTTAGTTTCCTGAGCATTAGATATAACCGATATATCATTGATTTTTAATTCTCCTTCTGTTGGTTCAATAAAACCCAGAAAGAGATTAATTGTAGTCGTTTTTCCGGCACCATTCTGGCCTAAAAGTGCAAATATTTCCCCTTCTTTAATAGTTAGGTTCAGTTTATTCAAAGCAGTATGACTGCCATATTTTTTGGTCAGATTTTCAGCTATAAGCATAGTTTTTATGTATTTGGATGATTTAATTTAGATTTTACTCACAGTCAAAATCACAATGAGAGTTGAACTTGGAGACTTGAATTGTAAGGAT
Source organism: Flavobacterium bizetiae (assembly GCF_902804475.1). Lineage (GTDB taxonomy): Bacteria > Bacteroidota > Bacteroidia > Flavobacteriales > Flavobacteriaceae > Flavobacterium > Flavobacterium bizetiae. The sequence goes on from NZ_CADCSU010000054.1 coordinate 39,404, forward strand.
AGGAATAGTGTACTACGGTTTCTGTAGAAAAAAATTAATTGGAATTTGAAAATAAGAATGACATTTTTACCTCCTATTCAATACGATTTTTGGTATGAACAGAGTGTATCAAATGAAATGCGATCAATTCTCCTTTTACCAATTAAAAAATAGGTAAGAGGTGTTTTTAATTTTCCGAAAATAAAAATGTAGTAAACTAAATTAGGGCAGGAGGTGCTCTAAGAGAAAAAAGACTGCCTTTAAAAAAGGTTGAAGCAACTTTAGTATAAAAGAATACATAAGAAGTTTCGGTGCTTACCTTGTCAAAAGATAAAGTTTGAAATGAATTGGGAATAAAAGTACTAAAAGCAAAATGACAAACGTGGCAGTTCGTATCAACAGTATGGCTGTGCGTGATTTGCTTTTGACCTTCAACGTATTGATGATCACAAGGTTTCTCTGTTAATTGCTTGTAGATGTGCTCATAAGAATGGACAGTCTGAAACAGCATTGCGAACAATACAGCTAAAGACATAAAAAGATTAATTAAGATAATTTTCTTTTTCATTCTTGTTCTGGAAATCCTTTGTTTATGGCGAGTTCACGAGTTATTAACTAACGCAACTCGGTTGCAAAGATAGATATCTTAATTAAAAAAGGCTTAGAATCCGGGATTAATTTAAAAATTAGGATTGAAAAGTTTTGTAATACGTACCTTTTAAAGATTACTGTACAGTAATTGTATCGTATGAAAATCTGAAGATCCGTCGAAATATTTGTCTAATACTTCATTAAATACAGGCTCAGTATTCTGAACACTGGCAAACAAAGTCATACACGATTGTAGTTTTTCATTGTCCGGATTTCCAAATATATCTTCTGCCGTTTTTTCATCAGTTTTGATCAGTTCGGCGGTGATTTCTATCAAATGTTTTCCTAAAATCGGATGTTCCAGAAAAGCGATTGCTTCATCTGCATTTTTAATTTCGTAGAATTTAGACGTATCACACGATCCCAATCCTTTTATCTGCGGAAAAATAAACCACATCCACGGAGATTCTTTCCTTCCTTTTTTAATTTCCGAAAGCGCAGACAAGTATAATTTGTTTTGCGCGTCTAAAAAGCGAACCAATCCTTTATTATTGTAAGCCATTATTTACTGATTTTATTTGGGGCAATCAGGTCGTAAAACTACTGAAAATAAATATAGTTAAGTAATCTGAAAGTTTTTTTTACATTCCTTTTTTTCTATATATTAAGCAGAAAAATATCTGTAGTATTTATCGGAAAATTTTATTGTTTTGAAGGAAAGTTTTTGGGAAATGATTTTGTAAAGGCGCGCATTTTTGTCATTTCGACCGAAGGGAGAAATCACACTCGGGATTCGACAAAGATTGGCGATTTTGATTGCGGAGTCTTTTGTGTGATTTCTCCCTTCGGTCGAAATGACAAGATTGTGCTTTGCAATCTTTACGGTTAAAAATTTCACAATATTATTCCTGTTAACAACCCTCTTTTTTGTTATAAAACTCAATAATCTTTCGTCTTCCCGTTATAATATTTCTATTTTTACTAATACACTACATTATCGACTTAGATAATAATTGAATTTTTGATTTGACATTAGTTTCAAAAAATGTCAATTTCTGTTAACGAGCGTTCTGCTCAATAAAAAAAATAAATTATGAAAATAGGATTAATCGGATTTGGAAAGACTGGAAAATCAGTAGCATCAATACTACTTGAAAACAAGAAATTTTGCCTGGAATGGGTTTTAAGACAAAGTACTGTTTTAGAACACAGATCAGTTCCGGAGTTTTTTGGAATTCAGTCAGAAGAACCCGGATTAATCTACTCAAGTTCTAAAACCACTATGGAGGAATTGTTAGACAAACATCCCGTAGATGTCATTATCGATTTTTCGTCTAATGAAGGTATTTATACATATGGCGAACTTGCCGCAAGCCGCAATATTAAAATTATCTCAGCAATTTCTCATTATAAGGATAAAGAATTACAATTATTAAAAAAACTGGCACATAAAACCACCGTGTTCTGGTCGCCTAATATTACGCTTGGTGTTAATTATTTACTTTTTGCTGCTAAGTTTTTAAAGAAAATCGCTCCGTGGGTTGATATCGAAGTCAACGAAGAACATTTTAAAATGAAACAAGGAACATCAGGAACCGCGGTTAAAATTGCAGAAGCTTTAGATATTGATAAAGAAAATATCAATTCGGTTAGGGCAGGAGGAATCGTTGGGAAACATGAGGTAATCTTTGGTTTTCCGTATCAGACCGTTCGGTTAATTCACGAATCGATTTCGAGAGAAGCCTTTGGAAACGGAGTTGTTTTTGTTGCCGAAAACTTAGAACACAAACAAAAAGGATTATACAATTTTGAAGATATTTTATCGCCTTATTTTGCGGTTTAGTTTCCTGCAAATTGCTGGCACTGAGGCAGAAATTTTTTAGGTAAAACGTTAAAAAAATCTTGCAATCCCGATAGCTATCAAGAGCTGAGACGAAAGTTGTTTCTTTTTTAAGTTTAAAACTTTGCATCTCTGTGACTTTGCGCAAAATTTCGTTAATACGTAAAAAAACTTCAATATTCAAACCCGACAGTTTCTTAGAACTTGTCGGGTTTTTTGTATGCAAAAATTTAAAACAAAAAATAATTGATAAAAATATATTTGATATATCAAATAAATAATTACATTTGATATATCAAATACATTGTAGAAGGAATTTAGCCTATAGCAGAAAATATCGCTTTCTACAAATAACTTTAAACTATAAAACTTCATAAAATGAGAAGACTATTAGCCTTATTATTGCTAACATTTTCAATTGGTTCGTATTCGCAAAACGCGTCAAACGTAAAAGAAAATCTTACTGAATTAAGTAAAAAACAAATTATTGATTCGCTAACCCAAAAACTTGAAGAGTTTTATATACGACCAAATGCTGTCGGAGATATTAAAAAGAAACTAAATGAGAATTATAAAAAAGGGCTTTATAAAGACATTGTAAAACCAAATGAATTTGGGAGTAAATTAAGTGCAGATCTTATAGAAGTTAGTAAAGACTTGCATTTTTCAGTACGATATGATCCGGAATGGACAGAAAATCAGCTTAAAAAAGAAGATAAAGAAGTACAGAAAAAAATTAAAGCTGAAGAATTGGCTGAAGCAAAAAAGAAAAATTTCGGTTTTCAACAAGTACGAATTTTAGAGGGAAATGTAGGTTACCTAAAATTTGATTATTTTGAAGATCCTGCAATAGGCAGTGAAACGGCTGCGTCGGTAATGCAATTTTTAAGCAGTACTGATGCGCTGATTATCGACTTACGCCAAAATAATGGCGGAGCTATGGAAATGGGACAATTTCTAACCAGTTATTTTTATTCCGGTAAAGAATTGCCTCTTTATAAATATTATTATAATGAGAAAAACAGAAAAAAAGTAGAACGCGAAATGTGGTTATTGCCATCTGTTCCTGGCAAACGTTTAGAAGATATTGATATTTATATTCTAACCAGTTCCGTTACTTTTTCTGCAGCTGAATGGATGAGTTATTCGCTTCAAAATTTAAAACGTGTTACAATTGTAGGCGAGAAAACGGCGGGAGGAGCACACCCAATTGATCGAAAAGTATTGCCAGATGGTTTTTCTGTAAATATTCCTTTTGGAGAAGTAAAAGACCCAATTACAAACCTTGATTTTGAAGGAAAAGGAGTTATGCCCGATGTTTTATGCAAAAATGAAGAAGCCGTAAATACCTCTCATATCCTTGCTTTGCAAAAACTATCAGCCAAAAATAAAGAGGTAACAAACAATCTCAATTGGTATATTCCAATTATTAAAAACAGACAAAAAGCAGCCAATATTAACAGCACGGTTTTAAAATCGTATCAGGGAAAATACGGTAAATCAGAGCTGAAACTAGAAAATGATAATTTATATTATAAGTGGAATAATTTATTCACTTTGCTATTGACTCCTATCGAGCAAGATTTATTTCTGGTGGATGGAATAGATGATTTCCGTATAAAAGTTATTTCTGAAAACAATGTGGTAACGGGAATTAAGAGAGTGTATCAGGACGGAGAGGAGAAGTTTTATAAAAAAGAGTAAGTTTTTTTTAGAATTTAATCTCGCAAAGTCGCAGAGACGCAAAGCTTAAAATTTAAAAACAAAAAACTTTGCGTCTCTGCGACTTTGCGAGATTCTTTTTTCTATAATATCACTTCCTAAAAATCAAAGCCTTAGTATATTCCGCATTCATTTTGGCGATTGAAAGAATCGAAATTCCTTGCGGGCATTCGATTTCGCAGGCTCGGGTATCAGAACAATTTCCAAAACCTTCCTGATCCATTTGCTGAACCATGGTTAAAACCCTTTTTGAGGCTTCTATTTTTCCTTGCGGAAGCAAAGCGAGATGCGTTATTTTAGCACCAACAAACAAAGCTGCACTTGCGTTTTTACAAGTGGCTACGCACGCTCCACAACCAATACAAGCGGCGGCATAAAAAGCGGCTTCGGCGGTTTCGTATGATATTGGGATAGTATTGGCCTCGGGTGCCTGACCTGTAGCAGCGCCAATAAAACCACCGGATTCAATAATATTATCAAAAGCAGATCTGTCGATTTTTAAATCTCGTAGCACCGGAAAAGCTTTGGCTCTAAAAGGCTCGATATAAATGGTATCTCCGTCTTTAAAACTTCGCATATGAAGTTGGCAAGTTGTTGTATTTTTTAAAGGTCCGTGAGCTCTTCCGTCGATCATAACGCCGCATTGCCCGCAAATTCCTTCCCTGCAATCGTGATCAAATTCGATGACGCGTTCTTTTTTCTGAATTAAAGATTCGTTCAAAAGATCGAGCATTTCCAGAAAAGACATATGCTCAGAAACTTCGTCGATTTCGTAATTTACCATTTCTCCTTTCGCGGAAGCGTTAAGTTGTCGCCATATTTTAAGATATAGTTTCATAGTTAATTATTAATTATAAATTGTCTGTAAGTTGTGAAATTGAGATTTATGGATTGTTAATTAATAATTTATAATTAACAATTAATAATTATTTATAACTTCTAACTGCCAATTCAACCGATTCGAATACGAGAGGCTCTTTGTGTAATTCCGGTCGATTTGCTTTTCCTTTCCATTCCCAGGCCGAAACATAACAGAAATCTTCGTCGTTTCGAACTGCTTCGCCATCTGGCGTTTGGTATTCTTCACGAAAGTGTGCTCCGCAGGATTCTTCTCTTTGTAAGGCGTCATAACACATTAATTCGGCCAATTCGATATAATCAGAGATGCGTCCGGCTTTTTCGAGTTCGCTGTTCAAAGTATCGTCTCCGGTAATTAATAAGTCTTTTTCGAAAGACGCTTTTAAGGCTTTAATTTCTTCGATGGCTTCTTCGAGTTTTTCTTTACTTCTCGAAAGACCGCATTTTTCGTATAATAATCGGCCTATTTTTTTATGAAAATAATCTGTAGAAAGCGTTCCTTTACTATTCAGAAATTGATCTAATTGCGCTCTGACTGATTTTTCGGCTTCATCAAAAGCGGGATGATTTGTATCTAATTTTGGAGCGTTTAATTCTCCTGCCAAATAATTTGGGATAGTATACGGCGCAATAAAATAACCGTCGACACACGCCTGTAGTAAGGAATTAGCGCCTAATCGGTTTGCGCCATGATCGGCAAAATTAGCTTCGCCCAAAGCAAATAAACCCGGAATTGTAGTCATTAATTCATAATCGACCCAAAGACCGCCCATCGTAAAATGCGCCGAGGGTGAAATAAGCATGGGTTCCTTGTAAGCATTAATTCCGGTAATCTTCTCGTACATCGCAAAAAGATTACTGTATTTGGCTTCGATGGTATCTTTTCCCTGCGCTTTTATGGCAGCAGAAAAATCCAGATAGATCGCATTTTTCATTGGTCCAACGCCATGCCCGGCATCAATTTGTTCTTTTGCGGCTCTTGATGAAATATCTCTTGGAGCCAGATTTCCAAAAGAAGGATATTTACGTTCCAGATAATAATCTCGTTCGTCTTCTGGAATTGTATTGGGATTTCGATCGTCCTGGGCTTTTTTAGGTACCCAGATTCGGCCGTCGTTTCGAAGCGATTCCGACATCAACGTAAGTTTAGATTGATTGGCTCCGTGTTGCGGAAGGGAAGTAGGGTGAAACTGAATCCAGCTCACGCCCGCCATATAAGCGCCTTTTTTATGCGCTCTCCAAATAGCAGAACTGTTACATCCCATTGCCAATGTCGAAAGATAATAGACTTTGCCATAACCTCCGGAAGCCAAAACTACGGCATCTGCAACGTGACGTTCCAGTTCTCCGGTTTCCAGATTTCTGGCGATAATACCTTTTGCTTTTCCGTCAATGACTACCAATTCGAGCATTTCGTGACGGTTATGCAACGCGACTTTTCCTAAAGAAACCTGACGTAATAAACCCTGATAAGCTCCTAATAAAAGTTGCTGTCCGGTTTGTCCGCGAGCGTAGAAAGTTCTCGAAACCTGAACACCTCCAAAAGATCTGTTATTAAGATATCCTGCATATTCCCTTGCAAAAGGAACGCCTTGCGCCACAGCATGATCGATTAAAGCTGCTGAACATTCAGCAAGACGGTAAACATTGGCTTCACGAGATCTGAAATCGCCACCTTTTATGGTATCGTAAAACATTCTATAAGTGCTGTCGCCATCATTTTTGTAGTTTTTGGCCGCATTTACACCACCTTGTGCAGCAACAGAATGTGCTCTTCGGGCAGAATCCTGAAAACAAAATGACTGAATATTATAACCTTGTTCTGCTAATGATGCCGCGCAGGAAGCACCTGCAAGACCAGTTCCTACCACTATAATGTTGAGTTTTTTTCTGTTGGCCGGATTTACAAGTTTAGCTTTGGTTTTATAAGTATTCCATTTTTCTGCTAAAGGACCTTCAGGTATTTTTGAGTCTATCATTTTTATTGTATTTAAAATGAAACTTATCTTTAAGAAGCTGTAATTTACTACAAAATATCGAGTTTTGAAATAGAAAAATGGGTAAAAAAAATAGCACACAGATCTAATTTTTAAATCAGAATCTATGTGCTAAAGAGGATGATCCCAAAAGGGAAATATTATTGTTTACTAACAGGAATAGATTTAGTAGTACCGTTTATTTTTACAAAATAAATTCCTGACGGATGTTCTGAAATAGAAATTACATTTCCTTTTCCTTGTTTTATTTTAGTTCCTAAAGGCGAATAAACACTCCATTCCAGTTCTTTCGATAAATGAAATATACCAGTTGAAGGGTTTGGATACACAGTAATTTTATTCGATTGTTCGTTTGGAATTTCAACCCCAAGATTGCAATTACGAACAGTAAAAGGGGAGTTGTTTTTAGTATTGCTTCCCACTGAATTACTAACGGTTAAAGAAACGTTTTTAACTCCTTCTGTTCCGTAAATTACAGTATGCGGACCAACTCCTGTTGCGGTGGCAGGTTGTGCACCTTCACCAAAATTCCAAAGATAATTATCAACCGTTCCTATAGAAACAGATTCGAAAATAACAGGCGCATTGAGACATCCCGTTTGCGGACTTACTTCGTAATCTGCGATTGGAGCAGTTGTTCCTCCGGTCAGTACAAATTCCATTTTATTGATGTTGATATCGCCTTCTTCAAAAAACAAAGTAATAGTACGCGTACCTTGCGTTAACGGAATATTCGAAATGCTTGCAGTTTGCCAGTTTTGAAAACCTCCGGTATTGGGTAAATTAATAGTTCCGGTAACGTTTACGCCATCCACTTCGATACGAATTTTTCGGTTGGCATAAGGAGAGGAAACTCTAAAATTGATCGTATAATTTGCTGTAGTATTTACTTTTGCGGTGTATTTAAGCCATTCGTTTTTGGCTACATAGGATATATTAAAACCACCTTCGTTACAAACTTCTGTTCCTACGCCGTCACCAGGCCTGTACGCAGTATCACCGCCACCATCGCTGTCAAAATAAGCGCCGGTTCCTATATCATAATTTTCGGCTTCGATAACTCCCGGAATTTGAGCAATAACTCCTAAATAGGGTGCATTTACTAATGTCGTTGCCGTATAAACAGCGGTGTAAGTAGCAGTTCCTGTTGCAGGAGCTTTAAAGGTTTGGTTGGCTGCTCCGCCATGATTCCAATGGTCGAAATCGTATCTTATGTTGCCTACATACTGCGGAGTTGGAGCATTTAAGGTTTGCACGCTGGCATTGGCAACCACTTTTCTGGTCGCTGGTGCTGTAACTGGTTTTTGGTTGAATTCTAAACCTAATAAAGCCGGAGTACTTGTGACCGTTACATCAACTAAATTGGGTTTAATATCTACAAAAGCAGATCCTGTAAGACCATTACTGTCGGTTACTTTTACGGTAAAACGGTACCAAATGTTTGGTGTTTTTTCGCCTTGGTTACCCGCTGTAAAAGTACCTGATTTCACGCCCTGCGGACTTGCACCCGGATGTGAATGTCCGGCTCCTGGAATATCTTCATGAAAAAGATCAATACTCCACGAATAAGCACTTGCAGGAAGATTTCCGTCTTCGACATCGGTGGCATTAGCTTCAAAAGCCACTATATCGTCAGCGTTCCATTTTAAAGTTGGTAACGGAGAAACGATCGTAACGGTTGGTGTATTGTTAAAAGGTGTAACGGTTAGCGTTGCAGGATTACTTGTGGCGCTTCCTGCCGTATTGGTCACAATAACTCTGTAGTTTCCGGCATTTGCTGGTAAAACATTGGCAATTGTATAACTTGCTGTAGTGGCTCCTGGAATATTAACATTATTAAATTGCCACTGATAACCAAGTCCTACGCCACTTGCCGAAACTGTAAAAGTAACAGGCGTAGTTTGCATAATGGTTTGAGATAAGGGATGATTTACGATCGTAGGCGCTGCTGTTGCAATATAATCGAGTTTGATCAAAGCTCCGTTATTTTCGTAAGAACAGTAATAGATATAGCCATCATTGCCTAAGGTCATTCCTAATGCCTGTTTTTGCGGTGCGAAATAAAATTCAGTTGAAACGGGATCAGCAATGTTTGGATCGAAAGAACGAATTTCATTTCGAACGTAATCCTTTATAATAAATTTTCCTTCAAGATTAGGATAACGCGGCGTATCCGGATTGTATAAAAGACCATTGGTCAGCGCGTTTCCTATGCTTCCGGTTGCGTAGGTAAATATTGGGTTGGTAAATAAATTAATCTCAGTTTGCTTCCCGTCGCCACCTTGCGGATGTCCCCAGGCGTAGTTGCGAATAGTTGGATTACTGATTTCGTTGATTTCTTCCCATGAAGTCCCCACATCCAAAACATATAATTTATTGACTTTTTTATTGGCTACAAGTCTAAAAGGATTTCTAAAACCATAAACCCAGATACTTTGTCTTTGTACAGAACCGCTTCCGTAAAACGGATTTCCGGGTGCAGGTTGTCCGTCTTCGGTAACTCTTAGGATTTTTCCTTTATAAGTATCCAGATTTTGAGCATTCGTATCCACCTGACTATCTCCAACGGTTATGTACAAAAATCCGTTAAAGAATTTTAGATCGCCACCATTATGAAAACCCTGACCAATAGGTTCTAACAATAAGATTTCCTGTCTGCCTAAAACCTGATTGGTATTGTTTACTTGTATTCTTTCTATTCTGTGTCTAATTACTGCGCCATCAAGAATGGCATAAAACACATAAATATAACCGTTTGTTGCAAAGTCAGGATGTAGTGTTAAGCCCAATAATCCTTGCTCTTTATCTGTAATGGTGTTTACTGTAAAAACAGTAGAAATGGCGTTATTCTGAAATACTTTTACAAGACCCGCTCTCTCGGCAATAAATATTCGTCCGTCAGGAGCTTGTTCTAAAGCTAAACCTTCTTTTATTACAGCCGTAGGAGCAAGGTTTTGCGTAATATATTGACAGTTTCCCTGCCATGACAGCAAGAGAAAAAAAGCATAGAGTATATGCAGAAATGACTTCTTTTTAAATTTTTTGAGTAGATTTTTTTTCATAATTATTAAGAATGAATTTATAATTTGGGTAACCAAATTTAATCTTTTTCTTTATAATTATTTTAGTTTTTGATATTATCTTTATTGTGTAAAATATTGATTATTAATTGTTTTGGCGATTTTGTGTAAGGATTTGATGTATTCTTTAGTCAAAATTATTGCTTGATAAATTTTTCTACATTCGGAATTTTCTGTAATGATTTTGTGTTTTCTTCGAGAATTTTAGCCGCAGCTTCATTTATTTTTTTTGATGGAATTGCTTTCCATTTCTCTAAATCTTTTTCATAATCGTTATGGAATAATACTCTCGATAAATCTCTGATGACACAAAAAGCGGCGATCGAATGACCATTTTCGCTATCGTAATTACCATTATTAATAAAAAACTGAATTCTTTTATAAAGTCCATCGGGAGAGTAAAGGGATAATTCGGTCAATTTTCCGCGGTATTCTAAATCGGCAGAACCGACTCCTTTTAAATTGGGAAACAATTTATAATCAGCAAAATGCCTTCCTTCATGACCAATATAACTTACTCTAAAGGTTTCCGACTTTAAATCGTATGATTTTTTTACGCAAAACAAAGCTTCTTTGGTGGCCCAGCCAGCAGGATAATAACGTCCCAAAGTGGCATATTCGCTCCAGCCCAGCGTTATAAAATCATCCATAAAATAAACTTTTACAGGCGTTTCTTTTCCGTCATAATTGAGGTTATAGATGGTGTCTTTTTCTGTTTTCCAAACCAATAAATCATAAAGACCTCCGGTTTTTCCAAATCCTGTTGTATGGTAGCCTAAACTGGCGATGTATTTTTTTTGATAGACATTGATGCTGTCTTCGTTAATCTTTAGTTTTTCTGCCGATGGAAAGTTTTTTCTAAGAAAATCAGATACATTTTTCATGATCAGCGTGTCGTTTTTCTTTTCTTTATTTAAAAATGAAAATCGCCAGTAATCTCTGTAGATTTTTAATAATTGATCTATTTTAGATTTTCGGGTTTCCAGGAAATCACTTTGATCGTTTTTGAACTTAAAACGGTTTTCAAAATTGGTTTTGAATTGTAAATCCTTTGCTGCTATTTTTTTTGATGGATCTATTTCTAATAATGGTAGAGCCAATACAGGATTTCCGTCTAATGCGAGAGAATAAATCTTGGTATAATCGAGTTTTATGCTGTCATTTTGAATCGATTGAGCATGTATTTCCGATAATGAAATGAAAGTAAAAAGAAGTAAAGTAACTGATTTTAAGGTTCTCATAATAAAGGATATAAGGTTGAGTTTATAATGACTTTTTTACTATAGAGACTTATTTTGTGATTTTGTTACAGTTTTTATTAAAAAATTAAACCCGACAGTTTTTTAATACCTGTCGGGTTTAGATTTTATGGAATTATTTAATGACCAATAATTTCTTTGCGGTGTAAAGTTCCCCATTCGTTTAATGCACCAATAACATTATACAAAGTGTGGCTGTGTTCTGTTCGTGCGTATTCGACCGTTGGCGGAAACGTATCATAAACGGTTCTTGTAACGAGTTTGTTTATTTCGAGATCTTTAAGTTCTTTCGAAAGCATTTTGTCTGTAATTCCGTTGATATCTTTCGAAATTTCTTTAAAGCGTTTTGGCCTGTTGGATAATGCTATTAAAATGGGCAGTTTCCATCTGCCGCTTAAAACTTCTAATGCATCTCTTACCGGTAATAATGCTGCGAGGCATTCTTCAGGCTGACCATTGCAACCCATTTCTTCAGTTATTTCGCTTTTTGTTTTCATATGTATTGCGTTACTATCCTCAAGGATAGCGCTATCCTTGAGGATAGTACTATAAAAGAGATAGCAAATGTATATAAGTTTGTATCATAAAACAAAATAGTTATAAAAATGAGCAAAAAGATTCTGAATATAGTGACAAGCATCAAGGGAGATGCTTCTTTTAGTAATAAATTATCTAATGCAGTTATTGAAAAACTGGCTAAAGAATATCCGGCAAGCGTAGTACAAACTTTTGATCTTTCTAAAACGCCTTTGCCTTATTTGAATGAAGTGCAGCTGAATGCATTTTATACTCCTGAAGAGGCACATACAAGTGCACAAGTAGAATCTATTAAACTTTCTGACGATGCAATAACATATTTACTGGAGGCTGATATTATCGTTATTGGAGTTCCTATTTATAATTTTGGAATTCCGGCATTGCTAAAAGGATGGATCGATCAGGTAGCTAGAGCAGGAAAAACGTTCAGCTATGATGAGAATGGACCAAAAGGCTTAATAAGCGGTAAAAAAGTATATTTATCGGTTGCTTCGGGAGCTGTGTTTTCTGATGGCCCTTACAAAAGTTATGATTTTGCAGAACCGTATTTGCGCGTAGTTTTGGGCTTTTTAGGGATAACCGATGTTACTACTTTTCGTGTAGAAGGAACTGCAATTCCTGATTTTGCTGATAGTGCTTTACCAAATGCTTTGGCGGTGGTCGAAGAATTTGCTTTCTAAATTGAAAATAATAATACGAACGTTGGACATTTTCGTATGCAATAAACCCGACAGTCTTTTTCATTAGAAACTGTCGGGTTTTATATGAAGTTTTTTCTTAATGAGACTTAGCAGCACTCACTGTCATCCCGAGGAACGAGGGATCTCCGCTTGAAATTCCGCAAAGTAGGTTATCAATCTATGTCGAATGACTTGCGGAGATCCCTCGTTCCTCGGGATGACAAACTAGCCGAAAATATTATTATGAAAATGACGCCCCTAGCCCCGATAGCAGTGGAAATCCTTTTGTGGCGGTGTTCGCCACAAAAGATTGTAACGTATAGCGGGATTAGCTCCTGAAAAAAAGATTTGGTTTTATCATTAGCAATCAGGATGACAAAAGAGCTTGCATCACAAAAAAAACGAATATTGGAGTAAATTATTATTTCTCAATAATCATAGTAACACCTTGTCCTCCGGCAGCACAAATAGAGATAAATCCTCTTCCGGAACCTTTTTCGTTTAATAATTTTGCCATTACACCAATGATTCTTCCTCCGGTTGCGGCAAATGGATGCGCTGCGGCGAGACTGCTTCCTTTTACATTCAATTTATTTCTGTCGATTGCTCCAAGAGTTTTCTTTAATCCTAACTGTGTGCTTAATTCGGGGCTTTCCCATATTTTTAAAGTGGCAAGAACCTGAGCAGCAAAAGCCTCGTGAATTTCATAATAATCGAAATCCTGTAGATTTAAGTTTGCTTTTTCGAGCATTCTGCTGGCAGCAAATAATGGAGCTAACAACAGATTTTGTTGATTTTTGACATATTCGATAGCAGCGATTTCAGCAAAAGTAATGTAAGCTAAAATGGGAAGCCCTTGTTCTTTTGCCCATTCTTCGCTGGCCAAAAGGATGCAAGATGCTCCATCTGTAAGCGGAGTCGAATTTCCTGCTGTAAGCGTTCCGTTTATTTTATCAAAAGCGGGATTTAGTTTAGCCAATTTTTCAATCGTGCTGTCTTTTCTAAGATTATTGTCTTTATCCAAGCCGTTAAAAGGAGTAATCATATCGTTAAAAAATCCTTCGTCGTAGGCTTTTGCCATATTCAAATGACTTTTAAGCGCGAGATTGTCCTGATCTTCACGCGAAATCTGATAATGTTTTGTTGTAATTTCAGTATGTCCGCCCATCGAAAGTCCGGTTTGCGATTCTTCGTTTTTAGGAACCAAAGGCGATAAATCTTTAGGACGAAGCTGTAGAAACAGCTTGATTTTTTCTCCTAATGATTTTGCTTTTCTGGCATTCAGTAAAATCTTTCTCAGTTTTTCGCTCACCGCAATTGGCATATCACTAATAGAATCGACACCTCCGGCAATACCAGATTCTATTTGTCCCAAAGCAATTTTATTGGCGATATAAATAGCACTTTCTATTCCGGTATCACAAGCTTGTTGCAAATCGCAGGCAGGAGTTGAAGGATCCAGCGAAGTTTTCATAACACATTCTCTAATGAGGTTATTATCATAAGTGTGTTTAATTACAGCTCCTCCGGCGACTTCGCCTAATAATTTTCCTTTTAGATGGTATTTATCGATAAGTCCGTCAAGCGCGGCCGTCATCATTTCCTGATTTCCAACATTGGCGTAAGCCGTATTAGCTCTGGCAAACGGAATTCGGTTGTATCCAACAATAGCAACTTTTCTAACTGTATGCGTGGTATTCATAGTTTAGATTTTTATTTTCAGAATTTTTTCCAGATTAAAGATAAGCAGAGTTCGCTATAATTTAAGGGTTTAAATAAAAAACATCAATTTATTATCTGAAAATCGATTTTTGATAATATAATTTTTGAATGGTAATGTAAGAAGTAAGATGTTTAAAATTAGATGTTTGTATTTTGATTGGAATTTCGGTTATAAGATATTTAGAATATTTTATATTCTTATTTAGAATAATTAAAAATAATTTGGTTAAAAAGGATTTAGCTATTACTTTTGCCCTCGAAATCAAAACCAAATAAAATGAATACATTAAGTATTAAAAGGGTACTATTTTTTCTGATGTTTTTAAGCTCATTACAAATGATGAGTCAGCAAGCGGGAAAAATAATAGGGAAAGTTTCTTTAAGCGGAAATGTTCCGGCAGAAAACATTTCTGTTGCTCTTAAAGGAACAAGATATAGCGCCGTTACAAATGAAAACGGACAATACGAAATTAAAAATGTTAAGCCAGCTACTTATACAATTAGTATTCACGCTGTAGGCATCCATTCGACAGAATCTCAAATTACTGTGACTGCAAAACAAACGGTAACTAAAAACTTTATGCTTTCTGAAAGTCAGGAAGATCTTGATGAAGTGGTTATTACTAAAAATAAGTACAAGCAAGATAAGCCTTCTTTGTCATTGCGTCTTCAGACTCCGGTACTTGAAATTCCGCAAAACATTCAAATTATAAGTGCTCAGACTTTAAAAGATCAACAAATTACAAGTATGAGTGATGGAGTGATTAGAAACGTGAGTGGTGCTGTGCGTTCAGAACACTGGGGAGATTTATACACGAATATAAAGATGCGTGGTTCTCAGGTTCAGGCTTTCCGTAACGGTTTTAATGTAGTTTCTTCTTCATGGGGACCTCTTACAGAAGACATGAGCTTTGTAGATCATATTGAGTTTGTAAAAGGACCGGCAGGATTTATGCTTTCAAGCGGTGACCCAAGCGGACTTTATAATGTAGTAACTAAAAAACCTACGGGAATCACTAAAGGTGAAGCTTCTGTAATAGCAGGAAGTTATGATTTTTACCGAGCAAGTATTGATCTTGACGGCAAACTGGATAAAAAAGGAAAATTATTGTACCGTTTTAATGCAGCGGCACAAAATAAAGGTTCTCATAGAGCTTATGAGCACAACGACCGTTATGTAATTGCTCCGGTGATTACATATCAAATTGATGATAAAACAAAGATTACAGCTGAATATAATTTTCAGTATGCGAACATGACTGAGGTTGGATCTTATTACGTATTTGGTCCTAAATCTCAAGGATATGCCACTTTACCGGTTGGATTTACTATGACACAACCAGGATTGCCGGATACTAATATACAAGATCATAGCGGATATTTTATGTTTGAGCATAAGTTTGATGATAACTGGAAACTAACAGCACAAACTTCTTATTTTAAATATCTGCAGGAAGGATATAGTTCATGGCCAAGCGCTGTAGGTTCAGAACAAAATACTCTTGGAGTAGGCAATATTATAAGAAATGTTAGTATTTGGGATGCAGAAAGTAATATGTACTTAGGTCAGATATTTGTAAACGGAAAATTCACTACCGGACCAGTTACCCATAAAGTATTAGGTGGTGTAGATTTAGGAAGTAAAGATTATATGGCAGATTGGGGACAATCTCATAAGCTTGATACTCCGGCAAATCCTTTTAATGTCTATAATCCAAATTACGGGACACCACCAAATGGTATGCCTGCTTTTGATCATACAACGCCGCTTTCTGTAAGAGCTGGTGGAAAAATAAACTCAGAATATGCAGCAGCATATATTCAGGATGAACTTGGTTTTCTTGAAAATAGATTAAGATTGACTCTTGCTGCAAGATATACCTGGATTAATCAGTCAAGTTTTGGAGAAACACAGGAAGACAGCCATATTACACCACGTGTAGGGGTTAGTTTTTCGGTAACAGATGATTTGGCTGTTTACGGATTATATGATCAGGCTTTTACGCCGCAGTCAGGTATTGTTAAGGATGGTAATGTAAAGCCACTTACTGGAAACAATGTCGAATTTGGTATCAAAAAAGATTGGTTTGATGGTTCTTGGAATACTAGTTTATCGGCTTACAATATTTTAAAGAAAAATGAACTTACTGCTGATCCGAACAATATTCCGGGTGGTCAACAATATAGTGTTGTTCTTGGAGAAAAAAGAGCTCAGGGTATTGAATTTGACTTAAGAGGAAAAATATTTGATGGCCTTAATTTAATTGCTAATTATGCTTTTACAGAATCTATTGTACTTGAATCTGATGTTACAACTATAAAAGAAGGTTCTGTTGTTCCGGGATATTCTAAACATACAGCAAATGCATGGTTAAATTATACGGTTCAGGATGGAAAACTAAAAGGATTAGGAGCTTCTATTGGAGGTACTTATCTTGCGGGTCGTGAAACAGATACTTGGAGTGTTGCATCAGAAAGATTACCAAACTATTTTAAACTTGATGGAGGTTTATCTTATGAAACAGGAAAAATAAAAATTACCGCAAACGTATTTAATATTTTAGATAAATATCTTTACAGCGGTTCTTACTATGAGTGGCTTGAAGCGTATTACTGGCAAACAGAAGCACCGAGAAACTTTAGAGTTGGTGTAACGTATAAATTTTAATTTTTTTAGCCCACGGATTAAGCAGGTTTAAACAGGTTTTCGCTGGTTTTTATTTTGCTTATCTTTACAAAACAAAAGCATCTGTCAATTGGCAGATGCTTTTTTTTAGGCTCAAAGACTCATAGTTTTATTAAATTTTTAAATACTAGGTAAACGTTATTATAGGATTTATTTCAAATAAAAAATCTGTGTCAATCCGTTTAAACCTGCGAAATCCGTGGGCTAAAATCTATTTATCCTTTATGAATCAACGGAATCACTTTAGACCCTATAAGTTCTATAGCGTTCATTAATTGTGTGTGCGTAAGTCCGGCATTATCCATCTGAAATGTAAATCTTGAAATTCCGCCTAGTGATTCACTGTGGCGTAAAATTTTCTCGGCAATACGTTCAGGATCACCTACAACCAAAACACCCTGATCGTCAATTAGCATATCAAATTTGTCTTTGGTTACAGGAGGCCAGCCGCGTTCTCTTCCTAATTTTGTCCATAGTTCAGCATAACCGGGATAATATTCTTCGATCGCTTTTTGAGTTGTATTACTTGCATAACCTGGTGAGTGTAAACCTACTTTAAGTTCTTCGGGTTTATAACCTGCGGCTTTTCCGGCTTCGCGATACAAATCGACCAAAGGTTTAAAACGATACGTTTGTCCACCAATAACAGCCACCATCAAAGGTAAGCCCAGCGATCCTGCTCTCACAAAGGACTCAGGAGTTCCGCCAACGCCTAGCCAGATAGGTAATTTTTCCTGTAAAGCTCTGGGGTATATTGGGAGATTATTCAACGCCGGACGAAATTTTCCCGACCAGGTGATAAATTCATTATCTCTAATTTGCAAAAGAAGGTCTAATTTCTCGCTAAAAAGTGCATCGTAATCATTTAGGCTATAACCAAAAAGGGGATAAGCTTCGATTGCAGATCCGCGGCCTACAACAATCTCGGCTCTTCCTTTTGATATTAAATCGAGTGTAGAGAAATTTTGGTATAACCTGACCGGATCAGCAGCACTTAAAACCGAAACAGCGCTTGCTAATCGTATGCGTTTGGTTCGTGCAGCAGCAGCGCCTAATATTACGGCTGTAGCCGAATCTAAAAACTCTTTTTTATGATGTTCTCCAATTCCAAAAACGTCAAGACCAGCCTGATCAGCCAGTTCGATTCTTTGTAATAATTGTTCCATCGCATCGACACTACTCAAAGTGTTGTTGTCTCCGTACATTGCCGAAGCAAAACTGTCTATACCAATTTCTATCATATAGTAAAGATATTAAATTTTATTTTTTCTGTTATGAAATGGTACTTTAAAGAATCGTAATTAATTTATCATCTGTACCCTGAAATTAAATGATTTTTGTATCTGTGTCCCGCTGTTTTTGAGTAGTAATTTTGAATAGAATTTAAACAACTATAGCAATGGATACCACTACTACCACCAACATTCAATTTAATCCAATCGATGTGTCTTCATTAAAATCTGTTGTAAATATTTATCAGAATAAGAAGCATGATCATGATGATTTTAAAACAGGATTATCGCCTTTTACAGATCATTTTGGACTTCCTTTAAGCATTGCTTGCTTCGAAAATCGAGTAATTGGTTATGCATTTGTAATACGTAATAAAGCAGGGGAAACTGAAATTAATTCGTATTGGGAAAAAGAATTTTACAGTATCGAAGCAGAGCACGATTTAAAATTTCATGCCCAAAAAACGTTTGATTCGATGTTTGCAGATCCGGAAACACGCACGATTAAACTTCAAAATGCTATCGAAAGATTATCGAATTGGTTAAATAGTTGTAATTAATACTAGAGGGTTACAGATGTAATTTTTGTAAATTTACCAGATACAGATTCAAAGAAATGGCAAAAGAGATTTTATACTTAAAAATTGCAAATATTATCGAAGAGCAGATTTTCTCCGAGACTTTAAAAATCGGAGATAAACTGCCTTCTATTCGTGCCTTGCAAAAATTGCACGATGTAAGTTTGAATACCATAAAACAGTCATTTTTAGAATTAGAAAGTAAATCGCTGATAGAATCCCGTCCTAAATCAGGATTTTATGTGAGTAAAACTTCTAATAGAAAGCTGTTAATCCCTTCTATGAATAAGCTTAAATTATCGGAACAAAAAACAACTTCAGAGGATTTAATCACAAAGGTTTTTGATAGTTTGAG
Organism: Flavobacterium bizetiae; assembly: GCF_902804475.1. Lineage (GTDB taxonomy): Bacteria > Bacteroidota > Bacteroidia > Flavobacteriales > Flavobacteriaceae > Flavobacterium > Flavobacterium bizetiae. The sequence goes on from NZ_CADCSU010000054.1 coordinate 58,520, forward strand.
CGATAAAGATATTACCCGATTTTCGATTGGAGTTCCCGATCCGAGTTTGCTGCCTATTGCCAAACTTAATAAAGGTCTCGCAAAAGTGGTGCGCAATCTGGCCGAAAGCGGTACAAGTTACGAACCTGTTCAGGGAAGTGCCAATTTGAGACGTAATGTTGCGAAGTGGGCTATTGTATTAGAAGGGAAATTGACTGAAGACGATTTTGTAACGACTTCGGGAGCTATGAATGCTATTTTTAATTGTTTAATGGCGGTTACCAAACGTGGCGATACCATTGCCATTGAAAGTCCGGTTTATTTTGGAATCATTCAGGTGGCGCAGAATATGGGACTTAATATTATCGAGTTGCCTACACATCCTACAACGGGAGTGGATTTAGAGGCTCTGAAAAAAGTGATTCATAAGGTTGATGTTTGCTGTTTTATGAGCAATTTCAGTAATCCGTTAGGGAGTTTAATGCCGGATCAAAATAAAAAAGAACTGGTAGAATTGCTTACCTATCACAATGTTCCTTTAATCGAAGATGATTTGTACGGTAATTTGTTTTTTGGAACAGTTCGGCCAAAACCTTGTAAATATTATGACGAAGCGGGAATCGTCATGTGGTGTGGATCAGTTTCTAAAACTCTGGCACCGGGATATCGCGTAGGATGGGTGGCACCGGGAAAATTCAAAGACAAAATCATCAGGCAAAAAATGGCGCACACGGTTTGTATGCCTTCGTTGTATCAGGAGGTAATTGCCGATTTCTTAGAGCACGGAAGATACGATCATCATTTAAGAAATTTAAGAAGTACATTATATACTAATTCGCTTCATTTTCAGCGTACGATCGAAGATCATTTTCCGGAAAACACTAAGATTTCGCAACCACAAGGAGGTTCTTTTTTATGGCTTGAACTCGATAAAAGTATTGATACCGCGGTTTTGTACGATAAAGCGATTCAGCAAAAAATAGGTTTTGCTCCGGGCAGAATTTTTACGCAACACGATCAATACAATAATTGTATGCGTCTTAATTTTGGTTTAGAATGGAAAGAAAAAGTAGAATTAGATCTAAAACGATTGGGGCAATTAGTCAAAAATAGTCTCTAAATAATTTGTGCCTTTAGGTACAAAATATCGGTAGCTTTTTAAAGTTTAAGATTGGTCAGCGTGCCGTAGGAACGCAACAAAAGTTAATTATGGCTTTTGGTATCCATGTTATATTTATTCTTCTATTTAGTTTACACGAAGACTTTGTACCTAACGGCACAAATATCTATTTGCGTACTTTGTTTTACCAATATTTTGTATCTAATGATACATAGGCCCGATGAATGATCTTAGTAATAATTACAAGTCTAGTTAAGATTTTTTTATCTGTTCAATCCTTTAATCTGTGGCAAATATTTTTTATCTAATGCGAAAATCCAAAGGAAACACTTATGAGAATAATCAAAATAACGATTAATGTGATTACTACATACAGATAATCTTTTTCTAAAAGAAAAGAAAATAGCGATAGTAAAACACGTAATACAGGCGTTAGAAAAAGTAAGATGATCCCAACGAATATTAATGATTCTCCATTTCCCTGAATAGCTCCGTTATAAATGGTTGAAATTACTTCGAATATATTACGGTCATTTTCCTTAAAAACAGAATAGTTTTCGATATCGTTGCTGTGTCCCATCAAATAAACAATTCCGCCAATAAAAGCGACTGACAATGAGATCCAGACACCGTAACGCAATAAATTACCAATGATGTATTGAAAATCTTTTTCTCCAAATTTTTCGTGTTGCATTGTCTTAGATTTTTCCATTAAGTCCGTTGTATATCATGTTCACTGCAAGCACAAAAATCAGGCACGCAAAAAATATTCTTAGTTTTTTAGGGTTTGTTCTTACCAGCACTTTTGCTCCGGCCATAGCCCCAAACAAAACACCAATAACAACTGGCATACAAATTCCAGGTTCGATATATCCTTTCTGAATGTAGATTACAGAACTCGCCATTGCCGTAACACCCATCATAAAATTACTGGTTGTAGTCGAAACCTTAAAAGGAATTCTCATGATATTGTCCATCGCAATTACTTTAAAAGCACCAGAACCTATTCCCAATAAACCTGACATCATTCCGGCGATTCCCATCATTCCAAAACCACCCACTACGTTTTTGGTTCCGTAATGTACCACTTGTCCGTTATGAGTAGGATAAGTTCCTTCAAGTCGTAATTTTTTAGCCAAAGGAGATGATTCTAAAACGATATGTTCTTCTTTTTTTCGAAGCGAATTAATAGCCGAGAAAATCAAAGTAAGACCAAATAATACGGCTATAAATGAAGTAGGAGCGATGGTAGAAAGTAAAGCTCCGCAAACAGCTCCGATAGTTGTGGCAATTTCAAGAAAAATTCCCAGTCGCATATTCGTGATTCCTTCCCTGACATAAGCTGCGGCTGAACCTGAGGAAGTTGCGATTACAGAAACCAAAGCGGCACCAATTGCATAATGAATGTCGACGCCAAGAATAACTGTTAAAAGGGGAATTATGATGATTCCGCCACCCAAGCCTGATAATGAGCCAATAAAACCTGCTAAAAAAGCACCAAGAATCATAATCAGGGTAAATGTAAGTACTGTCATTCGGATAAATTTTGTTGGTGCTAATTTACGAATTGATATTTGTTCGCGATGGATTTAGGAGCTTAAATAAAGCTTAAAAATGCGAAAACGTTATTTTAGCGCCATCGTGATTTTGTAATTGGGTACTTTATTTTACTATACTTTCAACCTCAATTTCGTTGGCGGATAGCCAAAAATCCTTTTAAAAGCAATACTAAAGTTGGATACATTCTGATAACCTGAAAGAAGGCTGATTTCCTGAATAGAAAGCGATGTATCAGAGAGATAATGTCTGGCTTTGTTCATTCTGATTTCTTGCAGATAGCCAAAAACCGTATCGCCAAAAACGGTTTTAAAACCTTCTTTGAGTTTGGTTTGGTTTACGCCAACTTTGCGGGCCAATTCTACAATAGTAAAAGGATGATCGATATTCTCGCGAATTAATTGTGCTGCAAATTTTATTTTTTCGACATCATTTCCGGCTAAATTCATCGCTTCTTTATCAGTATCTAAACTATAATGGCTTAAAGCAATAAGCTCGTAAATTTTAGATTCCATGTAGATTTTTCGGGTAAGTCCGCGGTAAAAACAGTTTTTAATATCCTGCATTACACCAAAAATTTTGGCGCTTATTTTGATCTCGCCTTTTGCCAGAGTCGAACTCACATTTTTCTGGATATTATTCAGGAAATTATCCATTGCTTTCGATTCTCCCTCATATTTGGTAAGTACATCAAGAGGAAGATGAATATCGAAAGTGTTGTAAATGATATTTTTTTTGAAATTGATTTTAGCGTGATTATCCTGAGCAGAAAGAAACGTGATATTACCCGACATTGGCGCAACAAAATCAGCAGAATTTGTAGTGTTTTTGTATCCAATTCCCTGATCAGAAAGATTAAAATGCATTTCTAAAAGTGAGGAATCTCCTCGTCCGGAAATCGCAACATCATCGTGAAGCTGATAATTTCCTTGCAGAATCGATAAGTCTTCTGTAATGGTTTGTTCATGATATAAAATATCGCCTTTTGGTGTTACGAACTTTATATCTTTTTCATCTTCAATTAATTGATTTGAAAGTAAAGTTTGTTCTTTAGGAATTACCTCAAGAAAGTCTGTAAAATCATCTGAATCAATTTTAAATGCCATTATTATACTTCTATATTCATAATTAATACTTCCACTTTCATAAGTACATCCATAAGTAATCAAATACTTTTGCACTTGCAAATATAATTTATAATCAGTTTAAATAAAAACAGTTTGACAATTAAATTAAACCTTATGTTTATGCTATTGGTTGGTTTTTTCTCCGGAAATGCTTGTCCGATTTATATTCATATTGAAGATAATCTTGGAAACTCTGTATCCGGAGCGACCATTTTGGTAGATAATAAACCAATGGGACTTACCAATAGTTCCGGAACTTTAGAACTTTCGCTTTCTGCCGGAAATCATATAGTCGAATTATCAAAAAACGGAACTTCAAAAATTACACGTGCCATTTCGGTTTTATGTAATGATAACGAACATTTCAAATTTACTTTGGATGTTTCTAATGCTGATGCAAAGTTAAAAGAAGTTGTTGTACAATCAAAAACCGTCAAAAAACAAATAGAAGAATCTCCTTTTTCTGTTCAGGTTGTAGATCTTAAAAAACAATATGACAAAGCCGGAGATGTTGGCGATATCCTGAACCGAACTTCGGGCGTAAAACTAAGAACTGACGGAAGCATGGGCTCGCAGGTACAAATAAACCTGGGAGGTTTACAAGGAAAAGCAGTTCGTTTTTTTAAGGATGGAATTCCAATTGAGTTATTCGGGCATGGGTTTAGTCTTGGTACAATTCCGGTAAATATGCTCGACAGGGTTGAAATTTACAAAGGCGTTATGCCGGTTTATCTGGCTTCTGATGCTTTGGGTGGTGGAGTGAATTTAGTAAGTCGTACTTCCAATAAAAACTACGCTGAGGGATCTTATGAAATTGCTTCTTTTAATACCCACAGAGCAACTGCAAATCTTTACTTTCAAAATAAAAAGAATAATTCGTTGTACGGAGGGTTTAATGGTTCTTTTAATTATTCTGATAACAATTATACGGTTAATGCACCTTTTTATGATATCAATACAAGCAAGCAGGAATTTAGAGATACCAAACGTTTTCATGATCTTACGCGTGCTTTTTATGGCGAGGGTTTTATTGGTTTAAAAAATAAATCCTGGGCAGATGATTTTCGTTTAACACTGATTTACTCGGAGTTTTACAAACAAATTCAGAACGACGCGCAAATGATTAATGTTTATGGTCAGGCATTTTCTAAAGAGCAAAACTATACCGGAATGGTGAATTATAAAAAGCAATTTTTTGATAATAAACTAAAGGTTAATTTCCTCGCTAATTACAGTCATTTTAATACCAAATTTATTGATACAGCAACCGTTCGTTATGACTGGGGCGGCAATATAATCGCGAGAAATATGCAACCGGGAGAAATTAATACCGGAAACGATCAGCGATTGAAATACAATTTTGTTTCGGCAAGATTAAACGCAGAATACAAACTTTCAGACCGCAACTTTTTAGAGTTTAGTGAGATGTTGTATTATCAAAGACGAAAAGGAAGTGATCCGCTAGGAGCAATTTCGGTTATAGAAGGTGTTGATGTTTTAACGATTCCGGCCACTTACAAAAAAGACAATCTGGCTGTAGCCTGGCGTTCTCTTTGGTTTGACAGTAAAGTTGAAAGTATTGTTGCTGCCAAATATTACCATTACAACACAGAAGGTTTTACGACAGATAATTACGGTTTTGCCTGGAAAGCTACCAAAGATGACAATCAGCCGGGTTATTTGGGTGGATTAAAATGGTCAAACGATCATTATTTACTAAAGATGTCCTACGAATATGCGACTCGTTTACCAGATGAATATGAAATTTTTGGAGATGCCAGACTGGTAAAAGAAAACTTAAATCTTGATCCTGAAAAGAGTCATAATTTGAATCTAAATGCACAATATTCTTTTAATGAAGAAAATAAAAGCTTAACAGTTTCGGGTGGACTTTTTTACAGAAAAGTAAAAGATATTATTTTCCTTCAGCTTGATATTCCGTTTAGCCGATACATTAATTATGAAAATTCGATTGTTAAAGGTTTTGAGTTCGAAACCAATTATTATCCAGTAAAATGGCTAAATACAGGATTTAATGTAACCTATCAGGATATCAGAAGAGTTAATATTAAGGAAGCTACTTTTAAATATCTTGAAGATTCTCGCGTGCCAAATATTCCGTTTTTGTTCGGGAACTTTTGGGTCAATACTTATTTCAAAGATTTGTTTAAAGGCGGAGATAATCTTAATATAAGCTGGAATGCCAATTATACTCATCGATTTTTCTTAGTCGCAATTCCTAAAAATCAAGAGCCTTCTTTATTTGGAAAAGTCGAAGATTTTCAGACTTCTCTGATCATTCCTAAAGATGGAAGAACGGGACAATTTTCTAATGATCTTGGTGTGTATTATCATTTTTCGAATCAAAAAACTACTGTTTCTGCCGAATGCCGCAATATTGGAGACGCGAAGTTGTATGACAATTTTAATGTTCAGAAACCAGGAAGATCTTTCCACCTTAAACTAGTATATCAAATTTTTTAAATCAACCATAAATCAGAAATTAATTATGAAAAAGAGTAACAGATTTCGTTCTATACTTGCATGTTTAGCTGCCGGTATGCTTGTTATTGCTTGTAGCAGTGACGACGATAATAAAACAGATAACGGTAACACAGACAATACTTTACCAAAAAATGAAACTTGGGTTATTTATAACGGAGCCGCTAACTGGAGTGGTGGTGTTTATGCCTTAAGAGATAATAAATCAAGAGAAATTAACCTTTCAGGACTTCCGTTTCTTCAATTGGCTTATTCAGGTGGAGGTAGAACTTTAGATAAAACACTTTTTAAAGTAAATGACGTTTCGAACACGAAGCAGGGAATTAACAAAATGGGATTCAATGCTGCCGGAAATGTGGTAGATCAGGGATTTTTGCCTTCTCTTTCTAACGCTTACGAAACCAATTACCTTATTGCAAGTGCTACTGAAGGATATTACTGGGATAAAGTAAGAGGTGGTTTGAAATTGCAAAAGTTTAATCCGTCGACTATGGAAAGAACGGGCGAAATTGATTTCAGTTCTCTGTCAGAAGGGCAACCGCTTGAATCTGTAGGACAATTGATTATTGCTAAAAGAGATAATAAATTGTACTTAGACTTATTATTAGGTTCTAAAGCAGCAGGAAACTGGCAGGTAACTCCGGTAACAAAAGAGGTTGCAATTGTAGTTTATGACCTGACTGCAAACAAAATCGAAAATGTAACTAAATTGCCTGGAACTACGAATTTAGGGGTATTTATCGATCACGTTTTATGGAGTCTTGATGAGGTAACAAAAGATTTATATTTTGCTACTGTTGGAGATATGAAAACGCAACCGGCGGATTATTCGTCTAAAATTCTTAGAATTAAAAGCGGTGCCACTACGTTTGATACCACATTTGCAATTGATATGAAAACCTACCAATTTCCGGCAGAATTCAACAGATTATTTGCTTACAATAACAAAGTTTACACTACAATTCCTTCAAGAGCAGTTTCTTACTACGGCGGCGGACAACATGGTGTGAAATACAGAGACGATGTTTGGTTCTGGAACGAAATTGACGCGACTTCTAAAAAAGCAACTCGTTTGAATATTCCGGTTGATAATTTCTATTGCAACCAAAATCCATTTTTTCATAACGGAGAAATCTATTTCTTATCGAACAATGCTACAGATGGTTTCTCTGGTGTTACACAATACAACCCAAATTCAGGAGCTACAAAAGAAACTTTCCGTTTAAAAGAAAGCGGAAGAATCTTAGGATTTAATATTATCAAAGACTAAAACTTGTTTTTGCCCCGAATAAGAGCTTAGATTTGGAACTATTTTTTTTGACAGAAGTAACTTTTTTAGAAAGTTGCTTCTGTTTTTTTTTTTGTTTTTATAATTTTTAGGAGCTAATCCCGCACCCGAGCCTGAAAGAGCGAACTGGCGAAGCAATTCGTTCCAATCTTTTTATTTTTTAAAGAAAAAAATAAAAAGGATTTTCACTTCTATCGGGGCTAGGGCACTCGTTTTCATAATAATATTTTCGTATAGTTTGTCATCTTGAGGAACGAAAGATCGCACAAGAAATGCCGCAATCTGTATCGCCAATCTTTGTAGAATCCCGCGTGTGATCCTTCCTTCGTCAGGATGACAAGATTGCAGGTAGCTGTGATGAGTAAAATAAAAAAATCCGTTAATATCCGCGTTTTCGCGAAGCGAATCCGTGTCATCCGTGTGCCATTAAAAGCAAAGTACTTATAATAAATGCCACAAAAAAAAACTCCATTGCAATAATGGAGTTTTTATAAAAACAATAGTCTGAATCCTTTACTAAACAGGATCATGATCTATTTTTTTGCTTTTGCGACAGAATCTCTTTTTATGGCAGATGTATCTGCTGGTACAGTTGCTGTATCTATTGCAGTGTCTACACTATCTATTGCTACTTCGGTAGAATCTACGTATGTATTGTCTGCCGGGATTGTTTCATTTTTCTTGCACGAAAATGAAAGTCCGATTAAGATAAAAAGAAATGCGATTTTTGATTTGATTAGCGTTTTCATAATTTCATTTATTTCGTTAATAATTAATTATTTCAAAATTAGCGGTTTAGGTTTTTAATCCTTTACATGATTCTTAATTTTGTTTTATAAAATACTCATTATTAATGTTTTAAAATTATAATTGCTTTTCTTTAAAATAAAGGTTTTTATGAAAACGAGTGCCATAGCTCAGACAGCAGCGGCATCCTTTTGTGGTGGTCCCGATAGCTATCGGGAACCACAAAAGATATAGTGGATGGCTGGATTAGCTACAAATTATTATAATGAATTTTTTACTTATTATCGACTGCAAAAGAAGTTCTGCTAATTGTAGAAAGCAATAAAGCCGCCGCAGCATTTGTTAGAACCGAATAGTCAAAAGGTGCTTTTACAGCAACAGAAACGGCCATGGATATTGCGAAAAGAAGCATTAATGCGGCAGTTCCCAAAGCGGCATATTTTGTTTTGAATCCGATGATTAGTGAAACTCCAAATGTTATTTCGAAGAAGGTGGCCAAAGTGCCTAAAATTCCAGCAACAGATGTACTTACAAAAGGATTTAGTGTGTGGGTATAGGCAATAAAATTTTCCCAATTTCCCCATGCAACTCCCGGATCACCCGGCGAGCCCCAAAGTCCGAAGCGGTCTGCAACGGCCGAAAGCATTGTGATTCCTAAAACTATTCGTAAAATTAAACCTGCTTGTGGTATTGATATGTTTTTCATTTTTGGATGTATTTTTACGTAAATATAATAAGATGGCAAGTAACTGTATAGTCCAGTTTTTATAAATACTACAGCCCAGATTCTGACTTAAAGCCATCTTCTTTATCCTTAAAAGCCCATGTTGCCATCGCTTCTATAACAGGCATTAAGCCTTTTCCTGCATTACTAAGTTTGTAGGTTACAAAAGGAGGAACAACTGGTTTTGCTTCGCGAATAACGAGATTATCTGCTTCGAGCTGTTTGAGATGCTGAATGAGCATTTTTTCAGTCACTGCCGGAATGGCTCTTTTTAACTCGCTGTAACGTTTGCTTCCGCCCGAAAGATGGTAGATAATAATGGGTTTCCAATAGCCGCCAATTTTTTCCATTACATAAGTTACAGGACATTGTTCTAAGGCATATTGCTTATTTTCCTGAATAGTCGACGATTCTTTGATTGCTGTCATTTGCATACTTTAGGGTAAGTACTTGTATAAAAGTAAGTACAAATATACCTTTGTTACAGATAATAAAAAAATAAATTAGTTATGAAAATTACAATCTCAGGTTCTTTAGGAAATATAGGAAAACCGTTAACAACAAAATTGATTGCTTCAGGCCATGAAGTAACCGTAATAACAAGCAATACTGACAGAGTTGAAGCAATTGAAGCGCTAGGTGCAAAAGCAGCTGTAGGTTCAGTAAGCGATCTAAGTTTTTTAAAAAGCGCTTTTACAGCCGCTGATTCCGTTTTTGCAATGACTCCGCCAAATTTAGGAGGATCTAATATTATTGCTAATACAACAGCCGCAGGACAAGCATTGGTAACTGCAATTAGCGAAGCAGGAGTAAAGCGAGTGGTAATGCTAAGTAGTATTGGTGCCGATTTACCTACAGGTACAGGACCAATTGCGGGACTTTATAATATCGAAAAAATATATGAAGGATTAGAAAATGTATCGCTGACTTTTCTTCGTGCCGGATTTTTCTATACCAATTTGTACAATGATGTTCCGATGATTAAAGGGGCGGGGATTATAGGTTCTAATTATGGAGCTACAACTGTGATTCCGTTTGTGCATCCGGTTGATATTGCAAATGCAGTTGCTGAAGAATTACAAAAAACTCTATCAGGAAAAAACATCCGTTATATCGTAAGTGATGTAAAAACGCCAGGTGACGTCGCAAAAACTTTAGGTTTAGCTATTGATAAACCACAATTACCTTGGATTGAGTTTACCGATGAACAGGCGCTTGGCGGAATGAAAGAAGCAGGATTGCCAATAGAAATGGCCGAATTGTATGCAGAAATGGGTTCAGGTTTAAGAAGCGGTAAGATTCAGGAACATTTTTTAAGCAACCAATTTCCAGTTGATGGAAAAATTAAATTAGAAGATTTTGCAAAGGAATTTGCTGCTCAATTTTAATCACATTATTTTATAAAAAAGAAAGCCAATTGTAAAATTGGCTTTTTTTGTATGTTATAATGAAAGAGTTTTTGAGCTGATAAAAATATACAGATATACAATCAACTTATACCATTCTTAAAATTAGATCTGCTAGTATCTTTGTAGTACAATGACAACTAAAAAATTAAAAAGATGAAAGCTATAGGATTTAAAACATCATTACCCATAACTGAAGAAGAGAGCTTTGTAGCATTTGAAACTGCAAAACCTATTCCGGGTTCGCATGATTTATTAGTAAAAATAAGTGCCGTATCTGTAAATCCTGTAGATTTTAAAATACGTCAGAATAGTGCAAAAGATACTGTTTTAGAAACGCCAAAAATAATTGGCTGGGATGCCGTAGGAATTGTTGAAGCAGTAGGAGAAAACGTTCGTTTATTTGAGGTGGGCGATTCCGTATTTTACGCCGGAGATATTACAAAACAAGGAAGCAATGCCGAATATCAGATTATCGATGAACGAATTGTAGGGAAAAAACCAACGTCTTTAACTATCGAAGAAGCTGCTGTAATACCTTTAACGGGTTTAACGGCTTGGGAAATACTATTTGATCGTATCAGAATCAATCCTGAAAAAGACAAAGGAAAATCGATTTTAATTATTGGTGGTGCTGGCGGAGTGGGTTCTATTGCGATTCAGCTCGCTAAGAAAATTGCAGGTTTAATGGTGATTGCAACGGCTTCTCGCCCGGAAACTATCGATTGGTGTAAACAACAAGGTGCTGATTTTGTGGTAGATCATAAAGATTTGATTGCTTCGGTTCGTGAAGCAGGATTTCAATACGTAGATTTTATTGTAGATTTTGTTGATACGAATGCGTATTGGGATACGATGGTCGAATTGATAAAACCTCAAGGACATATTGCGTCTATTACCGGAAGTAGTGATCCTGTAGCGCTGAACAAGCTAAAAAATAAAAGCGCCTCCTTTTCATGGGAGTTAATGTACACGCGTTCGATGTTTGAAACTGATGATATTCAGGAACAACATACTATTCTCAATAAAATAGCGGATCTTTTAGATGATGGAACATTAAAAACTACTGTAAACAAAACGCTTATCGGGCTTACAGCGGATAACTTTAAAAAAGCTCATGAGTTACTGGAATCTGGAAAAACTATTGGGAAGATTGCTATTAAGTTTTAATATAAATTCAAATGAAAAAGGGAATAGAATTGTTTTCTATTCCCTTTTTCAAATGATTACTTGATATTAATTGCCGTATTTAGAATTGTCACATCACCCGAACCTGAACTACGTTGTATCCAAATTTCTACATAATCATTATTTGATAATTCAACAGTTCCATTTATAGGAACAACAACTACATCAGTAACTAGAAGGCCACCATTCAGTCTGGCATAAATTTTATATTGAGCTAATGGGGCTCCATTTTTGCCAATAGAAATGACATAAACTCCTGTATTGGTAGATTGAGAAGTTATAGAGCCTGAAATTTGAAAAATTCTTTTCTTTTTTCCTAAATATTTCAATCGATTACTTATACCCGAGTCTGTAGAAAATCGAAATAAATTATAAGATGTAGTTGTTCCGGGAACTTTTACAGTACCAGTAGGATTTGCTCCTCCAAATGTAGTGAAACCAGTACCTCCATCAATTGCAAAATCCCCCACCGCATTTGCATCAGACTCAGTAGGAATTCCAGCGCACCTTACATTCCAGTTGTTATTAAAATTATATCCTGTATACGTTCCTGTGGTATATGGTTTTATATATCCTGTAGTATTACTTCCTGTAAATACAACCGATTCTAGCACTGCGTCACCACTTATAGTAGGATTTGCAGATACATCAAAACCTATCGCAGGAGTATTAACCTGGCTAAATCCACCTTGTTTTTCAACTAATGTAAAGATTCCGGTTAATTTTTCGAAGGTTCCTGTATTATTACCAAACCATCCTAAATTACTAAGTAATAGTTGTGTAATGTTATTATAAGTTATTCCGTTTGTATTTCCGGAAAATTGGATAATACTTAAGAAGACCAATCCAAAACCGGAGATTGTACCTACACTACTAGAACCTGTAACGATACAATCTCTAAAAATTAAGTTTTGCGTTGCAGCTCCGCTAAGATTAAAAACATTTCCTGCTGTAGCAGTTAAAGTTACACCTCTAATGCTTCCTCCATTTGCACCTTCAAAAATATTGCCTGTAGGACGAATGATAATATCATCGTTTGCATCTAATCCCTGAACATACGCATTGTTTAAATCAATAGGAAAATTAAACGATACTATACCATTTATTTCATATAAAGTATTCGAGCTTAAAAGATATTTAGATCCTCCACCATTAGCCAGTTCCGTGGCTAAAACTATAGCCAAATTATCGGTAGATTTTATACGTTTAAAATTAATTCTTCCGGGTGTGCCACTGATTATTGGTAACCATGAAGAAGAACCTGTCGAATAATAATAAAATGTTTTTAAATCAATATCATATACCATTAATCCGTCTGCAGGAGTCGCTATAGCATTTCTCTGAACTGTTGTCATTCTGGGAGCTAACATTCCCTTTGTTGTAGAGGTAATATCTAAAATAGAAGTAGCATCCGGCGTTGTTGTTCCAATCCCAATTTGTGCATTTCCTATAAAAGTAACAAGAAAGAAAAACAACAATAAAAATGTCTTATGATTCTGTAAAGTAAGTTTAGTTCTCATAATTGCTAAGTATTAGTTAGTGGTATATTTTTGATACAATGTTTAAATTTTATTTACCTGAATTTGAAATGACAATTTTCTCAGTAAATCTTTGGTTATCGGTTGTTAAGAATTCAGAAATGTAAATTCCGCTGCTTAATCCCGTGGTAGAAAAAGTATAATTTTCATCCGTTCCCAAATCTTTTTTAGACAATACTGTTTTGCCTAAGACATCATAAAGTTTAAAAGATTTCAACGCAAAATTATTTGGATTTGAAGCCTTTAAATTCTTATTGATATTATCCTGACTGATGAAAAATTGTTTTAGTGAATTATTTTCAACACCAAGTGTAGTGGCATCTTTAAAAGTAATTTTAAAGCGGTCATTGTAAACGCCCGGAGTAACGCTAACCTCGTAAGTTCCGTTTTTAACGTCATGATAAGAATCATCAAGGGCATCATAAATATAAATCTTCTGATTTGGATCAAAGTTGATGACTTCTGGAATAAAAAACTTAAAAGTAGTGGCAGTAGCAACTTTTACAGCAAGTGCAATTTTCTTTGTGTCATCATAATTGATTCCCTGAATAACGTAGCTGCCATCTTCTATCCTAAAAGTAACATCATTAGGCAAGTCATCATCCATATTTAAAGCATCAATACCATAATCAACTCCATCTGTTGCAGTTGATAAAAAAGCCAATGCTAATTGTCTCGTAAATTGGTTGTTAATAATCGTATTTAATCTAAGGTATGAAAGCTCTTCAACGGCTTCTTCATTAGATTGCTCTTTTTTAGTATTACTTCCTTTTGAAGTATTTCTTTCAAACTGAGAATCTCCAGGAGCTTCTTTCACAAAAATCCTATGGCTATTTCTGAATGTAGCAATTCCGTTTGCATTAGCATTAAGAACAAATCCCTGACCAATAGGAGAGAATCTGCGATTGATAATAAGCGAAGATATTGATCCGCCATTGTTTACCGTTCCATCTCCGTTATAAGAACTAAAAGTGGCAGGAGTATATATACCAGGCGAGTTTCTGCTTACAGGAGAATATGCTTCATAACCTCCTCTGTAATTGATAAGTGTATGCGAGTTTACGGTTTTATCTTGTTCCCAAAAATAAGCTGTACCTCCGCTTGCAGTGTTTGATGCATCTAAAAGAAAAGCATTTAAGTCTAATGCCGATGGATAAGGATTACCAGTTAAGGTCGTATTATTTGCAAGAAGGTTTACCGTAATATCGCCATCATTTGGTTTTCCTCTAAAATCATATCGTTGCGCACTTCCTGGATTATTCGTTACTCCGGTTCCTTCAGGATCTGTTCCATCGGTTCCGCTTGTACCTTTCATAGAAAAACCTTGTCCGGGAGCCAATGTCGTAGTTCCGCCAACAAATACCCATTGCGAATAACTGGTAGCATTAATGAGTTTATAAATCCACTTTTGGGCTATAGCCAAAGGGCTCGCCGTTCCGTCTGAATTGGTAGCAGGCAGTATAGTCGCTGCTAGCGATGAAGTAGAAGTTGTGGGTCTGCTTAACATTGTGATCCCAAAATTTCCATTTCCTATAGCGCTAGGGTCTCCAACAGGTGAGCACCAATAATTATAACTATAATTGTTTGTAGTACCTTCCTGATAAACAGATACAGTTCCTGTTCCGCTATTAGTTGAAGTTCCAGTGGTTCCTTGTACCAATTGCGAATTATTTCGTAAATACAAATTCGAGCCTGCGCCTAAATTAATATCCTGCTGAACAAAAAGTACTTCACTTTTTACATACATATATGCACTTGGACTGAAATAAATTTGTGAAACTGATTTTGTAGTGGTCAGTATCAAAATAAGTAGTATCGTTTTTTTCATAACTTATGATAAAAGATTAAACTGTTGATTTTGATTTTCTTAAGATAAAAAATATGCCAAGCAAAATTCCAATTGCAAAAAGTATTGCGATTTCACTATCTATGGGTACTGGATCACCAACCGGAGGTATACCTCGTGGCTGAGGTACGGGGGGATCGGGCATGGCATGACTGGTATACGTAATGCAAAAAAATAAGGCTAATAGTAACTTTCTGGCTTTCATATAGGTAATTCTAGATTTGGGTAAATAAAATTCATGAAAAAGAAAAATTATTACGTATCGATAATTTAATCGGTAAGAATAATTTTATAAAAAAAAGAACGGCCTGTAAAAATTTGTTGGTTTAGATAAAAATGTGCTTAAATGTAATTTTTTGGCTACGAAATGAAAATAAGATAATCTGTTAAAACGTAAATCAATCTGATAAAAAAACACGTACTTATC
>NZ_CADCSU010000055.1 GCF_902804475.1 Flavobacterium bizetiae
ATTTAGAATAATTAAAAATAATTTGCAAGTACTATTTTTTGATGTTAATTTTGTGCCAAATTAATTTCAACTTTAAGTAATGCAAATAAGCAAGATATTTTCTTTAACCTTGATTCTCTTAATTTCAATTCAGGGTTTCTCACAAAGCAAAAAAGTAATTTTAAACGGAATCATTTTAGAAAATACTGGTAAACCTGCTGAAGGTGTTTCTGTAGCACTAAAAGGAACAGCTTATTCTACTTTAACGAATGAAAAAGGAGAATATGAAATAGCAGCAGAACCAGGGAATTATGTGTTATCTGTTAGTTCTGTAGGATTTAAATCTAAACAAACAAAGATTAATCTGCAATCAGACCAAACGTTGCCAAGCATTAGTATCGAAGAGGATATGGCTACTTTAAACGAAGTTCAGGTTAAAGGAATATCGAAAGTAACTAAAATAAAAGAATCTGCTTTTCAGGTTAATGCGGTTGACACTAGAGCTATGGCCAATATTACATCCAATTTGAGCCAGGTATTAAATAAAACTACCGGAGTAAAAGTTAGGGAGCAAGGAGGTATGGGATCTGATTTTGATTTTTCTATCAATGGTCTGTCTGGTAGTGCTGTAAAGTTTTTTATTGATGGAGTGCCTTTGGATATAATGGGAAGTTCAATGTCTTTAAATAATATACCCGTTAATTTATCTGAAAGAATTGAAGTATATAAAGGTGTAGTGCCAGTAAACTTAGGTTCTGATGCTCTTGGTGGCGCTGTAAATATAATTACGAATCAGCAAATATCAGATTATTTTGATATGTCTTATAGTTTCGGATCTTTCAATACACATAGTGCCTCATTGACAGGGCAGGTTCGTAATAAAAAATCAGGACTGACTTTTAAAACTTCCGGTTTTTTAAATTATTCTGATAATGATTATAAAATGAGAGATGTACAAGTAATAGAAGTTATTGATAAAGATAATTCTCGTTTTGTTACTGGTGATTTTAAAAGATTCAATGATCAATATAAGGCTGCTATGGGGCAGGCTGAAGTAGGTTTCGTTGATAAATCATGGGCTGATGTGTTTTTTGTTGGAGGAAGTTATTCGGCAACAGAAAAAGGAATACAGACAGGTACAAACCAAGACGTAGTATACGGTCAAGTACGTAGAGGTGGAGATGCTTATTCATTTTCACTACGATATCTAAAAAAGAATTTATTCACGAAAGACCTTGATTTAAGCTTTTTTTCTTCCTATTCAGACGATCAATATACTATTACAGATACTGCGTTTAGAAAATATTATTGGGACGGAAGTTTTGTGCCTACTACTTCTTCTGAAATGGGAGGGCCTGCAACTAAATGGAATATTCAACGTCCAAAATATTTTATCGGATCGAATCTTAGCTACAAAATAAACGATAATAATTCGTTAAGTCTCAACTATACTTTGGATAAGGTAGACAACAAAACTTATGACGAATTACTTACCGATAAAGATCATAATCCAGGGAAACTTACAAAAAATATTATAGGGCTATCCTATCAACAGAATTTCTTTGAAGAAAAACTAACCAATACGTTTTTCGGAAAATATTACGGTATGTTGTTAGAGCAACCTTTTGCTATTACTGATTCTGGAACGGGAGCGGGCCAAACTATTAAAGATAACAATGGTTACACCGGATATGGAATTGCATCACGTTATAAAATAACCCCATCTATAGGTGTAAAAGCATCGTATGAAAAAGCATATCGCCTACAAAGAGTAGATGAAGTATTTGGTAATGGATACTCGGTTGTAGCAAATCCTGCCCTTAAGCCAGAGAATAGTAACAATTATAATTTGGGAGCTTATTGGAAAAATGAAGCGGAAAATCACCATTTTTTTGTTGAAACAGGAGGATATTTAAGAAATGCAAAAGGTTTTATTTCTGCAGTTGTTTATCAATCAAATAGTCAAATAAGCAGATTCGAAAATACCTCAAATGTTCTGATCAAAGGACTTGAGGCTGATATTAAATACAATTATCAGAATAAAATAAACGCCGGGATAAATTTTACTTATCAAAGTACGCTTGATAATACAAAATATCCTAATGGATCAAATTCAGGAACAATATCAGCTACATACAAAGATAATTTGCCTAATAGACCCTGGATGTTTGGTAATGCCAATTTAGGATATAGAAAGGCAAACTTCCTCAAAGAAGGAAATAATCTACAGTTTAATTGGGACATGCAATACACTCACTGGTATTATCTCACTTGGGAAAACTATGGCGCAAAAGAAGGGAAAAGTATAATTCCCGATCAATACATACAAAATGCATCCGTTTCTTATTCTATGCACTCTGGAATGTATAATATTTCTTTAGAGTGTAACAATTTGACAAATGATTTGGCTTATGATAATTTTAGGCTACAAAAGCAAGGGCGATCCTTTTCAATTAAATTTCACTACTTCCTAAAATAGACTTAAACGAAATTCTATTTTTTTAATAATTATATAAAAAAAACATTTTAAACATGAAACGATTTATTAAACCCTCTTTTTATTTTCTATTTCTTAGTACACTGATAATGGGTATTACTATTTCCTGCTCTAGTAATGATGATTCTGGAAATAATGATAATTCTGGTGATGGAAAAGCTGATTACGCTCTATGGTTACAATTAGGGAGCTGGCCAAATACAACTCAATACATTGTAGGAGTTGATGATTTAACTAAAGGTACTGTAAGCTTGGTAGGTAATGGTGCCGAAGTTACAAGCAAGGCAGATTACGGAATTATTGCCAAAAACGGATTCTATTACTATCCAAGTACAAGTTCTAATTTTGGTAAAATGACTAAATTCGAATTTAAAAACAATCAATTAGCTGTTGTAAAAGAAGTTCCTTTTACATATCAAAAATCCATAACTAATTATGCGTGGGTTGATGACAATACGCTATTATTGTTTGGTACGAATGGTGATGGAAACAAGGTATTATATACTGTTGTAAACGCTACAACACTTGAAATTAAAAATGGAGAATTGGCATTGCCAGCGATTCCAACTGGATATACATCTTATAGTCAGGGAAATATTGAATATTCAAACGGAAAAATATATATAGCATTCTCTAATATGGCTGTTTGGCCAGCACTTGCTGAGTCAGGGATGAATATTGCAGTAGTAAACTATCCAAGTTTTGCTGTTGAAAAGATTATTAAAAGCTCAGATGCTGATGGAAAAGGAGGATCTAACATGTGGATGCCAACTTCTTGTACTGATGAATCTGGTGACGTTTATATGATGTTTTTCGCTGATTGGATGACTCCTACTACCAGCCCAACAAAAGTATTTAGAATCAAAAAGGGTGCAAGTGCATTAGATACTACTTATAATTTTGATCTTGGTACTGCTTTAGGTGGAGAAACTGCCAGTGGTTTATGGTATGTTGGTAATGGTAAGGCAATTGTTAAATACTTAGATTCAAAAATTGTAGCTGCAAATCCTTCTACATTATTTAATACAAAATTTGCCTTGATAAATGTTGCTACCGGCACGGTAATTAAAAAATTAGATTTACCTGCAGATAAAGGAAGCCAGTTACAAAACGTAATTACATCTGATGGTAAAGTATTTATTCAGGTTAATGCCGAGACTACTAAAGATTATATTTGGGAAGTGAATACTACAACAGGTGCTGTAACTTCAGGTGTAGAAATTGTTGGTGGTTATGATTATATTTTACGTTTAGATAATTTAAAATAATCTAACCCAAAAAAGACTAAATTATTTTTTTGAACCGCAGGCCATTTTGGTGGCTTGTGGTTTTTTATCTTTTATACCTTTTAATTATGTTTTCTTCGTTATCAAAATCAAAAAATCAAAAAAGTAAAAAATCCCGTTTTAGTAAAATCAATTCCTGGTTGCATTTATGGCTTGGTTTAGCTTCAGGAATAATCGTTTTTATTATGGGAATTACCGGTTGTATTCTGGTTTTTGAACAGGAAATAAAAGAATTAACATCACCATATTTAAGTGTAGAAGCGCAAGGTCCTGAAAAATTGTTACCGCCTTCAAAAATTTACGCTGCAGTTCATAAGGCCTTGCCTAATAAAGAAATTCATGGCGTTTGGTATAATGGTTTAGATAAGTCAATTAAAGTCGATATCGAATCAGATTCGTTGATTTATGTAAATCCGTATAACGGTAAAATTACCGGAATGGTGCATCATGAAGATTTCTTTCATTTTATGGATGAAGGGCATCGTAATCTTTGGTTAGAGCGGGAAATAGGTTCTCAAATAACGGCCTGGGCAACAGTTGTATTCTTCTTTTTGTTAGTTAGCGGATTGATAATGTGGTTTCCGAAAAAATGGAATAAAACGACCCGAAACAGTAGTTTTAAAATAAAATGGGATGCCAAATTCAAACGTCTGAATTATGATTTGCATAATGTTCTGGGGTTTTATACACTCATTTTGGCTGTGCTTATTGCGTTTACAGGACTGTTAATGAGTTTTCATTGGTTAAGGGAAACTACGTATTGGGTAGCAGGAGGATGGGCAGATGATAAGAAAGAACAAGTTGTTGCAGAAAAAAAAGATACTTTATCGCAACAGCAATTAGATAAGCTGGCTGGAGCCGATTTTATCTGGAAGAAAGTAAGAACAGAAATTGCTAAAGAAAATAAAGAAGCTGTTATCATTCATTTTCCGGATGAACCCAAAGATGATTTTTATGCCTGTACAGATATGAATAAAGGAGTATGGAGAGATTTATACTTTGATTCCCAGACATTAGAATTACTTCCAAACTCGCATCAGTATATTGGTGATGAACGTTTTGCGAAATGGCTGATGCGATCTAATTACAGCCTTCATATTGGCGCAATAGGCGGTATACCTACTAAGATTGTTTATTTTCTAGGCAGTTTAATATGCGCCAGTTTACCGGTTACCGGATTTTATATTTGGTGGGGAAGAAAGAAAAAACAAAAAACCAAAGCATAATCTGCTTTAATTTTATTTAATTTTTTTGTTGGTTAGTGTTTAAAAGTCTTTTGCGAGAAGTAACATTCTTCAGGAGACTTTTTTCTTGTTTTAAAACGAAGGAGAGTATACATTTCAATTAGTTCTTCAATAATGATATTGTTTGTCAGACTGAGCGAAGTCGAAGTCTCATATGCTGAATCACTTCGCGGAACTTAGACTTCGCTCAGTCTGACATTATTGTTTATATCAGTAAAATAAAAACCAGCCTAAATCCGCTTAAATCCGTGTCATCCGCGGCCCATTATCAATACCATTTGCGGTAGGTGTATTAAAACAGAAAGAGCCTGATAACTACAACAGGCTCTTTTCCATCAAAAAAAAACAAAAACAAGGGGGAAACTAAAAATCCAAAATATTAAATTCTGTATGTAAAGGCTATCGTAGCAATACGGTTATCAAGGTCATACCTTTTATTTATACTCGTTTGCGCAATAACTGAATTGATGTGAAAATTATTGGTATTGAAAATATCAGTAACATTCAATTTGATATTTCCTTTTTTGGCCAATACTTGTTTCGAAATTCCGATACTGAAATCAAAGAAAGCATCTCTCTCATAAATACCAAGATTCGATTTTGACTGATATTGTGCGTTGGCTTCTGCTTTCCAGCTTTCTGTAATAGTAAATGAGTTTTGTACACTTAAATTTAAAGTTACAATAGGATCGATTTTGTCTGTATTCACTACATTGCCCATAAATTTATTTTCGAAAATATTGAATAGTGTATTTACAGACCACCATTTATAAATTTCGGCTGTATTGGTAATATTGGCTCCATAATTATAAGACTTGTCAACATTAATTTGCGACGTAACAGTCGTGTAATTATCTGGATTATAAACATAAACTTCTGTAAAAACATCTTTGGTTTTGCTAAAGTATAGCGAAGCCATAAAAGCACTTTTCCAGGAATAACCAATTTCTGTCGAATGCGTGATTTCAGGAACCAGATTCGGATTTCCCTGAGAGTAATTGAATGAATCATCATAAAAACGAAACGGATTCAAATCAAACTGGCTCGGTCTGTTGATTCTTTTACTGTAAGAAGCATGTATCGAATGGTTCGTGCTCAGTTCATATTTCATAGAAACACTCGGAAACCATTTTAAATAATCGTCTTTGTGCTCTTCATTCAACGTTTTTTGCAAAATATTGATTGCAGTATATTCAGTACGCAAACCACCCTGAATATTCAATTTTTCCATCTGATATTTATAATTGGCGTAAGCCGCATAAATTTGTTCTTTATATTCGAAATGATTGGTCGAATTAAGATCTACAATCCATTGATTATTGTCGTTGTATTCGTAAACTGATGGATTATCGTTATTTTTTACACTGGCTTTAAATCCCCATTCGATCGATTGTTTTTCCTTAAGCGGATTGGTAAAATCAATTTTTCCGGTAAAAACTTTCAATTGCGAAGGAATAAAACCTCTTCTATCATTAATGCTAGTTGTGCTTAAAGGATCGATATTCTTTGCGCTCTGAAACTGATTCGATCTGAATTTTGAAGTTTCATATTCAAAATCGAATGACATATTTTTTCCTTCGGTATTAAATTTATGAACCCCTGAAAAAGCATAGGTATAATCATTCCATTTCTCTTTACTGTCATTATAAGTTGAGGCATCAAACTGTACCTGATCCATTGCATTAAGCAGCGTATTTCTACCATTGGCAATATTTTCATATCGCCCCAATTTAGCATCAACATATACTTCTAAATTTGTTTTAGGAGAAACTTCATAAGTTGTTCCTACTTTAAAGTTGTTAGAAGTTAGCGGTTCATCAGTAGTTGAGGTTTGATGATTTTTTGTCGAAATCGTCTGGCGGGTTGCATCAGTATATTGATTTTGGTCAAACTCCTTGCGTTCTTCTTCTCCTCTAAAAGTGTAGCTGTAGTTTCCGTAAACGCCAAATTTGTCTTTGTTGTAACTTAAGTTGGCGCCAGAATTGGTTCTGTTTTTTCGGCCTCTTCCGTAGTTTGTAAAAACGGTTCCTTTAAGTCCGCCGGCATTTGGTTTCTTTAAAATAATATTAATGATTCCGGCTTTTCCGGTGGCATCATATTTAGAAGAAGGATTTGTAATAACTTCTATTTGTTTGATATTTGATGAGGTAGTCGATTTTAAATAATTCGCCAATTCCTTTTGCGAAAGCTGCGTTAATTTGCCATTTATCATTACACCAACACCTTGTTGTCCGCGAATCGATAATTCTCCATCCTGAGACACCACAACGCCCGGAGCACGCGATAAAACATCTAATGCGGTCCCGCCTTCAGAAACAATGCTGTTTTCAACATTAAAAACTAATCGATCTGATTTTTGAGTATATAGAACTTTCTTTTTTGTAATTACAATTTCATCTAATGCATTGATCGAAGTTTCGACAATACTGTCGGTTTCTTTTTCGGTCTGCGAGTATCCGTAGACTGAAAATGCAAGCATAATAGATGTTATAAAATTCTTCATGATATCTGGATTTGATTTTGTAATAGGGGTTTTAATGTAATGGTACGTTGAATTTGTAAAGCAGAAATAAGAACTAAATCTCTTTTAAATCGCTATTTTCTAATTTAAAATGATTTGTTCTACTTTATCAGAAAGAGTTTTTCGAAGATTTGAAAAATAGTGAAAGAGCTTAGAAAAAGGGACTTTTGTAGAATTGATTGCAGAAAACATTATAGTGGCATTTGAAGTTTCAGTGTTCAAATATAACACTATTTATAACAAGTCTAAATAAAAATAGTTAAAATTTGATATGGGATTGTATAATGAATTGATAATTAATGCTTCGTGATTTCGAGAAAAATAGAAAATTGTAAAATAATAAGACTATTATAAGGTAAAATCTTAAAGAATATAATGATTTCAGGTTTATAATATTTGGATAGATTGTATTAAAAAAGCCAATTCTTCACGAATAAAGAATTGGCTTTTGTATGTAAACTGAGACTGAGACTGAAAACTGCGATGCTCTTTATTTCGTAATTTCCCTAAAAACCGCTTCAAGGTTTTTATTTTTTTGATTAAGTTGTAATGTTTTTAAACCATTTTCGTTAGCGAAATCAAAAATAGCAGGACGCATATCTTTTTCGGCAACAAAAGTAAGTTCCCAGGTCATATCGTGAATATTTCGATATGACGTAATGTTTTCAAGTCGTGCTAAAAGTTGTTCTTCGATCTGGTAATCAAATTCAACTTCAATAACTTGTTCTTTATTTTCAGATACTAAATGATCTAATTTTTTATCGGCAACAATTTGGCCTTTGTCAATAATAATAACACGGTCGCAAATGGCTTCGACTTCCTGCATAATATGAGTAGATAAAAAAACCGTTTTATCTTTCCCCACATTTTTAATTACGTTACGAATTTCCATTAACTGATTAGGGTCCAAACCAGTAGTTGGTTCGTCAAGAATCAAAACATCAGGATTGTGCAGCAAAGCATTCGCAAGTCCCACACGCTGGCGGTATCCTTTAGACAATTGTCCTATTTTTTTATGGCTTTCCGGTGTCAGTCCTGTCAGTTGAATCACTTCTTCAATTCTTGATTTTGGAACCTGATATACATCGGCATTAAAAGCTAGATACTCACGAACATACAAATCCAAATATAGCGGATTATGTTCTGGTAAGTAACCAATAGAACGTTGCACTGCCTTTGCGTTCGTCATGACATCATGGCTATTTACAAGGGCTGAGCCATCATCGGCAAGTAAATAGGTAGTCAAAATTTTCATTAAAGTAGATTTTCCTGCTCCGTTTGGACCAAGAAATCCAACGATTTCTCCTTTTTGAATCGAGAACGAAATTGAGTTTAACGCTTTTTGAGTTCCGTAACTTTTTGATATGTTGTTTACTTCTATCGACATGACTTTTTATTTGCTACAAAAGTAAACAGAAATACGATCGATTGCTACGATTTTGTCTTTTAAAGAAATCATAAAAAAAACTTAAAGGTCAACAGCTACGGCATCGTTATTGCTAAAGCAGTAGTAATTAAAAAAATAATTTATAATGAAAAAAATTTTACTTATTCTGGCTTTAGCTATGTTTAGCTTTGCAAATGCACAAAAAGGAACAATCTTAGTTGGTGGAAACATCGGATATGTTTCTGATAAAACTGAATTTAGATTTGGTGAAACAAAAACAAATACATTTACTTTTTCTCCTAAAGTTGGTTACCAATTCAATGACAACTGGACTGTTGGGGGTGAGTTTACAGTGTCTTCATCTAATGATGAGAACGCAGTTAGAGAAATAAAAGAGAATGGTTTTAAACTTGGAGCATTTGTTCGTTACTCAGTGCCATTGAGTCAAACTTTTTCTGTTTTTGCAGATATGGGTGCAGGTTTTCAAAATGAAAAAACAAAAGTTTATGGTGCTGATAATAGTTACTCAAAAACTAAAGCAGATGGTATGTACGTAGGTATTACTCCGGCACTTTTCATTAACATGAAAAAAGGTTTTGGTCTTAACTTCAGTATTGGTGGTTTAGGTTACGAAACAATGAATGTTGAGAATAACGGAGGAGATAATAGCCGTTTCTACTTCAACTTTGGACAAACATTTAACATTGGAGTTTCAAAAAATTTCTAATTTTTAGAAATATATTTCAATTTCGAAAAAGCATCAGCTATAGCTGATGCTTTTTTTGTTTTGTAGCGTTTTTGTTGTGTTTTGTTATTGTTTGCTAAAACGTTAAAATGCGGATTTATAGATATTTGTCGTGTGATTTGTTTTTTGTAATGGCATTGTTGTTGTTAAAACAGTATTAAAATTTAAATATCACATTTATGAAAAAAATTCTAGTTATCGCTGCATTGGCTATGTTTAGCTTTGCAAATGCTCAAAAAGGATCAATTTTAGTTATGGGAAGTGTTGGTTACAATTCTCAAAAGGATTCAAATTCTATTTCAGATACCAATCAACATTCTTTTTCTTTTTCGCCAAAAGTGGGATATCAGTTTCACGAAAATTGGACAGGTGGTATTGAAGGTCGGGTAAGCACTCTTAAGCAAGAGCTTAGTAATCACACTGAGTCTAAAAATACAAGTTTTGGAGTAGGCGGGTTCATACGTTATTCTAAGCCGTTAAATGAAACTTTTTCTGCTTATGCAGATTTTGGAGTTGGATATCAAAATACTAAAACAACAAACAACATAGGGGTTCCTAATACAGAAGGATATGGAGTTTATGCTGCTATTACTCCTGCAATTTTCATCAATGTGAGTAAAGGTTTTGGTCTGAATTTTAATATTGGGGGATTAGGGTATTCTACTTTAAAATATGACGGAGTTAATGGAAATAGAATTAAATCTTTTAATTTCAATTTAGGACAAGCATTTTCTGTAGGGATTTCGAAGAATTTTTAAATCTATGATATATTTCGATTTCAAAAAGCATCCGTCGCGGCGGATGCTTTTTTTTATGTTTAAATATTTGTTTTGTTCAAGCAGAGTTAAGCCACTGTTTTAGTTTTCTTTATTTAATGTGATGATTTTAACAAATTGTTAATAAATGTGTTGCGATTGGATACTGGTATTTTTGTTGTTATGTCTATCTAAAATTTAACACTTATTTACACATGAAAAAAATGCTACTTATTCTTGCATTAGCTACAGTAAGCTTTGCAAATGCCCAAAAGGGAACAATTTTAGTTGGTGGAAACATTGAGTACAATTCTATAACTTATGATCATCCATTAGTGAAAACACAAACAAACGAATTTGGATTTTCTCCAAGAGTGGGTTATCAGTTTCATGATAACTGGACTATTGGAGGTGAATTTACCGTGTCATCTTCAAAACAAAATGGGGGTGGATTAGAAAATAAAAGTAATACTTTTTCATATGGTGCCTTTGTACGATATTCAGTTCCGTTGAGTGAGACTTTTTCTGTATTTGCTGATTTAGGAGCCGGTTTTCAGAATCAAAAAAGTAAAAACCTGGAAAATGGATCAGTAACTTTAGATAGTAAAGCAGACGGTTTCTATGCAGGAATAACTCCGGCTCTTTTTATCAATATGAAAAAAGGTTTTGGTTTAAACTTTAGTATTGGCGGTTTAGGCTATGAAACATTAAATTTTGATTCTACTGATACCGATGTTTGCAGATTCTATTTCAATTTTGGTAAAACAGTTACTATTGGAATTTCTAAAAACTTCTAATCCTTAATTTTATAAAAACACTCCAATTGGGGTGTTTTTTTTATGGTTTGTTATTTTGAAAATAAAAACGCCTCATTTAGCCCCGATAGAAGCGGTATCCTTTTTCTGGCTCCTTTAGCCAGGAAAAGATATAGTGAATAGCGGGACAGAAGGTGTTTTGAAAACTGATTTTTTCTGCTTCAAAAAAAACTAAACGCGATCAAACACAGCACAGCATTAGAATTTTAGGGCTGTTTTTTATACAACGATTTCGTAAATTTATTCGGTGTTTTTGGCCCAAACACGATAAAAATCACGTTTTCTGTAAATTTCGACTTTTACATTTGTAAGACGCATTTTAAATGTTTCGTCTTATGATAAAAGCAAATAAGTGGGTAATTGTATCGGCAGGAATGTTATTGCAATTATCAATTGGGTCTATTTACGCTTACAGTGTTTGGATTAATCCTATTCATTCTCTAAATGACTGGGATGCGCATCAATTGAAACTATCTTTTAGTTTGGCTATTTGTTTTTTAGGACTTACAGCTGCTTTTATGCAAAAGTTTGTTCGCAAAATCGGACCTAAAAAGGCCGGATTACTCGCTGCATTATTTTTTGGTATAGGATTAATGGGCAGCGGATGGGCTATTGCAGAAAAATCATTGCCGTTGTTTTATTTATTTTATGGCGTAATAAGCGGTATCGGATTGGGGTTTGGCTATATCACACCTATTTCGGTCGTTGTAAAATGGTTTCCTGAAAAGCCCGGTTTTGCAGGAGGATTGGTTATCATGTCGTTTGCCGTAGGCTCGATATTAGCCTCACGTATTATTTTACCATTAACACAATCATTAGGGGTTTCCCAGAGTTTTTATTTGTTGGGAGTTGCTTATTTTCTAATAATGGTTGTAGCTTCTTTATGCCTTTCTCTTCCTTCTTCTGTTACTTCGGCAGAAGATGATCTCAAAAATAATTCTCCTATTCCTTTAAAGGAATTACTAACTGATGTTCGTTTCTACAGTCTTTGGTTCATGTTGTTTTTAAATACAACTTGTGGTATTGCATTAATTTCTATTGCTGCACCAATGGCAAAAGAAATAATTCATATTGATGATCGACAAGCGATTAATTTTGTTGGATTCATTGGTTTTTTCAACGGATTTGGCAGATTGTTTTGGTCTAGTATATCAGATAAAATTGGCCGATGGTCTACTTTTTTTCTGTTTTTTGCGATTGGTGCCTGTTGTTTTCTGGTATTAAGCCAGAGCAATACCCCAATTGTATTCCAGCTTTTGGTTTTTATTATTATAAGTTGTTACGGAGGTGCTTTTGCAGCAATGCCTGCTTTTGTTAAAGATGTTTACGGACCTTATAAAATGAGTTCTCCTTTTGGTTTTATATTAATTGCCTGGTCTGCTGCAGCTTTTGTGGGACCGTGGTTAATTTCACTAACCAAAAATTATACTGCAATCTTTTATTTGTTTGCAGGAATTTTAAGTTTTACTGCAATAATGTGTTTGCTGGTAAAACCAAGGCTTATTTATCGAAAATAATTACGATTTTTATAAAAATAAGCCTTATAAATGATTATTATCATAGTTTTCGGCCTAAAAAGTACCGAAATTTGATCATATAATAAACGCAATTAAATTATTTGAGTTATGAAAGCAAATGTCGAAAAAAAGGTATTTACACCCGGAAAATGGGGAGCATCAGTGAACGTTCAGGATTTTGTGTTAAAAAACATTACTCCCTATGAAGGAGATTCTTCTTTTCTATCCGGACCATCATTAAAAACTACCAATTTGTGGAATATCTGTAAGGAAGCTTTATTAAAAGAACGAGCAAGTAACGGGTGTTTGGCAATAGATGTAGAAACGATTTCAACTATAAACGGATTTAAGCCAGGATATATTAAAAAGGAAGATGAAGTTGTGGTTGGTTTACAAACAGATCAGCTTTTAAAAAGAGCAATGAAGCCCTTTGGAGGAATTAAGCTGGTAGAATCTGCGGTAAAAGAGAGAGGATTAAAAGTTTCTGATCGTGTAATCGATATTTTCAACTATGCTAAAAATCATAACGAAAAAGTTTTTGATGCGTATGATAAAGAAATAAGAGATTATCGTTCTAAACATATATTAACGGGTTTGCCTGATAATTATGCCCGCGGACGTATCATAGGTGATTTCCGTCGTATGGCTTTGTATGGAGTGAATCAGCTTATTGCCTTTAAAAAAGAGGATCATGCCAAAGTGGGTGGTGAAATGACAGAACATAAAGTTCGTTTGCGTGAAGAAATTTCGGCTCAAATTAGTGCCCTGCAAGATATGCTTGTAATGGCAGCAGATTATGGTTTTGATATTTCTCTTCCTGCACAAAATGCAAAAGAAGCAGTGCAATGGGTTTATTTTGCTTATCTGGCTGCGGTTAAGGAGCAGGATGGAGCTGCAATGTCATTAGGAAATGTCTCTTCATTTCTTGATATCTACATACAAAGAGATCTTGAAGAAGGATTAATTACTGAATTTGAAGCACAGGAATTAGTAGACCAGTTTGTAATGAAGTTACGAATGGTGCGTCATTTAAGACCAGGTGCTTATGATGAAATATTTGGTGGAGACCCAACATGGGTAACGGAATGTATTGGAGGTATGTTTAATGACGGAAGAACGAAAGTAACCAAAACATCATTTAGATTCCTACAGACATTATATAACTTGGGAGCATCTCCAGAGCCTAATTTAACGGTTTTATGGTCAGAAGATCTTCCGCAAGGATTTAAGGATTTCTGTGCACAAGTTTCAATTGATACATCATCTATTCAATACGAAAATGATGATTTAATGCGACCAAACAGAGGTTCTGATGATTACGGAATTGCTTGTTGTGTATCTCATCAGGAAATTGGTAAATCTATTCAGCACTTTGGAGCACGTGCCAATTTGCCTAAAGCATTATTAATTGCTTTAAACGGAGGTAGAGAAGAACGCGGTGGAGCATTAATTATGAAAGATATTCCGTTTATTCATGACGAAGTATTAGATTATAATGTAGTAAGCAATGTTTTCAAACGTACACTGAAAGAAGTTGCCAGAGTATATGCTAAGTCTATGTATGTTATTCATTATATGCATGATAAGTATTACTACGAAAGAGCACAAATGGCGGTGATTGATTCTGATCCGCATATTGATATTGCGTACGGTGCAGCAGGAATTTCTATTATTGCAGATTCATTATCAGCAATAAAATATGCTAAAGTAAGACCAGTAAGAAATGAAAACGGAATTACAGTAGATTTTAATATCGAAGGTGATTATCCTAAGTTTGGTAATGATGACGACAGAGTAGATTCTATTGCTCAGGAAATTACCGCTTTCTTTATCAAAGAACTTAGAAAACATACTGCATATAAAAATGCAACACCAACACTTTCATTATTAACGATTACATCGAATGTAATGTACGGAACGAATACCGGAGCGACTCCTGACGGACGTAAAGATGGTGAGTCTTTTGCCCCGGGTGCTAACCCAATGCACGGACGTGATTCTAGCGGAGCAATTGCTTCATTAAATTCTGTTGCAAAACTAGATTATAACGATGCTCAGGATGGTATTTCTAATACATTCTCTATGATTCCGAAATCATTGGGAGATACCAGAGAAGAGCAAGTAACCAATTTAGTGAATGTTATGGATGGTTATTTTGCACAAATGGCACATCACTTAAATGTAAACGTATTAAATCGCGAAACCCTTCAAGATGCCTATAATCATCCTGAAAATCATCCACAATTGACCATAAGAGTTTCGGGTTATGCTGTTAATTTTGTGAGATTATCAAGAGCGCATCAATTAGAAGTTATAGCGCGTACTTTTCACGAAGCAATGTAAATCGGCCAAGCGTGAAATTAGAGATAGGTTGGCTAGAAATTAGCCAGCCTATTTTTTATTTTATTATATTCAACTATTATTTAAGAAACTATGTATTTCCAACTACAAGATATTGAAGCTGCCAAGCTAAACATTGATGATCCTGATCATTTACGAATACATTCTCTGGAAACCTTTGGTACCCATGATGGCCCCGGTATCAGGATGGTGGTGTTTGCGCAGGGATGTCAGTTCAGGTGTTTGTATTGTCAGAACCCTGATACACTCGATGTTAAAGGAGGTTCATTAGTAGAAATAGAAGAATTAGTGAAAAGGGCCGTTCGTCAAAAAAGTTATTTTGGTAAAACGGGGGGAGTTACAGTTTCAGGAGGAGAGCCTTTACTTCAAAGAAATAAATTACTTCACTTTTTTAAACGTTTACATGAAGAAGGCATAAATACGTGTTTAGACACCAACGGAAGACTAAACAATCATCAGGCACAAGAACTTTTTGATAATACCGATCTTTTATTATTAGATGTAAAACATATTAATGATAAAATACATCATGAATTAACCGGTTTAACCAATAAAAACACACTAGAGGTTGCGGCATATAGAGAATCTACTGGAAAACCAATGTGGTTACGCTATGTTTTAGTTCCCGGCTGGACAGACCAACCCGAATATCTTGAAGAATGGGGGCAACATTTTACCAATTATAAAACGGTTGAACGCGTAGAGATTATTCCTTTTCACCAACTTGGATCTCAAAAATGGGAATTGCTTAATATGCCCTATGCTCTAAAAGATACTGTACCGCCAACAGCAGAAAGTAAAGCCGAAGCATTTGCTGTTTTTAGTAAATATTTCAAAAATGTAATCCTTAAATAAAGTATTGTCTTTTAAAATAATAATCTTACAGCACAAAGGACTATCTTTTAATTATGCAGGGATAGTCTATTTTGTTTGGATGAAATCCTAAAATAAAATGTATTTTTGACGCTTAGATGAGAAATCTACAATCTACAATCTGAAATCTAAAATACAACAATGAACTGGGAACAACTTTTATCACTCAAACGCCAAGGCGATACAAGCAAGAGATTACGTGTAGAACAAGATGATACCCGACTGGGTTTTGAGGTAGATTATGATAGAATTATTTTTTCGGCTGCATTTCGATCACTTCAGGATAAAACTCAGGTTATTCCGCTTTCAAAAACAGATTTTGTGCACACCAGACTAACACATAGTTTAGAGGTTTCGGTTGTGGGACGTTCTCTGGGACGTTTAGTTGGAAAAAAAATCATAGAAAAATATCCCCATTTAAAAGAAATTCACGGTTATCATATGAATGATTTTGGTGCTATTGTAGCTGCGGCTTCTTTGGCACACGATATTGGGAATCCGCCTTTTGGTCATTCTGGCGAAAAAGCAATTGGAGAGTATTTCTCGATAGGAAACGGGTTGCAATACAAAGATCAGTTAACAGCCAAACAATGGCAGGATTTAATTGATTTTGAAGGAAATGCAAACGGTTTTTCAGTTCTTACGGCAAGTCGCCCGGGAATCGAAGGGGGACTTAGAATTTCATACGCTACTTTAGGTGCTTTTATGAAATATCCAAAAGAAAGTTTGCCTAAAAAGCCAACAAATGATATCGCCGATAAAAAATACGGTTTCTTCCAGACAGATAAAACCTTTTTTGAAGAAGTAGCAAAAGATATGGGTATGATTGCCAATAAATCAGGAGATGATGTTGGTTTTGAAAGACATCCTTTGGCTTATTTGGTAGAAGCGGCAGATGATATTTGCTATACTATTATCGACTTTGAAGACGGAATAAATTTAGGATTAGTATCTGAAGATTACGCTTTAGAATACCTGATAAAACTGGTAAAAGACAATATTGGAGTTGCGAAATACAAGACTTTAACAACAAAAGAAGACAGAATCAGTTATTTGCGTGCGCTTGCAATAGGAACTTTGATCAACGATGCTGTAAATGTGTTTATAGAGAATGAAGAAGCGATTCTGGCCGGAAAATTTCCTTTTGCTCTAACAGATAAAAGTAAATACAAAGCGCAGATGAATGACATCATCAATTTAAGCATTGATAAAATTTACCAAAGCCGTGAGGTTATAGAAAAAGAAATTGTAGGTTATCAAATCATTCAGACTTTATTGGATAAATTTATAACCGCTTTTAATAATAAATACGAAGGAACTGCTTCTAACTACGATAAATTGATTCTGAAAATGTTGCCGGAAAAGCATCAATTAGAGAAAGAGAATTTATACGAGCGCTTATTGCATATTTGCCATTATGTTTCGCTTTTAACAGACGGAAACGCGCTGGAATTATTCGAAACCATTAACGGAAGAAAGAAGAATTAAACAAAAAATTTCCTCTTGGATATAAAAAAACACCCGATAGAAATACTTGTTTCTATCGGGTGTTTTTTTTGCTTAATAGCTATACTGTTTTTATTGAAAAGCGTATACAAGACCAACGCCTAAAACCTGTCTTAACTGAGCTCTTGGTCCGTCATTTACCTGAGAAGTAGATCCCGTGGCAGGATCAACAACATCTTTTTTGGTTTTGATATCATCATCATAAACTAAATGAATCCCGATATTCGCTTTTACATACGCATTTACAACAAGATCTAAGCGAGTATCATAATCGATATCGACATTCCCAAATTTGTTCAGATAATCGGTGTATAAGCTTAATCTGTTTTCATAGAATATGTTTTTGTAGATTTCATTTTTCATATATCCAGTTAATAAAATACCAAACTCGGCTTTTACTTTCTGTCCGTTTTCAACTATAATCTGGCTGTTAGGGTCCATCGGATCCGGCGCATAAATCGCTTTTTTAACACCAAAAGATCCCTGGTTCGCTAAATCCTGATCTAATACTAAAGTTGTTTTTAACGTAATTGGAGAGAAATAAAAAGTTCTGTTTTTCTTTTTATTTGAGTTTTCAGCTCCAGCTCCTAAAAATACATAAGCCGGTGCAAAAGGTTTCGAAATGGCTATATCCCTGTTTGGGTAATTATATCCATTTGTAAATTGCGTGTTGAAATTAAATTTAGCAGAATAGTACCAATTCGAAATTGTATCTTTTCTGAATCCGTAAGTAGAATTCAGCATAACAGCATCATCCGTTTTTCTAAGTTCAGTACCGTCTTGTTTATTTAAACCATATTTTATAATCAATTCGTTCGCCCATTTATGATTTCCCTTTATATAAGTTCTTCCAAATTCCCCTTTAAACAAACCTGAGATCGAACTTGTTCCCCCTGCGCTCCAGTTCACAAAAGCAATTTCAGAAATGTCAAATCCCAACTGATTTTTCTTAGTCCAATTAGATGGTGGTGGAGGCAGTTGATTAGGCGCTAAAGTCGTTTGAATGATTTGAGCAAAGTTATGTGAGGTACACAAAAGCAATAAAAGCAAAAGGGTAGAACGCAATAATTTCATTATGAATTTAGTTTTTTAATAGTGCAAAATAATTATTTTGTCTCGTTTTCGAAAAGATTTACCAAACTTTTAACGTCTATTTTGCATAATTGTTGTAATTGATTAGCAGTTCCATGCTCAATAAACACATCAGGAACACCTAAAATTTCTATCTTATTTTTAAAATTATATAATGCGGCAAACTCTAAAATGGCCGTTCCAAAACCTCCGTTTACAGTCCCTTCTTCTATAGTTATAATCCTTTCGAAATCAGTGAAAATGCTATTTAAAGATTTGATGTCTAATGGTTTAATGAATGGAAAGTCATAATGTGCAATTGTCTCAGAATTATTACATTCTTTAAGTGCTAAAATAACATTATTTCCAATAGTTCCGGTAGATAAAACAGCAGTTTTTGTTCCCGATTTTAATTGACTAGCCTGTCCTATAATAATTTTTTCATAATGTCCGAAATTTTCTACTTCCCAATTAGGTAAGACACCACGACCTCTTGGATATCGAATCGCGATAGGATGATTTAATCCCAATTGAGCTGTATATAAAATGTTTTGCAACGCAATTTCGTTGATGGGAGCATAGATAATCATATTAGGAATTGGGCGCAAATAAGCAATATCAAAAACACCATGATGTGTTGCGCCATCTTCGCCAACCAAACCAGCTCTGTCTAAACAAAGAATAACAGGTAAATTTTGTAAAGCTACATCATGAATAACCTGATCATAAGCCCGTTGTAAAAAAGTAGAATAAATAGTGCAATACACAATCATACTCTGAGTCGTCATTCCCGCAGCAAGTGTTACCGCATGTTGTTCGGCAATTCCCACATCAAAAGCGCGTTCCGGAATTTCATCCATCATGAACTTTAAAGAACTACCAGATGGCATTGCAGGTGTAATTCCGATAATTTTATCATTCTTTCGCGCTAAGTCTAAAACCGTCAATCCAAAAACATCCTGATATTTTGGAGGTAAATTTTCTTCAGATTTTAAAATAATTTCTCCAGTCGAAGCATCGAATTTTCCTGGTGCATGATATTTTACCTGATTTTCTTCGGCTTGTTGCAGGCCTTTACCTTTCGTGGTAACAATATGAAGGAATTTTGGTCCTTTTATATTTTTTAATCGGGTTAATTCTTTAATTAAAGCTGAAATGTCATGACCGTCAATTGGCCCCGAATAATCGAAGTTAAGAGACTTGATCATGTTGTTCTTCTTCGGGTTCTTTCCTTCTTTTACAGCAGTTAGGTATTTTTTTAGAGCACCAACGCTAGGGTCAATTCCAATAGCATTATCATTTAGAATCACCAGTAAATTGGCATCTGTAACACCGGCATGATTTAAACCTTCAAAAGCCATTCCTGAAGCAATCGAAGCATCGCCAATTACTGCAATATGCTGTTTGTCTAAATCGCCTTTTAATTGAGATGCAATCGCCATTCCGAGTGCGGCAGAAATAGAAGTAGAAGAATGCCCAACGCCAAAAGTATCGTAAATACTTTCGCTTCTTTTAGGGAAACCTGAAATTCCGTCGATTTGCCTGTTGGTATGAAAGATTTCCCTTCTTTCGGTCAAAATTTTGTGTCCGTAAGCCTGATGTCCAACATCCCAAACCAATAAATCTTCAGGTGTATTAAAAACATAGTGTAAAGCAATTGTCAATTCAATAACACCAAGACTAGCGCCCAAATGTCCTTCTTTTACAGAAACAACATCAATAATAAACTGACGCAATTCTTGCGCAATTTGAGGAAGTTGCGCTTCGGTTAATAAGCGTAAATCAGTTGGATTGTATATGCCGGAAAGTAAATTGCTTTTCATTGTATGGTAAAAAGCAAATTTACGGTTTTAAATTTAATTAGAACATAAGGTTCTATTAGCAGTGTTTTACTTTTTAATTGTAATCGGTAAAACATAAGTTGATCGAACAATTTTATTTTTTAGTTTTCCGGGAACCCACTTTGGAGTTTTTTCTAAAATTCCGATAATATCTTTTTCACTTGCAGATGTTGTATTTTCAAGTATTTTAAAATTGCTAAGACTTCCGTCGCCTTCAATTACAAATAAAACGGATATTTCTCCTTGTTTTGCTGTGATAAGATTTTTTGAAAAATTAGAATTGAATTTTTTTATTCCATTTTTTGGAACAGCTGCAATGTCTAAATCATTTGAATTATAAATAATTCCGTAATGTCCAGATTGAGGTTCCTCTTGTTCAGATTGAGAATGTTCTTCGGCGTTAAGTTTCTCTATAGGCATCAAAATAATTCCAGTAGTAGCATGTTGTTCTGGTTTGACATCTTCTACAACTTCAATTCTATCTATTTTTTTCTTATTTCCGTCTTTGTCTTGGCAACTAAATAATGTAGTGCCCATAGCTATAAAAAGTGCTAATAAAAACATTTTTCGATAATGGATTTGGCTGTGTAATATTTGAGATGGAATCTGAATATTTATTTCACTTAACTGTTCACTTTTAAGTTTTCCACAGACATTTTTATGTGAAATAAAATACTGCTGGATTTCCTCCGGAAGCATTGCCGTGAAATCAACAACAGTTTTAGAACAACTCAAACAAAATCTTCCATTGTCTTTTGGTGTCATCTTATCCCAGTTTTCGTGGCAAGGTTCTGGAATTGTTATTTTAAAATTTCTTTCCATGATTAAAATTTAATTTATTTGGCTTATGCGGTCATCATTTTTGTTCACAAGATTAATTGAAACTATTTTTGAAAGATTCCTTTTTCTTCTTTCAGTATTCAGGCTATCTTTCTCTACGACAATATTCAATCTAATAACGGTTGAAATGCCTTTACCATTAATTATACCTGGTTTCCATTTTTTAGATTCTTGTAAAACTTTAATTATTTCTTCTCCGGTTTCATGGCCAATATTATCAAAAACCTTTATTTCATTTAAAGTTCCGGTCTTGTCGATTACAAAAGAAACTTTAATTTCTCCCGAGATACGTTTGGCTTTTTTAGGAATTTGAAATTCATTTTTAATAAACTCCGTAAATTTTTCAAACCCGCCCGGATAATCTGGTATTGTCTCGATATATTCAGGCGGTGGAATGCCAGTGAGAGTTTCATGAGGATAATTGTCTATATATACGCTAGATCCGGTGGGCTCGATTTTTATTGTAGTTACATATTGAGTAGATAGATGTGGAGGTGTTGGTTCTTTTAATATGCTATCCTCGCTATTAAATTTTGTGTCAGTTTTTGGTAAAGAATCTTCGACAAGTTCTATTTTATCAATTTTCTGTTTGTTTCCATCTTTATCAGCGCAACTAAACAAAGTTGTGCCCATAGCAATAAACAATGCTAATAAAAATATTTTGTGATAGTGCGTTTGTGTGTAAAGAATACGACTTGGAATCTGGATTGTAATCGCCTCTAATTGAGATTTCTTAAATCTTCCACATACATTGTTGTTTCGATTTTGAATGAAGTAGTTTTGAATTTCATCCGGTAACATAGTTGTGAAATCTACAACTGTTTTAGAACAACTTAAACAAAAACGACCATTATCTTTAGGTTGCATTTTATCCCAATCTTCGTGGCAAGGCTCGGGAATCGTTAGTTTGTGTTTATTGTTCATTGCTTAATTGTAATGGGTAAAACGTAAGTTGATCGAACGATTTTGTTTTTTAGTTTTCCAGGAATCCAATTTGGCGCCGTTTTTAAAACTCTAATAGCTTCTTCTCCTATTTCTTTCGGTGTATTTTTAGCAATGTTGAAATTACTCAGACTCCCATCTTTTTCGATAACAAATATAAGTGAATATTTATCTTTGAATCTTTTTTCTGCTTTTGGAGTATTATAATTTTTGGTAAAAAAGGCAAGAAAATTTTCCATTCCTTTTTCCGGAACGGGTAAAACATCTAGATCAGTTGAATTATAAATAATGTCATAACTTAAAGGCTTTTCATTCATCATTATCAATCCAGTTGTAAAGCTACCAACATGTTTTTCGGCATGTTTTTCTTTTTTAGATTCGATCTGATGACCGTAACACCAAGAAGTTGTTTCGTTTTCTTCTTGAGTTTGTCCTGTATTATTTACAATCTCGATTTTATCAATTTTATGTTTGTTTCCGTCTTTATCCTGACAACTAAACAATGTTGTTCCCATGGCGACAAACAAAGCCAATAAAAACATTTTATGATAATTGGTTTGTGTATATAAAACCCGACTTGGAATTTGAATGGTAATGGTTTCTAATTGCGAATTTTTAAATCTTCCACAAATTCTTTCATTTTGATTTTGAATAAAAAAATGCTGAATTTCTTCAGGCAATAGCGAACTAAAGTCAATAACCGTTTTAGAGCAGTTCATGCAAAAACGACCATTGTCCTGCGGAGTCATTTGGTCCCAGTTTTCGTGACAAGGTTCAGGAATCGTTATTTTAAATTTTCTATCCATATTATTGCTCAAGTGAAATGGGTAAAGCATACAATGTTCGAACATCATGATTGTCTAATCGACCTGGAATCCATTTTGGAGCCATTTTTAAAACCCTGACAGCTTCTTCGCCAGTCCCGGATCCTGCATCTTTAATTATTTTGAAGGTAC
Source organism: Flavobacterium bizetiae (assembly GCF_902804475.1). Lineage (GTDB taxonomy): Bacteria > Bacteroidota > Bacteroidia > Flavobacteriales > Flavobacteriaceae > Flavobacterium > Flavobacterium bizetiae. Next base: position 23,137 of record NZ_CADCSU010000055.1, read on the forward strand.
TCAGACTGCCATCTTTTTCTATAATAAAGGTAATGTAAATTTTACCAGTAATTTTTTCTGTTTTATTGGGGTTAACGTAATTGTCTTTAATAAAGCTATAAAAATTTTCAATTCCCTTTTCCGGAACGGGTGAGATATCTAAACTTGCGGAATTAAAAATACCATCATAATCGACAGGGTCAGAAACTGAACTATGATCTACTGCAATTACTTCTCCTTTTGTAACATAAGATACCGCAGCAAAATTTGTTGAAGTTATTTTTGAAGGTTGCGGTTTTTGAAGTAAAGAATCTTTAGCTGCTGGTAATTTTGTAGAATCGCTTCGGTTTCCGGTATCTTGAATAACTTCTATCTTATCAATTTTATGTTTGTTTCCGTCCTTATCCTGACAACTAAACAATGTTGTCCCCATAGCAACAAACAAAGCCAATAAAAACATTTTATGATAATTGGTTTGTGTATATAAAACCCGACTTGGAATTTGGATGGTAATGGTTTCTAATTGCGAATTTTTAAATCTTCCGCAAATTCTTTTATTTTGATTTTGAATAAAAAAATGCTGAATTTCTTCAGGCAATAGTGCACTAAAGTCAATAACCGTTTTAGAGCAGTTCAGACAAAAACGACCATTGTCGTGCGGAGTCATTTCGTCCCAGTTTTCGTGACAAGGCTTAGGAATTGTTAATTTAAATTTTTGCTCCATATCTAAATTCAAAATTTAAATATAATAAAAATTAAAGTGTAAAGTTCTATTTTTGCAATTATGATAAATCCTTTTACCGACGAATATTTTATGAAAAAAGCTTTACAGGAAGCTGAAATCGCTTTTGAGAAAGGCGAAATTCCTGTTGGGGCTATAATTGTTGTTGCAGACAGAGTGATCGCAAGTAGTCATAATTTAACCGAATTATTGAATGATGTTACGGCTCATGCCGAAATGCAGTCGATAACCGCAGCAGCAAATTTTCTGGGTGGTAAATATCTAAAAGATTGTACTTTGTATGTTACTCTCGAACCTTGCCAAATGTGTGCAGGTGCTTTGTATTGGAGTCAGATTTCGAAAATTGTTTTTGGCGCCCGAGATGAACAACGGGGTTTTATAACTATGGGAACAAAACTACATCCTAAAACTACCGTAGTTTCCGGAGTTATGGCGAATGAAGCTGCAGATTTAATGAAACGTTTTTTTATTGAAAGACGTAAATAATCACTAATCATCATGATGGATTTCGCTATAATAAAAAAGCTTTTTGGCATAACTGAATCTAATGGTTTTGCTGAAAATGAGATTCAAATTATTAAAAATATCTTCGGAAAACTTCCACAAGTATTTATTGATTATTATACAGAATTGGGTAAAATTCAAAACCTAAATTATACTCAGGATTCTTTAATAATTCCCGAACGTTTTCAGTATTATAAACATGATGACTATTTGATTTTTTATACCGAAAATCAGCGTGTTTGTGTTTGGGGCATTCATAAAGAGGATTTATCGATTCAGAATCCGCCGGTTTATATGAGTTATGATCAGGAAAAATGGAATTTGGAAACCAAAAACTTAACTGATTTTTTTACTGCAATGGCTTTTCTTCAGGCTGGTTTTGGGCTGGAATTTCCCGGTAATACATTTTATGAAATAGAGCCGAATGATCTGGATTTTATCATCAAAAATTATTCAAACAAACAGGTGTCATTTAAGCAATGGCTTGAAGGGATACAATTTTACGGAAACCATGATGATGAGGTCATTATAATTACGGGCGGTAACCAAATGTTTTACGCCGCAAATTCTCAAGAACATCTTAGTGAGATGGATGAGGTCTTGTCTCAACTTGGAGAAGAACTTTAAAAAGATCTTATGAAAATGACTTCCTAGCCCAGATGGGAGCGGCATCCTTTTTAGTGCTTCTTTAGCAGTAAAAAGATATAGTGGACAGCTGGAATATGCTCCTAAACACCTTTATAATACTCTGAATACTTCAACAAAAGTTAAATAATCATTATTAGAGAATTTTCTTCTTAAAGCAATAGGAAAATATTTTATATTTATCTTACTTTAATTTGTAGTTTGATATTGTCGTTTTAACGGTAAATCATGCTACATTTCTAATTTGCTAACCATTAACTCTAATAAAAGTGAAAGTAAAAGGATTAAGTCTCGTATTTTTTGTGTTTTTTATTTTTCAGTCCTGCGGCAGAAAATCGGCGGCAGATTTCAATTCAGATTTTTCACTATTTAAAGAGTATATCACCAGTTTTACGGGCGGGATTGTTTCTTCGGATTCTGATATTCGCGTGGTTTTGGCTTTCGATAAAAATGACTGGAAACCCAATCAGGAATTAGATGACGATTTGTTTGATATCTCACCAAACGTTCGCGGAAAAATTGTAGCACTTTCTACCAATACAATTGCGTTTATTCCTGAGAAAAAACTAAAAGCAGGAACAGAATATCAGGTTACTTTAAACTTAGATAAACTGACTGCTATTCCGAAAGAGAAAGAAAAAGAGTTGTCTAAATTCAACTTTACGGTTAAAACGGTTAAACAGGATTTTACCATAAATACTGGCGATATACAGTCGTACAGTAAAGAATATCAGTATTTAAATTGCGTTTTGAAAACAGCAGATAATATTGATCTTGAAACAGCTAAAAAATTAGTTGAAGCCAAACAAAAAGGCAATAATCTTAAAATTAAATTTGAGAAAACAACGGGTTCAGGTAAAGAATTCCGTTTTATAATCGACAGCATTCAGCGTTATGCTGAAACATCAAATCTTGAAATTATCTACGATGGAAATGATTTTGACATTGACCAGAAAGGACAAATCGATTTTCCTGTTACGAGCATCAACGAATTTAAAATTGTAAAAGTTGAGGTTCCGGACGGCAACAATCAATCGGTTTTAATTAATTTCTCTGAACCATTAGAAAAAGGTCAGGATTTTGCCGGATTGGTTTCTATTCAAAATACTAATAATTTGAAATTTTCTACTCAAGGAAATTTACTAAAAGTATATTTTACAAATGAAACGGCAGCCAGAAAAGAAAAGCCGGTTCCTGTTGAAGAAGAAGTTGTTACCGCAACGGTAGATTCTGCAGCAGTTGCAGTAGATTCGGCATCTGTAGTGGTCGATACTGCTCAGGTTGAAGATATAGTGGAAGTTGTTCCTGACGAAGAACCGGAACAAGTAATTACAGGAGAATTGCTTTTGGAGGTTTTCCAGGGAATTGAAAGCCAGTATGGCAAGAAAATGGAGGCCAACTATACAGAGAAAATCTCTTTTGATCAGATAAAACCAAGTGTTCGTTTTATTAAAAACGGAACTATTCTGCCAAGTTCAAATAATCTGAAATTGAATTTTGAAGCCGTAAACTTAAGTGCTGTTGATGTAAAAGTGTATAAAATTTACAAAAACAATATCCTGCAGTTTCTTCAGTACAATGAATTGAATGGTGCGCAGAATCTTAAGAAAGTAGCGCAGCCCATTGCCAAAACGACTCTTAATTTAAAAGAAAGCACACTCGTAAATCTTACCAAATGGAATACGTATGCTTTAGATTTATCTAAAATTATCAAACCAGAGCCGGGAGCAATTTACAGAGTTGAATTTGAATATAAAAAGAAATACTCGCTTTATAAATGCGAAACATCAGATGGAGATCAGGAGGAAACAGAGGAAGAAGAAGTTGATGAAAATGATGTAAACTACAGCGGTAACTCTTACGACGATTATTACTATGATGATTACAACTGGAGAGAAAGCCAGGATCCGTGTACTGGTTCGTATTATTATAATGCCAAAATTGCAACCAATATTCTGGCTTCAGACTTAGGCGTTATTGCCAAAAGAGGAGAGAACAAATCGTATTTGTTTGCGGTAAATAATATTGTTACGACAGCACCAATATCAAACTCAAGAGTTGATTTGTATAATTTTCAACAGCAAAAAATAGCATCGGAAGCGACAAGCAGTGAAGGAATTGCTTCTTTCCAATTAGATAAATTCGCTTATTTTGCTATTGTTACTTTGGGTGATCAGTCTACTTACGTGAAACTTGACGATGGACTTTCATTATCGGTTAGTAATTTTGATGTTGCCGGAGAGACTTTACAAAAAGGTTTAAAAGGATTTATTTACGGAGAGAGAGGTGTTTGGCGTCCGGGAGATAATTTGTATTTGTCTTTCATCTTAAATGATGCTTCGAATAAACTTCCGAAATCGCATCCAATTAAATTTAGGCTGAATGACCCGAACGGAAAAACGGTTTATCAAACTGTTCAAAAAGCAAATGATTTAAATCATTATGCCTTTACGGTTCCTACCAATCAGGACGCGCCAACCGGAAATTGGGAAGCCATGGTAAGTGTAGGAGGCGCAAGATTCTATAAAAGCATTAAAATAGAAACGATAAAACCAAATCGTTTAAAAATCAAAAATACGTTTAGCAGAAAAACACTTTCATCATCGTATCCAAATACAGATAATATAGAAGTAACCTGGCTTCATGGAGCAATTGCAAAGAACCTGAATGTAGAAATGCAGGCTAAGTTCTCGCAGCAGACTACGACTTTTAAAGGATATGAAAAATATACTTTTGATGATTTGGTTCGTCAGTTTAGTACCGAAGAAATCAATGTTTTCTCAGGAAAATTAAACGAAAGCGGAAAAGCATCCGTAAACATTCAGCCAAGATTGCAAGGTCAGGCGCCGGGAATGCTGCGCGCTTCGTTTATTACAAAAGTATACGAAGAAGGCGGTGATTTTAGTACCGATGTTATTTCTACAACTTATTCGCCATACAAAACCTATGTAGGGCTAAAAGCACCTGAACCAAACAAGTACAGTATGCTTGAAACCAGAACGGCAAATCGTTTTGATATTGTTACGGTTGATGAAAACGGAAGACCAAAAGCAGTTAGAAATCTGGAAGTTAAAGTCTTTAAAGTAGATTGGCGCTGGTGGTGGGATTCATCAAGCGATAATTTATCGAATTATAATTCTTCAAATGCTACAACTTCATATAAAACTTTTGTCGTTAATACGGATTCAAACGGAAAAGGAAGTATTCAATTTACCTTGACCGATGAAGAATGGGGACGTTATTTAATTAGGGTTTCAGATCAGGAAGATGGTCATGCCACGGCTTTAACCGTAAATATCGATTGGCCAATCTGGTCAGGAAAAACTCGTAACAGAGATGCTTCTACAGCCAATATGTTAGTTTTTTCTACCGATAAGAAAAATTATGCTGTTGGAGAAAAAGCACAGATTTCTTTCCCATCAAGTGAAGGTGGTCGTGCTTTGATTTCGATAGAAAACGGCTCAAGAGTAGTACAGACGCTTTGGGCAGAAACTAAAAATGGCGAGACAAAAGTTGAAGTTCCAATTACCGGGGCAATGGCGCCAAATGTTTATTTTAATATTACATTATTACAGCCTCACGCTTCGACCAAAAACGATTCGCCAATTCGTATGTACGGAATCGTACCAATTGAAGTGGTTGATAAAAATACCATTTTGGCACCAACTATTAATATGCCAGATGTCTTGAAACCAGAACAGCCATTTACGGTTAAAGTAGGCGAGAAATCAGGCAGGGAAATGACGTATACAATTGCGGTTGTCGACGAAGGACTTTTAGACTTAACCCGTTTTAAAACGCCAAATGCATGGGATAGTTTCTATGTTCGTGAAGCACTTGGAGTAAAAACCTGGGATGTTTACGATGATGTAATTGGTGCTTATGGCGGAAAAATAAACCAGATTTTCAGTATTGGAGGAGATCAGGATTTAGGCGGCGGAAAAGCTAAAAAAGCAAACCGTTTTAAACCGGTTGTATTGTATTACGGTCCGTTTAAATTAGGAAAAGGAGAAACGAAATCACATCAATTAAAATTACCAAAATATATTGGTTCGGTTAGAACGATGGTAGTTGCCGGAGATGCTGCAACAAGTGCTTACGGAAGCGTAGAAAAAGCGACTCAGGTTAAGAGTCCGTTGATGGTTTTAGCTTCGTTGCCGAGAAAAATTTCGCCATCAGAAAAAGTGACACTTCCGGTGACTGTTTTTGCCACGGAGAATAAAATTAAAAATGTTTCGATTCAGATAAAAACCAGCAACGGATTAAAAGTAGCTGGAAGTGCTGTTCAAGCATTGAATTTTGCGCAACCAGACGAAAAAATGGCGTATTTCAATTTAGTTGTTGGCGCTGCAACCGGAATTGCAAAAGTGCAGGTAATTGCGACTTCAGGAACCGAAAAATCGGTTTATGAGGTTGAAATCGATATGACAAATCCAAATCCGGTAACCAGTACTTTTACCGATGTTATATTAGCTCCAAACAGCACTAAAACACTTTCGTGGAAAACATTTGGAGTGGCCGGAAGTAATAAAGCCAGATTAGAAGTTTCGTCTATGCCATCAATGAATTTGAACGGAAGAATGCAATTTTTAATTCAGTATCCGCATGGATGTGTAGAGCAGACAACTTCATCGGTTTTCCCGCAATTATTTTTAGGCGATGTTGCTGATATCGATGCTAAACGCAAAGAAATCATTCAAAAGAATATCACAGCCGGAATTGCAAGATTGGGTAATTTCCAGTTATCAAACGGCGGATTGCCTTACTGGCAGGGGAATGCGATTGCTGATGATTGGGGAACTTCTTACGCTGGACATTTCTTAATTGAAGCAGAGAAAAAAGGATATGTACTTCCAATTAATTTCAAATCAAAATGGCTTTCGTATCAGCAAAAAGAAGCCAAACAATGGCGTTTTGAGCCAAAATATGGTAATGATCTGGCTCAGGCGTATCGATTATATACTTTGGCTTTAGCAGGAAATGCTGATTTATCTGCCATGAACCGACTTCGTGAAACAAAAGGAATTTCGAACGAAAGTAAGCTTCGTTTGGCTGCTGCGTATGTTTTAGCGGGACAAAAATCAGCTGGGCAAAGTTTATTCCTAAAAACAAGTATTGACGGAGATTCAGACGGATACAATTATTACTATTATGGTTCAAGCGAAAGAAACAGAGCAATGGCGCTGGAAACAATGCTGCTTTTAGGACAAACGCAAAAAGCATTTGCAATGGCGACAAAACTAGCCAAAGAAATGTCGGCCAATCAATGGATGAGCACACAGACAACTGCGTATTGCTTGTATTCGATGTCGAAATTTGCAATCAGCAATGGTCCAAAAGGAATTAATATCCAGTTTAGCAAAAACGGAAAAGGAGAAACAATAAACACTAGTAAATCGGTTGCAGATCGTAGTTTGTCTGTCGCTTCCGGAACAAATAGTAGCACATTGAAAAACAATAAAGCGAATACAGTTTATGTTCGTGTATTGAATACCGGAATATTACCAATAGGACAAGAAAATGCGGTTCAAAGTGATGTTTCGGCCAGTATTGTTTTCAAAGACAGAAAAGGAGGTATAATCAATGTTTCGAGAATTAGTCAGGGAACAGAATTTATTGCCGAAGTTACCATTAAAAACCAAAGAGGCGAAAGCGTTCAAAATGTGGCGTTATCTCAAATTCTGCCTTCCGGATTCGAAATTGTCAATACACGTTTCACAGATTATGGAGATGCAGTAAATAATATCGCTGATTATATCGATATTCGAGACGATAGAACGAATTTCTACTTCGGAATGAAATCAAGAGAAACCAAAGTTTTCCGAATTCTGCTAAACGCATCTTATTTAGGGAATTATTATCTACCTGGCTTACAATGCGAAGCGATGTATGATAATACATTCTTAGCCAGAACAAAAGGATTCTGGGTTGAGGTTGTGAAATAAACTTTTTTTGCCACAGATTACACAGATTAGCACAGATTTTAAAATCTTTTTTAATCCTTTAATCTGTGGCAAAAAAAATTTGCGGACTTAGCAAAATAAAGTCTCTCGCAGATTCAGCAGATTGGGCAGATCAAATAAAATCTGCCCAATCTGCTGAATCTGCGAGAAAAAAAATCTTAGCGAATAATTTCGTGCCTTTGCGGTAAAATAATCAGAATTGAAAAATAAATTAAAAGCGTTTTTCCAACGCATTATAGACTGGATAAAAAGAAATAAAATAAAATCAGCAATTGCTTTTGTTCTCTTGCTGATTTACTATTTTTCGATACCCCGAACTTTATTTAAAGAACCTTACTCGACCGTTATTGAGAGTAGAGAAGGAGAATTACTCGGCGCTAAAATTGCCCGTGACGGACAATGGCGTTTTCCAGCACAAGACAGCGTTCCGGATAAATTCAAAAAATGCATTGTTTATTTTGAAGACGAATACTTTTATAAACATCCGGGATTTAATCCGGTTGCCATGGTAAATGCCTTTAAGCAAAACAGAAAAGCAGGAAAAGTGGTTAGGGGAGGAAGTACTTTAACCCAGCAAGTAATCCGATTATCCCGAAAAGGAAAAAACAGAACCTATTTTGAAAAAATAATCGAAATTATTCTCGCAACCCGACTAGAGTTGGGTTATTCTAAAAATGAAATTCTCGAAATGTATGCCGCTCATGCTCCATTTGGAGGAAATGTTGTAGGACTGGAAATGGCTTCATGGCGTTATTTTGGCGTGCAGTCCAATCAATTATCGTGGGCAGAAAATGCGGTTTTGGCTGTTTTACCCAATGCACCAAGTTTAATTTATCCCGGAAAAAATCAGATAAAATTACTCAAAAAACGCAATCAGCTTTTGCTAAAATTGCATAAAGAAGGAATAATCGACAAGCAGACGTATGAACTTTCGATAGAAGAACCTTTACCTCAAAAACCGTATGATCTGCCACAAATCGCACCGCATTTATTGCAGAGAACAGCCAAAAACGAAGAAGGAACCAGAGTAAAAACCACGATTGATTACGCACTGCAGACCAGAGTAAATCAAATTGCAAGGTATTATTACAATCAGTACAAACAAAATGAAGTTCATAATCTGGCTATTTTGGTAATTGATGTTCAGAACAGAAATGTGATGAGTTATGTTGGCAACGCTCCAACGGATAAAGACCATCAAAAAGATGTTGATATTATTGATGCGCCAAGAAGTACAGGAAGTATCTTAAAACCGCTTTTATACGGTGCAATGTTAGACGATGGCGAATTACTGCCTAATACTTTAGTGGCCGATATTCCAACGCAAATTTCCGGATATACACCTCAAAATTTCAATCTTACTTTTGATGGTGCGGTGCCTGCTCATAGAGCTTTATCGCGTTCGTTGAATATTCCTGCGGTTTTAATGCTTCAGGAATTTACGGTAAACAAGTTTTATGAAGAACTGCAAAAATTCAAATTAAAGAATATAAATAAAATGCCCGATCATTACGGGTTATCGCTTATTTTGGGCGGAGCCGAGAGTAATTTGTGGGATTTATGCCGAACCTACGCTAATTTATCTTCTACATTAAATTACTACTCTAAGCATCAGGATAAATACCGAACCAATGAGTTTACAGAGCTAAATTACAAAAACGATTTTAAGCCCGATTTTGGTTCAGAAACGGATCAAAAGAATATTTTGGGCGCGGGATCAATTTGGTTAACGTATAATGCAATGGAAGAGGTTAATAGGCCGGAAGGAGACGAAGCCTGGAAGTTTTATGACAGCTCATTGAAAATTGCCTGGAAAACAGGAACAAGTTTCGGGAATAGAGATGCCTGGGCAATAGGAACAAATTCAAGATATGTAGTTGGAATTTGGGTTGGAAATGCAACCGGAGAAGGAAGACCTACTTTAACCGGAGTTAACAGCGCAGCGCCAATTTTATTCGATGTTTTTAATTTACTGCCAAGACAAAGATGGTTTGATACGCCTTATAAAGATCTGGCCGAAGTTGAGGTTTGTCGTTTAAGTGGTTATTTAGCAAAAGAAAACTGCCCGAAAATCAAACAATGGGTTGCTAAAAAAGGGAAATCGACAAAGGTTTGTCCTTATCACAGAATGATTCATTTAGATAAGACAGAACAATTTCAAGTAAACAGCAGCTGCGAAAGTGTAGAAAATATTGTAACTAAAAACTGGTTTGTACTGCCTCCGGTAATGGCTTGGTATTACAAAAGCCAGCATATTGAATATCTGCCTTTACCACCATTTAAAGAAGGCTGCGAAGGAACGCAAACCACTACAATGGATTTTATTTATCCAAAAGCAAACAGTAAAATCTACTTAACAAAGGATTTTAACAGCAATGTCCAGCCGGTAATTTTAAAAGTAGCGTATTCTGAAAGAGATAAAGAATTATTCTGGTATGTTGATGATGTGTATAAAGCCACAACAAAAACATTTCATGAATTGCCAATTACACCAACCGCAGGAATACATTATATTACGGTTATTGATGCTTCCGGAAATGAAATTAGACGCAGAATTGAAATTGTAAGGGAATAATAGATTAATATTTGAAATTTAAACGGAGATTCTTATTATCGGTGAATCTGATAGTAGCTCCAAATGTAAAGCCTTTTATTACTGGAATATTTTCCTGATTGAATGGAACAGAATAGCCAATTCCCAGATCCATGATGCTTAATAATGAGAGACCGGCAATCGCGTAAGCGTTTCTGTGTGAGCCTCCAACTTTTGCAAAAAGCCATTTCTCGGAGAGATTGTAAGACAAATGAAAATCTGGCAAGCCATAAGTTTTGTCATCGTAGCGCATAATTCCATATCCTAAACCAAGAAGCAGTTTATTATCATTTTGGCAATCTAAGCAAAATTCCAGACCAGCTGTATATTGACTTTTTAATGCAATTGAATATGAGATATAAAAAGCCGGGCTCAGGTCTACAGATTCTTTACTGAAAGAGTTTCGTTCAGAGGGAAATTTAACGGGTCCCATTAGTTTTTTGCGATATTCGCGTGGAGAGGTATTTTTAGATTGAATAAGATGACCATCTTCGCTATACCATTTTGCTTCACCTATCGAGGAGTATTCATTCAGTCTATATTTACCTGTTAAATATCCTTGAAACTGTAACTGATTGTTTTTTATGTAGTAATCTTTAACGGGAAAAATTTCAGAAGGAATAATGTAGTCATTTTTCTTTGGAGTATAATTTAAAGCATCTTCTGTTTTAATTTCTTTATCAGAAATTCTATAATAAACAGCAAGTTCTTTTTTGGATTCTCTGTTCCAGTGCTTGTCAAAAAAAATAGTGTCATTTTGGGCTTTTATTTTAGAAGAAAACAAAAAAACAAAGATGATAAAATATAAAACCATCTTTTTTTGATTCAGGAAGCAAAGTATCGGGTTTGTTGACATGTATTTATTGAATTGGTAGTTAATAAATCATTGTAAACATAGTCAAATGCCTTTTTCATCATGGTAATGAAAAGTTTTTTTTGTGCCGTTATAAGACGAAAAACAAATTTGAAATTTAATTTAAAAGCACAAAAAAACCGCCAGTCTTTCGAGAGGCGGTTTTTGTTTTTTATTCTGAAATAACATTTCCTTTTTTATCATAGAAATGGTATTCTAAGTACGTGTAAGCGTCACGAGGTATGATTTTCACCCATTTCTTATGTTCAAAAAACCATTTTGAACGTAATGATGGAAAACCTTTACTGAGGTATGCAGCCACAAACGGATGTACATTAAGTACAACACCCTTGTGGGTTTTTAAAATTCTGTCTAAATCAGATGCGATTCTGTCAATGATCAAAATTGGCGCTTCAATTTCACCATGTTCATTGTTTGGATCTTCTTCTCTAGTCTTAATATTAACTTCGGGTCTCACGCGTTGTCTGGTAATTTGAACTAAACCAAATTTACTAGGCGGTAAGATTTTATGCTTTGCTTTATCGTCGCTCATTTCTTCTCGCAAGAAGTCGAACAGAACCTTCCTGTTTTCAGGATTAGACATATCGATAAAATCAACTACGATTATTCCGCCCATATCACGCAAACGAAGTTGTCTGGCAATTTCAGCGGCAGCAATCATATTTACTTCCATGGCGGTGTCTTCCTGGTTAGTCGCCTTATTCGAACGGTTTCCGCTATTTACGTCTATAACGTGAAGAGCTTCAGTGTGTTCGATGATAAGATACGCTCCTTTACTCATGGAAACGGTTCGTCCAAATGAAGTTTTGATTTGTCTCTCTATATTGTATTTCTCGAAAATTGGATTGTCATTTGATTGATAAAACTTAACAATCGATTGTTTTGAAGGTGCAATTTCTTGCAGATATTCCTTCGTTTGATGGTACAACTCTTCGTCATCTATCTGAATACCACTAAAGGTATCGTTGAATACATCTCTTAATATCGAAGAAGCTCTGTTGAGCTCTCCTAATACTTTTGAAGGATGATGAGCAGTTGGTAATTTTTTACACATTGCAGTCCATCTGCCAAGCAGGTTCTGCAAATCTTTTTCTAATTCGGCTACGTTTTTGCCTTCGGCTACTGTGCGAACAATAACACCAAATCCTTTAGGTTTGATCGATAGAACAAGTTTTTTTAAACGATCCTTTTCTTTTTTGTCTTCTATTTTTTGAGAAATAGAAACACGGTCAGAAAACGGAACGAGAACAATAAATCTTCCTGCCAATGAAAGCTCAGCGCTTATCCTTGGACCTTTGGTCGATATAGGTTCTTTTACAACTTGAACTAAAACAGATTGATTGGCACTTAAAATATCAGTAATGATGCCATCTTTGTCAATCTCTTTTTCAAACTGAAAGGTTTTTAGGGAGAAATCTTTTATTTTACCTGCGCTTACAAGTTTTATGAATTTCAGTTGGGAAGCTAAGTTAGGTCCTAAATCGTGATAATGTAAAAAGGCATCTTTTTCGAAGCCCACATTTACAAAAGCAGCGTTAAGACCAGCAACGGGTTTTCGTATTTTGGCGATAAAAATATCACCAACCTGAAAGTTGCTTTTCTCTTCTTCCTTGTGTAATTCAATTAGTTTTCCATCTTTTAATAAGGCAAAATCTACGGCTTCAGAACTAGATCTAATGATTAATTCTTTATTCACACTGTAAATTTTTATCTGTTTTTTCAGAAAATAGAGTATAGAGAGAAGAGCATAGATTTAAAATAAATCTAAAATCTAGTGTCTAAGATCTAAAATCTTATCTACAGATGGATTAAACAATATTTTTTTAACAGGTATTGAACCCGGGAGGGAAAGTTTAAATCTCAATTTTTAAATTCCAAATTCCAATTCAATCAATATTGATTTCTTAATTTTTGGATTTTGGATTTTATTTTTTGGAATTTTTGAAATTTCCCAAATTTCAATGAACGTTTAAAAAGAAAAAAGTAGTTTAAAACTACTTTTTCTTTTTGTGACGGTTAGCTCTCGCTCTTTTTTTTCTTTTGTGCGTAGCTACCTTATGTCTCTTTCTTTTTTTACCACTTGGCATATCGTGTCGATTTTATGATTAATTAATAGTATTATTTTGCTTCGTTATTTGTTTTTACTCCTTCTACAAAAACTTTTGCAGGTTTAAACGCAGGAATGTTGTGTGCTGGAATTTTGATAGTGGTGTTTTTAGAAATGTTTCTACCTGTCTTTTCAGCTCTGGTTTTTACGATAAAACTACCAAAACCTCTTAGGTAAACATTGTCTCCAGTTTCTAGTGAAGTTTTCACTTCTTCCATAAAAGTTTCTACTGTTGCTTGAACATCTCCTTTTTCAAGACCTAGTTTCTCTGAAATTTTCGCTACGATATCTGCTTTCGTCATTTTCTTTCCTATTTTATTTTATAAATGGTGTACTATTTTTTTGAGTTTGCAAATATAGGAATTAAAAAAATAATTAATCAAGCTAATTCGTTAAATTTTAATTACATAAACATTTACTTTTGTATTCTAAGTATTTTGCAATGAATTTTTCTAACATATTGATAAAATGGTATTTACAAAACAAACGTGATTTGCCATGGCGAAAAACGGCCAATCCATACCATATTTGGCTCTCAGAAATTATGTTGCAACAGACTAGAGTTGCGCAAGGAACGCCTTATTTTTTTGCTTTTACGGAGGAATTTCCTACTGTATTTGATTTGGCAAATGCCTCAGAAGAGCAGGTTTTGAAACTTTGGCAGGGATTAGGGTACTATTCCAGGGCCAGAAATTTACATAAAACGGCGCAACATGTCGCAAATGACCTTAATGGAGTCTTTCCTTCGAACTATGCAGCTTTATTAAAATTAAAAGGAGTTGGTGAATATACCGCCGCGGCAATTGCTTCTTTTTCTTATAATGAAGCCGTTCCTGTTGTTGACGGAAATGTATTTCGTGTGCTTTCTCGTTATTTTGATATCGAATCAGATATTTCTCTGCCTGCAACAAAAAAAGAATTTACAGAGTTGGCTTATGAGTTAATGCCTAAAGATAATCCTGCGATTTTTAATCAGGCGATTATGGAGTTTGGCGCTTTGCAATGCGTGCCTAAAAGTCCGGATTGTTCTATATGTGTATTTAATGACAGTTGTCTGGCGCTTCAAAAAAAGAAAGTATCGGTTTTGCCGGTAAAATCTAAAAAGCTTAAAGTAACGAATCGCTTCTTTAATTATTTAATTTTAGAAGATGTTTTAGGAAATACATTAATACAAAAAAGAACCGCTAAAGGAATCTGGCATAATTTATATGAGTTTCCACTTTTCGAAACTACTGAAATTGTTGATTTTGATATTGTTTCGCAAGCCGTCAAAAATGATGTTTTTCCTTCCTATACTATATTAGGTATAGAGGAGTGTAATGAAACAACTGTAGTTCATAAACTTTCGCATCAACATCTTCATATTCAGTTTTGGAAGGTTAAAATAGCGGAAAAAATCGAAAACGGATTGAATTCCAGTCAATTAAAAACTTTTCCTTTTCCTGTTGTCATTTATAATTTTATAGAAAAGCAAGAAATAAATTGCTAAAAAAATGTATCTTTGGGATAAATACCACTATAAAATTATGAATGGAACATTAAATAAAGTGATGCTAATTGGCCATTTAGGCGATGATGTAAAAATGCATTATTTTGATGGCGGAAACTGTATAGGTCGTTTTCAATTGGCTACAAACGAGGTTTATATCAATAAAACAACCAATGAAAAAATAACTTCAACAGAGTGGCATAATTTAGTTGTGCGCAATAAAGCCGCCGAAATTTGCGAAAAATACCTTTCTAAAGGAGATAAAATCTATATAGAAGGACGTATAAAATCGCGCCAATGGCAGGCTGAAGACGGTACTACTAAATATACCACCGAGATTCAGGTGACTGAGTTTACTTTCTTGACTACCAAAAAAGAAACCGGAAATCATAAACCACATCAGGAATCAGAACCAGCAAAAAACACTAACTTTGATGCGACGAATGAAGGTTTGCCTATAAATGACTTGCCTTTTTGATTGTTTAACTAATCCTTTTTAATTTGGACCCGGAGCCCAGTTTATTTTTTAATACCACTTTAGACATCAATTTAATAATTGGTTTTGTCGGAATATTTATTTTGCTGTTTCTTTCGGCAATTGTTTCAGGTGCCGAAGTAGCGCTTTTTTCTTTATCGCAAAAAGACATTGATGAAACATTACATGAAAATAATCCGAGAGGAAAAATTATTTCAAATCTTTTAGATAAACCCAAAAAACTTTTAGCCACCTTATTAGTCGCCAATAATTTCTTTAATATTGGAGTTGTTATTTTGTTCTCATTTATCGGGCAAAATATTTTTGCTAATGTAAGTTCGCCTGTCTTTAAATTTATTCTTGAAATTGTTCTGGTTACTTTTCTTATTTTGCTGTTTGGCGAAGTTTTGCCTAAAGTTTATGCCAGCCGTAACAATATAAAATTCGCAAAACGCGTTGCATACCCAATCGCTATTTTAGATACATTGCTATCTCCAATAAGTTTGCCTATGCGAAGCCTTACGTTATATTTGCACAACAAATTAGGGAAACAAAAAAATAGTTTTTCGATAAATCAGCTTTCGCAAGCCTTAGAACTTACAGATTCTGAAGGAACATCGAGCGAAGAACAAAAAATATTAGAAGGTATTGTTTCCTTTGGAAATACAGATACGAAACAAGTTATGAGTCCCAGGATTGATATTTTTGCATTAGAAATATCAGAACCTTTTTCAGTAATTTGTCCTAAAATAATCGAAAAAGGATTCTCAAGAATTCCGGTGTACAGAGATAATATCGATCAAATCGAAGGCGTTTTGTTCGTTAAGGATTTATTACCTCATATTGATAAAGAAGAGTTTGACTGGTCATCCTTAATAAGAGAAGCGTTTTTTGTTCCTGAAAATAAAAAGCTCGATAATTTATTAAAGGATTTTCAGAGCCTTAAAAGCCATTTGGCCATTGTGGTTGATGAGTATGGAGGAACTTCCGGATTGGTTTCTTTAGAAGATGTTATCGAAGAAATAGTAGGGGATATAAGCGATGAGTTTGACGATGAGAATTTGAATTTCTCCCAAATCGATGAAAAGAATTTTCTTTTTGAAGGAAAGATTAACATGAAGGATTTTTACAGAATCGTTGATGTTAACGAAGATGTTTTCGAATCACATAAAGGAGAAGCCGAAACATTGGCAGGATTCATTCTTGAAATTCTGGGCAATTTCCCTAAAAAAGATCAAAAAGTAGCTTTTGATAATTGTGTCTTTACCATAGAAACAGTCGATAAAAAGCGTGTAAAACAAATAAAAGTAACAATAGATTAAATGTTTAAAAAAACAATTTCAATAGCAACAATTTTACTGGCATTGACTGTTTTAAGTTGTAAAGATGATGTGGTGCCTAAGCCATCAGGTTTTCTTCGTTTAGATTATCCCGAAGCTAAATATGTTAGTTTTGAAAATAATTGCCCGTTTGCTTTTGAAATGAACGAAGCAGCAGTTATAAAAGGTGAAAAAGATTGCGGATTTGCTATTACATATCCTAAAATGAAAGCCACTATTTACCTGACATATAAACCCGTAAATGGTAATATTGAGAAATTGCTTAAAGATGCTCAAAAACTAACTTACGAGCATGTTATTAAAGCTGATGACATCTTAGAACAGCCTTATTTAAACCCTCAAAAAAAGGTTTACGGAATGTTTTACCAAGTGGACGGAAATGCAGCTACAAACTCGCAGTTTTACGTTACAGATAGTACAAAGCATTTTATAACAGGATCAGTTTATTTTTATGCTAAGCCAAACTTTGATTCTATTATGCCCGCAGCAAGTTATATTAAAAATGACATGCAGCGATTAATGGAAACTTTGAAGTGGAAATAGAAAAATCAAATCATAAAAAAAGGGCGTTCAGTTTAATTTGAACGCCCTTTTTTTATGTCTTAAAATTAAATCATAAACCTGTACTATTGTTGGAATTTGGAATTTTTTAAAAAATTGAAATTTAATTTTTTAAGATTTAGCATTTAAAACTTTATATGTTTTACCATCTCCCGTTGCCTGAACAACTTTGGTTAGGTTTTCTTGATTCTGAATCGTTTTATCAAATACAACAGTAGCTGTTTTTTTATCAAAATCAACAGTAGCTTTTTCTACTCCGTCAAGATTAGATAATTCTTTTTCGATTGTTTTTGCGCAACCCATAGCACAAGTCATTCCTTCGATTTCAAAACTTGCGGTTTGTACATTTTCTGCAGCAATTGCTTTGTGTTCTTTAGGCGCTTCTTTTTCAGCTTGAGCTTTAATTAAAGCCATGCTTTTGTCCTCTTCTTTTTTGCAGCTTACCAATACTAAACCCGCTATGGCGAAAGTGGCTATAATCTTTGTGAATTTCATTCTATATAATTTTAATTAGACAGTTGTGTTCTTTGCAAAATTAATAAAAAGGAAGAGGTCAGTTCATAAATTTATTACAAATTTGCATCAAAATGGTATTTATGGACGCAAAGCAATTAAGGTGGGCTTATTTATTTGTTCTTTCTCTTATTTGGGGAAGTTCTTTTATTTTAATAAAAAGGGGCCTGGTTGGTTTAACTGCTGTTCAGGTAGGTTCATTCCGAATTATTTTTGCGGCTCTTTTTCTATTGATTTTTGGCTTTAAAAGTCTAAAGAAAATTTCGCGTCGCCAATGGAAATTTGTTGCCATAACATCCGTTTTTGGAACTTTTACTCCCGCCTTTCTTTTTGCAATTGCCGAAACCCAGGTCGATAGTTCGATTGTGGCCATTTTAAATTCGCTTACACCATTAAATACTTTGGTTTTAGGAATACTTCTGTTTGGAATCCAATTTCAAAAACGACAGGTTTTAGGTGTTTTTGTTGGGCTAGTTGGGTGTTTATTGTTGGTTTTAAGCGGAGCATCTGCTCATCCCGGACAAAATTATTATTATGTGGGTTTGGTGGTTATTGCGACACTTTGTTATGCAATCAATGTCAATTTAATCAAGAAATACCTATCAGATTTAAATTCGGTAAGTATCACAACCGGAAACTTTGCTGTTTTGCTTCTGCCGGCTTTGATTATTTTGAGTTTTACAGATATTACACAAAGAATAAGTTTTGATGCTGCCCAACATTCCATTTTCTTTGTAATGATTCTGGGAGTTGTAGGAACCGGAATCGCCAATGTTTTGTTCTTTAAATTAATACAAATGTCTTCACCTGTATTCGCAACATCAGTAACCTATTTAATCCCGATAGTAGCTTTCTTTTGGGGATTATTAGATAACGAAATGCTAACGCCAATTCAGTTTTTTGGAGCATTTATTATTTTAATCGGAGTTTATTTATCGGCCAAAAAGTAAATTTTGTCTGTAAAATGTTATTTCGATTATGCTATTTTTCAGGAGCTAATCCCGCACCCGAGCCTGAAAGTGCGAACTGGCGAAGCAATCCATTCCAATCTTTTGTGGCGAACACCGCCACAAAAGGATTTCCACTTCTATCGGGGCTAGGGCAATCATTTTCATAATAATGTTTTCGTTAAAAGATTGTGATTATGATGAAGTAAAAAGGGTTTTGACTCCATTCAGCCTGATAAAAAATAACGCATAAAAAAAGCTTTGTCAAAGTTTTAAACTTTGACAAAGCTTCTAAAAATCTTAGAATCTTAGCAACTTAGTGCCTTAGAACCTTCCTAAAGAAAATCTTTCTCAGAAACTCCTTCGTTAATTTTAATTTCAGACATTTTGATATCCAATTCAAAACCTACATTCTGAACTAAATTAAAAGGAACTTTTACTCCTTTTACTTCTCTGTAATCGTTGAAGTTTGTTATTTGCGAAGATGATTTTCCGTCTTGCTCACGAACTTTACCTTTTGCTGTTTTTAAGCCTGATTTTACATCGTAATAATACGTTGTTTTTCCGTCTTTAATTACATAAGCATCGCTGCCGTTTATAGGTTCTATTCCTTCTACTTTTAAGTCTGTTCTTTTTTGTAATTGCAACTCTTCAAAAGGAGCAGCGCTGGCTTTCATATCGGCAAGATCTGCGCCTTCAAGATTCTTGCGCTGACCTTGTTGCTCGATGTAAGCTCCTTTTTCATTTACAACCTGTTTCATTAAATTCATGGTTCCCATTGCAAGCGAAACCATCATTTTTCCTTTCGAATCTAATTTAGATGTAAAAGTTAAAGGACCCGGAGCCTGAGGAACCGTTGTAGTTCCTGTCATAGCCAAAGTTTTAACCGCAGAAACTGCTTTTTCTCCTCCAATTGCTTTTAGATAATTTTCGAAAACAGTTTTGGCAGTAATTCCCGCCGGAGCTTCTTTTTTAGTAACTGGTTTTTCAACAGGATTTCCGTATTTATCAAAATAGAAAATCGGAATTTGAAGTTTTTCTAAACCGCTAATAACATCAGAACCTTTTCCTGCAATTACAATTCGCATATTGTCTAGCAAGAAATATTTGTTTGCAACGCGATAAATATCTTCAGCCGTAACATTGTTTATGGTCTGAATGTATTTTTCGTAAAAATCAGCCGGAAGATTTTCTGTTTCAATGTTCAAAGCATATCGGGCAACAGTTTGTGGTTTTTCAACCTGCATTACAAATCGGCCAATATATCCCGCTTTTACATTTCTTAAAACCTCCTGAGGAACTTGTTCAGTTCTGATTCTTTTAATTTCTTTTATAAATTGAACCACTGCGCTATCAGTAACCGTGTTTCTTACAGCCGAAGATGCTTTAAATTTAGTTACATATTTTCCTGCTCCAATACTTGAACTTGCGCCATAAGTCCAGGCATGTTGCTCACGTAAATTCATGTTTAAGTAGCTGTTAAAATCTCCTCCTAAAATTTGATTGGCAATTACAGCAGGGAAAAAATCAGGATCACTCATTTTTAAATTCACAGTATTTACTAATGAGATTTCAGATTGTACCGCATTTGGAACATCTACAAAATCAATTTGAAGTTGAGGCACATTTTCCGGATTTGGGTAAGTGTTTTTTGGAGCAACTTGTTTTTTCCATCCTCCAAAAAGTTTTTCTACGGCTGCTTTTGTTTCTTTAAATTTAATGTCACCAATAATTACCAAGTAAGCATTTTCAGGAACAAAATAAGTCGCGTAATTCGCCTGAACATCTGCAAGTGTCACGTTTTTTACCGTTTCTTCTGAAAGATATTCTCCTGACGGATGATTTTTTCCAAAAGCTAAAACATCAACAACGCGATTTGCAATTGCAGGAACGCTTTTTTCATCGGCTTTAAGCCCTTCGATTAATTTTGCTTTTTCTTTATCAAATTCAGTTTGAGTAAAATTCGGTTGCAAAGCACCTTCTGCCAAAAGCTCCAGAACACGTCCTGAATATTTAGAAAGAGAACTTGCATAAGCACCTGTTGATGAAAAATTAATGCTTGCTCCGTAAAAGTCGATTTCTTCGTTAAAAGCCTCTTTGGTTGTTTTTTTAGTTCCGTTACCAATTAAGCTGCTGGTAAGTTCATCGACACCTTTTTTGTTTCCTTCTGTAAAAGGAGCATTATTTAGAGTCAAATTAAAACTTACTCTTGGTAATTTATGATTTTCAACCACCAAAACTTTCATACCGTTTGCCAAAACAAAAGTTTGCGGTTTTTTGATATTGACTACTGGCGAAGGCCCTGGTTTGGGTTGTGGACGATTTTGTGCTTGCATAATTCCAGTCAGGAATAAAAGGATTAAAAATGTATGTATTTTTTTCATGATTCGATAAGCTTAGTTTTGAACTTTAGTTGAAGGAACGTAGTCTAAAATTAAACGCTGGTTAGGGTTTAAATACTTTTTAGCCACTTCTCTAATCTCTTCTCTGGTAATAGAGTGGTAAATGTCAATCTCAGTATTGATTAAATTTACATCTCCGTAAAGTAGGTAATAAGAAGCCAGATTTTCGGCGATTCCCTCTACGCTTGCGTTAGCGTTCACAAAATTATTGTCGAATTTGTTTTGTAGTTTTTCGTAATCTTTTTCAGAAATCAGGTCCGTCTGAATTTTTACAATTTCTTCGTCCATTTCTTTTAAAATGTCGGCTGTTGTATTAGGCGCCATTGGCAAGCCATATAAAATGTACATTCCGTAATCTTCCTGACTAAAACCTACCGCTCCAATTTGAAGCGCCATTTTTTTATCATCTACTATTTTCTTGTACAATTTTGAGCTTTTTCCGTCACTTAAATAAGAAGAAATCAAGTCTAAAACCCTTGCATCTCTTGTTTTCATCGAAGGAGTTCTGTAAGAAGCTACAATCATCGGGATCTGAATATTCGGATCTTCGTAAGTTGCTTTTATAGTCTGGTTGATAGGTTCTTCGACAAAAGTTTGTTTCTTAACTTCTTCACCACGCGGAATTGGAGCAAAATATTTCTGAATCCATTCTTTTGTTTTTGCTTTATCAAAATCTCCGGCAACAACTAAAACCGCATTGTTTGGCGTGTAGAATTTTTTATTAAAAGCCTGAAACTCTTCCAGCGTTGCAGCATCAAGATCTTTCATCGATCCGATAGTTGTCCAGCGATACGGATGATTTTTGAACATGTTCTTTTTAACTTCCGGCAAAATGTTTCCGTAAGGCTGATTGTCGTAACGCATTCTTTTTTCTTCCTTTACCACCTCATTTTGTGTTTCAACACCAATCTTGTTGATAATTGGGTGCATCAATCGCTCAGATTCCATCCATAGACCTAATTCTAAACTGTTTGATGGAAAAACTTCGTAGTAATACGTTCTGTCGTCAGAAGTATTGGCGTTGTTTACTCCGCCATTTGCAGTAACGATTTTCATCCATTCGCCGCGTTTTATATTTTGAGTTCCTTCAAATAATAAATGCTCAAAGAAATGCGCAAAACCAGTTCGGTCCGGGCGCTCGTCTTTTGATCCCACGTGGTACATTACCGAAGTAATCACAACGGGAGCCGATGGATCGTTGTGCAAAATAACATGCATGCCGTTATCTAAATTATATTCTTCAAAAGCTACCTTTTGAGCATGAGCCACTCCGCCGAGCATTAGTGCTGCACTTAACATCATTATTGATTTTTTCATAAAGATTAATAATTTTTATTTACCTATATATGTAGGTAGCCAAGAGTTGATTATCGTTACATCAAAATTAACTTTTTTTAATTATCAATTATGGGTTAGGGTCTGTTTTGGTGATACTTTAACAGTATTATACGGCTAAATGTTTCTTTTTAAGCCATGAAACGCCTTGAAAAACAGACTTTAAAACGAAATAAATATTTTTAGAATAAGAGATTGCACAGTAAATTATTAATTGTATATTTGCAACCTTAAAAATCAATAAATCAATTTGGTATGTATGCAATCGTAGAGATAGCAGGGCAACAATTCAAAGTAAGCAAAGACTTAAAGGTTTATGTTAACCGTTTGACTAATGAAGAAGGTTCAAAAGTTTCTTTTGACAAAGTTCTTTTATTAGACGATAATGGAAATGTAACTTTAGGCGCCCCAGCTATAGAAGGTGCTTCAGTAGAAGCTAAAGTGTTACAACACTTAAAAGGAGATAAAGTTATCGTTTTCAAAAAGAAAAGAAGAAAAGGATACAAAAAGAGAAATGGTCACAGACAATATCTTACTCAAATTGTAATTGAAGGTATTACTGCAGCTGGAGGAACTAAAAAAGCAGCAGCTAAGAAAGCAGTTGTGGCAGAAGAAGTAGCTACTGAAGAAGTAGAAGCTCCTAAAGCTAAAAAAGTAGCTCCAAAAGCAAAAAAAGAAGCTACTAAAGAATAATAACAATATTTAAACTCATACGTCATGGCTCACAAGAAAGGTGTCGGTAGTTCGAAGAATGGTAGAGAATCAGAATCAAAACGTCTAGGCGTTAAGATTTTTGGTGGACAAGCTGCTATTGCTGGGAACATCATCGTTAGACAAAGAGGTTCAAAACATAATCCAGGTGAAAACGTTTACATCAGTAAAGATCACACACTACACGCAAGAGTAGCTGGAGTTGTTAAGTTCCAAAAGAAAAAAGATAACAAATCTTATGTATCTATCCTTCCATTCGAAGCATAATCATTAGACTACTTATTACAAAACCCGTTCTGAAAAGAGCGGGTTTTTTATTTTTATGACTTAACCAGATAAGTTATATAAGAAAATTTAAGGTTGCTGTGTTTTGTTATTTGTTTAAAGTAGAGGTAATTGGGTTTGTTTTGAGCCAATTCAAAAACCTGTAGAGAGAAAAAAAAATTACCGCAAAGAACGCAAAGTTTTTAAATGTTAAGTTTAGCAAAACAAAAAACACAAAGTTCACAAAGCTTTGTGTGCTTTAATTGTGTAAACACGGCTTAAATCTTAGCGAACTCTGCGAATCCCGATGGCTATCGGGATTGCGCTCTTTGCGGTAAAAAAAATAGTGAGTTTTGTTTTTGTTATTGGAAATCGAAATTTTACCACAGTATTATTTGTATTTTTGATTGGATTAATACATTATAAGCCTTGAAAAAAATAGTATTCCTTTTATTTCTTTTCTGTACAAGCCTATTCGCAAAAGAAATTCATTCTGCTGAACAAGTAGTATCATTAAACGATTCTCAAAAAAAGATTTTATACGAGTTTGCTGTTCTTCAAAAAAGAGGCTCCGACGCTAATACTTATTGGCAGCAACATAAGAATCAGTTTTCTGCAATTAATGATTCGGTAAGAGATCAATTGGCGAATGAAATTTATGCTAATTCTCATATCGTTTACACTCCTGTAAAAGATTCTGCGATTCAATTGTGGATGCAGACACAAACGTTAACTAATTGGATGTTGTATTTGGCCGCCTTTACTGCAATATGTGCTATAATAGGTTTGTTGCGCAATTATTGGAGTTCGCTTATTGATATTCTTATCAGGCAATTTGAGCCATTATTCAGATTTTTATTCTCGGCAATTTTAGTAACCTACGAATTATTCTTTCTCGGAATCATCTTTGTTATTGGCGGATGTTATATAGAAGAAATGACCTTGCGTACCGTAATAATCCATGTAGGTTTGTTTTTGTTGTGGAGTCAGTCTACGGCAATTTTTACTCAGAAATATTTAGTGAAGAAATACATTTTTGAAATACGAAACACTTTCTGGGGAAGCAATAAGTGGGAAGTAGTAAAAACAATTTGTCTTCCTGCTATTATTGTTACGATTGCTCTTTTGTATGTGTTGTATAAGATTCCGGAGGATGTATTATACAATTATGAAATTGTTGTATCTGGAATGGCAGTACTTTGTGCTTTGCCTTTCTGGCGTATATTAGACAAGTATTTTAGCCGAATTCTTATTCCGTACAAAGATACTTATATCGAAAGAAGTATTTATTCGCTTGCAGCCTGTGTTGTCTTGGCAATTGCTATTGATGGCTTTTTTATAATACAAAACAATCCGCTTTTTTCTTATGTTGTAATCGCTTTGACAAGTTTGCTGATTATCTCATTTTTGATTTTATCACTTAAGGAGAATTTCAAACGCAATTATAAAAATTACTATTATATACAAATCATTACCATTCTCTTTCTTGTATCAGTATTGTTGTATAGTTTTCATATTCATTCCGCCCAGATTATTTGGGCATCTTTAGTAGGAACAAGTATTTATATCATTATCAAATTTTGGGAGATTTTGTTTCTTTTCACGCGCTGGAAGAGAAGCAGAACTACTACATGGGGATTTTTAGGAATGGCTGTTTTATTATGGTTGTTAGCGAAAGGTATTTTGTATGTTTCGGCAATGTTGTATGTGTAGGTTGAAATGACAAGATTGCGAAAAAAAAACCTTTGTCAAAGTTTTAAACTTTGACAAAGGCATATATCAGTAATTGGGATTTTAAATTTAAGAAGTTGAAATTTTAATTCTCAGTATCCTTAGTCTCTTCAAGATCTTCTGTTTTACGGCCCACTTTTACTTTAGGACTATTCTGTGTTCCTGTAACGGTTAGCGGAATACCAAAAATACCAAAAGGAGGTAAGCCTAAACGCATTTTTAAGTTCAGTTTTCCGTCAAGGCTTGTTGTGCCTTCGATTCTTGGCCTGAAGCCTGCAAACTTAAATTTAAAACGTTCTACAGTGATGATATTATTTTTGATTGTAGTTTTAATGTCTACTTTCGATAAATCAGGATTCTTTATAGATTCAGTATTGGTTTCTTTGCTTACGGCACTAAACATTTTTAATCCTCGCACTTTCACATCTTTTATAGAAAGTATTCCGCCACCCACAAGCGATGGATAAACGGGATCCATGTTACCATTTAAACGACCTTTTAACTGGTAATCTACAGAAACAATTCCTTGTGCTTTTTCGGCAGCGCTGGCCATTTTTCTGAATACTTCAATTTCGTTGTAAGCTTTTTTAATATCAAAATCAGCCGCTTTAATAGCGTATTCAAAATTGGCTTTTTTAGGAGTTACAGCCTGATATGTTGCGTTCATGCTAACTTTGCAGCCAATCAGGTCAAAACCGGTATTCTGCATGCTCAGTTTGCCTTTGTTCATATTTAAATTTCCAACTGCATTTTGAAGATTTAATTTATCAAAATTTACTTTTTGGGCATTAGCAACAAATTGCAAATTCAAATTGGTCGGAATAATAATTACGCCGGTTTGTTTTGCTTCTATTGAAGTTGGCGCAGGAGCTTCGGTTTTAGTTTGTGTTACAGAAGTATTTGCAGGGGTGCTCGACATAAATTCATCAACATTGATGTATCTTGACGTAACTTTAAAAGAACCTCTTAAAACGCCTGTATTTGTAGTTACATAATTAAAAACATTCTGCAAATAACCATTCATCTTAAAATCTGATTGACCGTAAGCAGCCAAAAAGTTATTAAAAGACATTTTATCCTGATTGATCTTAAATATTCCTTCTTTGATAATGAATTTTTTTGGCAAATATTCTGATGCAATACCAATGTTTCTTAGTTCAAGCGTTCCTTTGTTGTAAAGTTTACTATAGCGTCCTTTTTCGGCATCGCTTTGTTTGCCTTTCAAAACTAAATCAGCTTTTACGAAACCATCTAAATCAAGTCCTTTTTGAGAGAAAACTTTATAGATTTTGTTTACATCAAGTTCACCTTTTGCTTTAATATCATAAGCCAGATCATCAAAATTACTCAAATCAGCCTCTACAAAAACAGGTTTTCCTTCAAAAGTAAACTGAGTAGGTTTTAAGCTCACTTTTAAAGCATCAAAAGTTCCTTTCTGATTCTCAATTTTAGATTTTATCGTAATATTTGTGATCGGATTTGGGTAATATGGAGTTTTTAAATATCCGTTTTCTAAATCGATAACGCCATTTGTAACCGGTAAAAGTTTCTTTTTTAGATCGAATTTTCCGTTTGCTTTTACATCTCCGGCCAAACTTCCTTTTAAAACAATATTCGGAATTCCGAGCGCTTTCATTAATTTTTCAAGATCAATTTTAGCTTTAAAATCAGCATCGATATTTGGAGTATTGATGCCTTCAACATAAAATTTAGACTTTAAATAATCCTTGTTAATGTTTAAAGATACATTTTTAGCATCAACAATAACAAGATCCGGATTTAACGACGGAACCTTTGTTTTTATGTCTAAGTTTAAATTAGAAACCGGAAAAGCACTTTTGTTATAATTCACAAAACCGCTATCGATTTTTACATCCAGATTAAGATCCGGCGCTATATTTTTTGATGCAATATAATCTCCTTTTAGTGTTAAAAGTAAATTGGTATTTCCTTTTAATTCAGTTTTAGAAAGCCATGTAATGTATTTTGGAGGGAAAGCAGTAAAAACATCATTCAGTTTACTATTATCAGATTTAATAACAAAATCCATGTTGTAACCATCTTTCAGGAAATCAAATTTTCCTTTAAAATCGACCAAAAGCTGATTGATTTTTAAGTTGTTTTGCTGAAAGAAAAAAGACAACGAATTTACATTTACTTTTGTGATCAGATCCGCATCAATTTTCTTGTTCATTAAATACGGTTCGCCTTCGTAAACAATATTTAGTTTCTCGATTTTAGCTTTCGAATACAAGTCAAAAACAGCTTTATTTAAATCTCCTTTTCCTAAATAATTAAAACCAAAAGCATCAAAATGAACTTTTGTCGATAAATCGTCATAGATTATTTTACTGTTCAAAATCTCAATTCGTTCCAGTTTTAAAGCCGTATCAGTACTGTCTTTAGCATCTGAAGCTTGCGCAGAAGATTTGTAAACGTTGTAATTTGCCTCTCCTTTTGGGTTTACTTTTATATTGATAAACGAATCAGATAAGTAAATCTGATCAATTTTTACTTCCTTGCTAAAAACTAAACTCGCCACATTTATTCCAAAAGAAACCTCTTTTGCAGTGATGAATTTTTCGCTTGTATAAGGCGCAGATCCGTTAAGGCTTAAATCATTTAAGGTTAACGTAAGCGAAGGAAAATGATGGAAAAACGAAACCGAAACATCAGAATAATTCAATTCTGCGCTCAGTCTTTCGTTTGCTGTTTTTTTAATTTGCTCCTTAATTTTATCGGCAAAAACAATAGGAGTCAAAAACAATAATCCTATAATAACGACAAAAGTTATTCCAAGATATTTTGCTATTTTTAATAAAATCGACTTCGTTTTATTCGTAGACATAACAAATTGTGGTATTTATAGGTAAGATTAAATTGAATATTATCCGTGAACAGTTTCGCTTTTACCATAATTGGTAATAATAGAACCTTCGTATTCAATCCATTCTTTCCAGCGTTTATCGATATCTATATTGTCTGTATATTTTCGTGCAAATCCTAAAAATGTTGTATAATGTCCCGCTTCAGAAATCATTAAATCACGATAGAATTTAGCTAATTCTTCGTCTTTAATATTCTCTGATAATACTTTAAAACGTTCGCAGCTTCTCGCTTCGATCATAGCCGAAAACAACAAACGATCGCAAAGTGCATCTTTTCTGCTTCCGTCTTTTTTCATGAATTTAAAAAGTTCGTTTACATAATGATCTTTTCTTTCGCGTCCCAAAGTTAAACCTCTTTTTTTGATAATGTCGTGAACCATTTGCAAATGCTCTAATTCTTCTCTCGCAATTACAAGCATTTCAGTAACTAATTCTTCTAACTCAGAATTGTAAGTTACTAAACTAATGGCGTTTGAAGCTGCTTTTTGCTCACACCAGGCATGATCTGTCAGTATTTCTTCGATATTCGACTCGACTATATTTACCCAACGAGGGTCTGTGGCTAATTTTAATCCTAACATAATTTTATTGAAAAAAAGTATTCTGCAAAATTAGTCATTTTTATCACTGAAATTTAGGAAATATCGTGTAAATACGCTCAAAAAAGCATTATTTTGTAGCTTGAAACGATATAAATGAATCAGATAAAAAAACTTTTAATCATTGGCCCCGTTTGGCCTGAACCAAATTCATCTGCAGCGGGCGGAAGAATGATGCAATTGATCTCTGTTTTTAAGCAAAATGGATTTGAAATTACATTTGCAAGCGCGGCTTTAG
This sequence comes from Flavobacterium bizetiae, assembly GCF_902804475.1. Classification (GTDB taxonomy): domain Bacteria; phylum Bacteroidota; class Bacteroidia; order Flavobacteriales; family Flavobacteriaceae; genus Flavobacterium; species Flavobacterium bizetiae. The sequence goes on from NZ_CADCSU010000055.1 coordinate 52,037, forward strand.
ACAGTGATTTTATGGTCGATTTATCTGAATTTGGAGTAAAGAAAGTTTCAATAGAACTCAATAATGCTAGTTTTGACGATTTTGTAATCGAATTAAATCCGGATGTTGTTTTATTTGATCGTTATACGATCGAAGAACAATATGGCTGGCGGGTATCTGAAAATTGCCCTAAAGCAATTCGTTTATTAGATACCGAAGATTTGCATTGTTTGAGAGCGGCAAGAGAAAAAGCGTTTAAAGAAAAAAGGACTTTTGAGCTTCATGATTTATTGTCTGAAGATATTACAAAACGTGAAATTGCCAGTATTTTAAGATGCGATCTTTCTTTTATAATTTCTGAATTTGAAATGAAATTACTGAAAGATCTTTTTAAAATAGACGCTGCTTTGTTGCATTATCTTCCTTTTTTAGTAGATGAAATGTCAGAAGAAGATCTTTTGAAATTACCATCATTTGAAGAACGAAAAAACTTTGTGTTCATAGGGAATTTTATTCATGAACCCAATTGGAATACCGTGCAGTACTTAAAAGAAACCATTTGGCCAATAATAAAAAAACAATTTCCGGAAGCGGTTTTAGAGGTTTATGGCGCTTATCCTTCGCAAAAAGTATTGCAATTGCATCAGCCTAAAAACGGTTTTTTTATTATGGGAAGAGCAGCTGATGCCAATGAAATTGTAAAAAAAGCACGTGTAGTTCTCGCGCCAATTCGTTTTGGAGCAGGTTTAAAAGGAAAATTATTAGAAGCCATGCAATGCGGAACGCCAAGTGTAACTTCGACAATTGGTTCTGAAGCGATGCATGCCAATTTACCATGGAATGGTTTTGTAACGGATGATGTTGAATTGTTTGCAAAAAAAGCGGTTGAATTGTATCACGACGAAAACCTTTGGAAACAATCTCAAAAAAATGGAGTTGCAATTGTCAACGAATGTTATCAATTGAGTAAATATTCTACAGCATTAATAGCAGCAGTTAATTCATTATTAAATGATTTTGAAAGTCATCGTTTGCATAATTTTATGGGAAGTTTGTTGCAGCATCATGCTTATAAAAGTACCATGTATATGTCAAAATGGATTGAAGCTAAAAATAAAAATTAATTTACCATTTTTCCAAATCCTACAGTTTCACGATACAATTGTGGCGAAACATCAGCATTCGTTTTAAAAAATCGGCTAAAATAATGTTCGTCGTCATAACCCAGTTCGTACGCGATTTCTTTAATCGTTTTATTGGTCATGTACAATTCTCTTTTCGCTTCAATAATAATTCTTTCGGCGATTAAATCAGTAAGCGTTTTGTTGAAATAATTTTTCGATAATTTAGCTAAGGCTTTCGCCGAAATATTTAGCATTTCTGCATAATGTCCCGCAGAATGTTTGGTTTTAAAATGCACTTCAATAGCATCTTTTAAATCCTGAAGAATAAAAGGTTCTTTACTGTCAGGAACTGCTTTCATTTCTTCTAATTGCTCGTTTTTAAGCCTTGATGCAGTAATTAAAAATATCTTTAAATAAGAAATTAATAACTCATATTGCGCCAATTCTGCATTTTGAATCTCAGTTTTCATCTGGTCTAAAACCATTTTAAAAGTAGCAGCAGCTTCGCTTGTAATTCGTGTAAAAGGCGGTTGATATACATTATTAAACAAAACACCATTACATGAAACCTCTTTTTGATGGTAATGAATGCAGTAAAAATCAGGGTGAAAATGAATCGCAATTCCTTCAATTGGCTCGCTTACGCAAAGCATGAAAGGCTGATAAGGCGAAAAGGCGAGGAGTGAGTTTTCTTCAAAATGATGTTCGGCAAAATCAGCTTTTACTTTGCCTTTTCCTTTCGTTACCCAAATTAAAGAGAAATAATTATTGCGTTGCAAATGATCAAAATGGCTGTTGTCATCAAACGGAAGCAGTTTGAAAGCGAGATTTCCGGTTTGCGGATTAATTAAAGTAAAAACATTGCTCATATTTTGTGCGTTTTTAAAATATAAAGATAGTTATGAAATGAATTCACAACTATCTTTATAATTCGTTTTTTGTCTGAATTATTTTTGAAGTTCTAAACTTGCAACCTCCGGGAAATCGATTTGAGTATTTGCAGTATTATTAAAATAGTTCGTTAAAACATTCAAAGCTACATGCGCTACAATTTCTGCAATTTCGGCTTCTGAAGCTCCGGCATTTTTAATAGCCTGAACATCTTCGTTGCTTACCAAGCCATTTTTGCGAACTAATGTTTTAGCAAATTGTAGAATCGCTTCCGTTTTTGCGTCAGCAGAATTTCCTGTTCTCGCATCGTGCAAAACCTGTGCATCTGCTTTTAATAATTTTCCGCCAATAAAAGTGTGGGCAGCTACGCAATAGTCACATGAATTGCTTTCAGAAACTGTCAAGGCTAATAATTCGCCAGTTTTCGCACTTAATTTTCCGTGGCTTAAAGCGCCGCTTAAATTTAAATATCCTTCAAGAACCGCCGGAGAATTTCCCATTGTTCTCATCATGTTAGGTACAACGCCTAATTTAGCCTGTACAGCGTTGAATAAATCTTTAGTTTTTCCTGTTGCTTCTTCTGGGTTTAATGCTGTTAATCGTGTCATTGTATTTAATTTTTTATGTTAATTATTAGTTGTTGTCTTTTGACATTACAAAGGTGCGACGATTACAGAATCTGGAACATGGAGGATTTACGCTATGTGATGGACAATTTTCCCTGAGTTGTTTTTTTAGGAGCTAATCCCGCTATCCGTTACAATCTTTTGTGGCGAACCCCGCCACAAAAGGATTTTCACTTCTATCGGGGCTAGGGCAGTTGTTTTCATAAGAGTGTTTTCGTTTGTTTAGTCATTGCGAGGAACGAAGCAATCACATGCGGGTGCTTTGTTTGTTATTGATGATTGCGTTTGTTGTTAGTATGATTGCTTCGTTCTTCGCGATGATAAATAAGAATAAAAAAATCCCCAATTACAATTTGTAACTGGGGATTTTTTAGTTTACAATCGCAGTCTTCGGCCAGATCGTAAGCTGAAAACTGAGACTGCGACCGTAAACTGCGACTATAAACTGCGACTGAAAACTATTTCAAAACACCTTCAACTGCCTGAACAGTTGTAGCATGATAACCTGATTTTGCTTTGTCGAAAATTTTGTTTGCCCAAACTTTTCCTTCCGGAGTTTTTGCCATTTCTTTATAAAGCATCATTACTGATCCGGTTCTGCTGCTTCCAATTAAAAATTGTTCAATTGCAGGATTGGCGGCTTTGTATTGGTGGCTGATTGCCTGAACAAACCATTGACGTTTAATGATGAAATTACCGCCATTGGTAAAGTTAAATTCTTTATCGATCGCTTCCATTTCTTTTGCTGTAATATCAGCTGGAAGATGGTCTATAAAATGCTGTTTTTCGGCTGTTGTAGTGATTTTTTTGCTTAAACCTGCAACGCCCGTTTCTCTCCAGCTTTTTTGAATTTTATCAATTGCATCAAAATCAGCAGAGCTTACAGGAGTAATATTTGAGGGAATTCCAGGTTTGTAAATCCAGTCTTCTGCTTTTATTTTATCTGCAAGTGCTTTGTCTCCTTTTATAAGATTCTCGTTGTAGTATTTAAGAAAATCTTCTGTTGTGATAGATTTAAAGGCGTGTGCATCGAAATAATTTTTAATAAAAACGTCAAACTTTTCACGTCCAACAGCATTTTCTATTACTCTTAAAAAAGCATATCCTTTTACGTATGGAATCATGCTGATTCCGTCATCAGGATTTCTTCCTGTCAGGCTCACTTTTAATCTTGTGTCTGGACTTGTATCTCCATATTCCGCTACATTATCAACTAATTCTTTACGTGTAATAACGTTTTGCATTTCAAATTCTTTCTCTCCAAAAATGGCTTCGCCAATGCGGTGTTCTACATAAGTGGTAAAACCTTCGTTTAACCAAATATCATCCCAGGTTGCGTTTGTAACTAAGTTTCCGCTCCAGCTGTGACCTAATTCGTGCGCTAATAAACTAGTTAAAGAACGATCTCCTGCAATTACTCCCGGAGTAAGGAAAGTTAAGTTAGGATTTTCCATTCCTCCGTAAGGGAAACTTGGAGGTAAAACCAAAACATCGTAACGTCCCCAACGGTAAGGTCCGTAAAGTTTTTCGGCAGCTACAACCATTTTTCCAAGTTCAGCAAATTCCCAAGCCGATTTTTTTAGCATCGATGGTTCTGCATAAACTCCGGTTCTGTTATCAATAGATTGAAATTCAAGATCTCCAACGGCAATTGCCATTAAATAAGAAGGAATTGCTTTGTCTTGTTTAAAAGTATAAACTCCTGTATCGTTTTTCTTCTGAGGATTTACAGCACTCATTACAGCTAATAAATCTTTAGGAACTGTAACTTTTGCATTATACGTAAAACGAATTCCCGGAGAATCCTGACACGGGATCCAGGTACGAGACCAAACGCTTTCTCCCTGAGAAAATAAGAAAGGTTTCTTTTTGTCTGCAGTTTGTTCTGGTTTTAGCCATTGTAATGCAACGGCATCTTTAGTGGTGCTGTAGTAAATGTTTACTTTAGTAGTAGTAGGTTCGATGGTAATGTGAAGTGGTTTTCCGTGAAATTCCACGTCTTTTCCAAGCTCAAATTTAGTCTCTTTTTCATCATCACCTAAAGTTACTTTTGTAATGTTAAGTGTGTTTTCGTCAAAGATAATTTCGTTTCCTTTGCTTGCGTTGTCAATTAACCAGGAAGCTTTTCCTGAAATAGTTTGAGTATCAAAGTCAACTTTTATATCCAGATCTAAATGTTTTACAACAGCAAGTTCTGGTTTAGAATAACTGTGTTCGTCTGTAACAGCAGCGGTTTTTTCGATTTGTTCCTTTTTCTGGCAGGCTATTACTGTCAGGAATAAAGTGGCAAGGATTAGTTTTTTCATTTTATGAAGAATTGAATTAGTGGAGGAAAATTAAACAAAAAATCCCGTTTTGAATAAACAAAACGGGATTTTATATAAATAACCTTAAGCTTCGCTCAAAATGATCTTTTGATTTCGCTCAGGATAAACATCAAATTATGCCAACATTGTAACCGGGCTTTCGATGTATTGTTTTAATGTTTGTAAGAATTGAGCGCCAGTTGCACCGTCAATTGTTCTGTGGTCGCACGCTAATGATAACATCATTGTGTTTCCTACTACAATCTGACCGTTTTTAACTACTGGTTTCTCAACAATTGCACCTACAGAAAGGATAGCAGAGTTTGGTTGGTTGATAATTGAATTGAATTCAGTGATACCAAACATTCCAAGGTTAGATACTGTAAAAGTACTTCCTTCCATTTCTTGTGGTCCAAGTTTTTTGTTTTTAGCTCTTCCGGCAAGATCTCTTACTGAAGCGCCAATTTGAGATAAACTCATAGCATCTGTAAATTTCAATACAGGAACTACTAATCCGTCTTCAACAGCTACGGCAACACCAATGTTAACGTGGTGGTTGATGATGATAGCATCTTCTTTCCACTGAGAGTTAATTTTTGGATGTTTTTTCAATGCTAAAGCACAAGCTTTAATTACCATATCGTTAAAAGATACTTTTGTATCCGGAACAGTATTGATTGTCGCTCTTGAAGCCATAGCTTCGTCCATGCTTACTTCGATCACTAAGTTGTAGTGAGGTGCAGTAAATAATGACTCAGCAAGACGTTTAGCGATAATTTTACGCATTTGAGAGTTTTTGATCTCTTCGGTGAAAACTTCTCCGGCAGGAACAAATACTTTTGGCGCAGCAGGAGCAGCAGTTTCAGCTTTTGGTGCAGCAGCAGTTGCTGTTGCAGCTGGTTGCGCTTGTGCAGATGGAGTAAAGTTTTCGATATCGCTTTTTACGATACGTCCGTTTTCTCCAGAACCTTTAACCTGATTCAATTGGATTCCTTTGTCAGAAGCGATTTTTTTCGCTAATGGCGAAGCTAAAATTCTTCCGTTTGAAGTTTCAGCAACAGCTTCTGTAGCTTTTTCAGCAGCAGGAGCAGCTTTTTCTTCAGTTGCAGGAGCACTTGCAGTTGTAGTTCCTCCAGCAGTATAATTGTCAGCAATTCCAGAAATATCAGTTCCGGCAGGTCCGATAATAGCTAATAAACTATCAACAGGAGCCGTGTTTCCTTCCTGAATTCCGATGTATAATAATGTTCCTTCGTTGAAAGACTCAAACTCCATAGTAGCTTTGTCAGTTTCAATTTCAGCAAGAATATCACCTTCAGCAACAGCATCACCTACTTTTTTCAACCATGTTGCTACAGTTCCTTCTGTCATTGTATCACTCAAACGTGGCATAGTTACTACTACAACACCTTTTGGTAATTCAGTTGCAGCTTTTGCAGGAGCAGCAGTTTCTGTTTTTGCTTCAGCAGCAGGAGCAGCATCCGCTTTTGGAGCTTCTGCAGCAGGAGCGTCACCACCAGCTAAAAGAGCAGAAATATCTTCTCCTTCGTTACCAATGATTGCTAATAATGAATCAACTGGAGCAGTTTCTCCAGCCTGAATTCCGATATGTAAAAGAGTTCCTTCGTTGAAAGACTCAAATTCCATTGTTGCTTTATCTGTTTCAATTTCAGCAAGGATATCTCCTTCGCTAATTTTGTCGCCTACTTTTTTTAACCAAGTCGCTACCGTTCCTTCCGTCATAGTATCGCTCAAACGAGGCATTGTTACTTTTATGGCCATAATATATTATAGTTTATGAGGTGTGAATGGATAGTCTTCTTGTGCGTATACTACATCGTATAATTGTTCTAATTCAGGATATGGAGATTCTTCAGCGAATTTCACACATTCTTCAACCAAGTCTTTTACTCTTTGGTCAATTACTTCAATTTCTTCTTCTGTAGCATACTTTTGATCCATAATTACATCTAAAACCTGAGTAATAGGGTCAATTTTTTTGTATTCTTCAACCTCTTCTTTAGAACGGTATAATTGTGCATCAGACATAGAGTGTCCTCTGTAACGGTACGTTTTCATTTCAAGGAAAGTTGGTCCGTCACCACGACGAGCTCTGTCAATAGCTTCAGTCATTGCTTCAGCAACTTTTACAGGATTCATTCCGTCAACTGGTCCGCAAGGCATTTCATATCCTAAACCAAGTTTCCAGATATCAGTATGGTTTGCAGTTCTTTCTACAGAAGTTCCCATTGCATAACCGTTGTTTTCAACGATAAATACAACTGGCAATTTCCATAGCATAGCCATGTTGAAAGCTTCGTGAAGAGAACCTTGCCTTGCAGCACCATCACCAAAATAGGTCATAGTAACTCCGCCAGTTTCAAAATATTTATCAGCAAAAGCTAAACCAGCTCCTACCGGAATTTGTCCACCTACGATTCCGTGTCCTCCGTAAAAACGGTGTTCTTTAGAGAAAATGTGCATAGAACCTCCCATACCTTTAGAAGTTCCTGTTGCTTTTCCTAAAAGCTCAGCCATTACACGTCGGGGATCAACTCCCATACCAATTGGTTGTACGTGATTTCTGTAAGCAGTAATCATCTTGTCTTTAGTCAGGTCCATAGCGTGCAAAGCACCCGCTAGTACAGCTTCCTGACCATTATATAGGTGTAAAAAACCTCTAACTTTTTGTTGAATGTATAATGCTGCAAGTTTGTCTTCAAACTTTCTCCAAAGTAGCATGTCTTCGTACCACTTTAAATATACTTCTTTTGTAACTTCTTTCATCTGAATTCTTTCTTTTGCTAAAGTTTGTTTGTGTTATCAATTGTTGCCTATAACGCAAAATAGTTTCCTCCCACAAATTTGCGCCCGAAAGGTCGGGATGCAAAAATAAGACATTCCTATTAAGAAGTAAAATTTAAAAGGGACTTTTTGGCTTTTTTTTACAAGAACTTTTTATCAAACATAAAAGGAAGCAAATTTTTTAGGGATGCTGATTTATAAACCTGACCAATTTCGCCCATAAAATAGATTTCTATTGGGGTGTCTTGCCTGATTTCGTATTCGGCAATAGATTGGCGGCAAGAACCACACGGCGGAATTGGCGCTGTAGTCTGATTCGTATCTGAAGCTGCTGTAATAGCAATTTTTAGAATTTTGGCTTCAGGATAAACGCTTCCGGCATGAAAAATGGCAACTCTTTCGGCACATAATCCAGATGGATAAGCGGCATTTTCCTGATTTGATCCCAAAACTATTTTTCCGTTATCTAATAATAATGCAGCTCCAACTCTAAATTGAGAATAGGGTGCGTATGCTTTTTTGCGAATTTCTACAGCCTCATTCATTAAATCCTGAATGTCTTGTGAGAGTTCTTGTAAAGTATTGAAAACTATAAATGATGATGTAATGCTAATTTCTTTCATTCTTTTTATGGGAAAAAAAATCCAAATCTCTAAAAAGTAGAAATTTGGATTGTTATTATTTTTATTGTTTTATTCGTTTAGTAAACTTCGTATTTGTCGCCAAAGTTAAAGGTTAAAGAAAAGCGAAGTGTATTTTCTAAAGGATTTTTGATTTTTGAGGCTGAAAATAAATAAGAAACGTCAAGTTTTACTACATTATATTTGAAACCTGCTCCTAAAGAGAAAAACTGAACGCCTCCTTTTTGTGGGCTTTGGTGGTAATATCCTGCTCTCATCGAAAAAGCATCCTGATAAGTATATTCTCCGGCTACACTATAGGTGATTTCTTTTAATTCTTCGCTAAAACCACCTGGAGCATCTCCAAATGATTTAAAAATTCCGGAAACCCAACCGATATCATTGTAGTTTTTGTAGTTCATGGCATTTGCCTGTTCCTGAGAAATTTCTCCCGGATCATTATAATCACCATCTCCGTTTAAATCTACCGGAGTTCCAGGTCCCGGAGGAGTAGGTACTAAAAGTTTGGTAAACTCTACGCTTAGTCCCACTTTATTGTAGTCGTCCAGAATGAAGTCAAATCCACCACCTACTCTTAAGTTGGCCGGTAAAAAGTTTGAACTTAAGTCATCGTTGTCGTAGCTTATTTTTTGTCCAAGGTTTTGCATATTGAAACCCGCTCTCCATCTTCCGTTAAAGTCAGAATAAGCAATTTCTTCAGATTGGTAAAAACCTGCAATGTCAACTGCAAAAGTGCTGGCTGCCGAAGCATCGACATCTTCTGAAGCAATTTTTAGATTTGAATTGATGAATCTTGCTGCAACTGCCATCGAGAATGTTTCACTTAATTTCAAAGAATAAGATCCGTCTAAGGCAAATTCATTTGGTGATACTATTCTGGCAGCTTCATTTGGATCTCCGGTTGTTCTTAACTCGATATCTCCAAAACCAAAATAGCGAAGACTTCCTGCGAAGGCACTTCTTTCATTAATTTTGTTGTAATACGTTACCTGACCTAGCGAAATGTCATTTGCTAAATCTGTTAAGTAAGGAGTGTAACTAATAGAAAACCCTTGCTTATCTACTGAAAAAGCGTATTTCGCCGGATTCCATTGTTGAGAAAATGCATCTGCTGATGTGGCTACACCCTGATCAGCTAAACCTGCTGCTCTGGCATCTGCTGCAACTAATAAAAAAGGAACTCCCGTTGTAATAGGTCGGTTGTCCTGGGCCTGTGCTTTAAAAAGAATAAAAGAACAAATTAAAAGTAGTGATATTTTTTTCATTTAGGGACTTAATGTATTTATGATACAAATATATATAATATTATAAGATGACAAGCTTTTCGTATTTTTCTGCCTTTTTATTTGTCAAATTAGATCTGACCGTAAGTTTATAAATATAAACACCTTTTCCTATCCGGTCGCCAAAATCATCTTTTCCGTCCCAGGTTATTTCTCTCGATAAGAACCCTTCTGTGGTGATGACCTGGTTTTTTGTCCAGACTACTTTTCCTGTAATAGTCATTACCTGAACCTGCACATCCAGGGGTTCGTAAGGTCTGTTGTGTGAAAACCAAAACTGCGTATAAGTAGAAAAAGGATTAGGATAATTAAGAACGTGAGTAAGTGTTAGCGATTCATCTCCAACAACTATAAACTGTATTTCGCTTGTAACCGGATTGTTATATACATCCCAGGCCGTAAAACTTATAGTGTGCATACCGGGAGCTAAATTTCTTAACGGGAAACGCAAATTTCCGTTAGTATAATCGTCTAATTTTGTTTGATAATAATCATTCAAAATATAGGGATTACTAACGTCTCCGTCCAGAATTGCTACAATGTCATGCCCGATTCCGCTTGCTGTATTTATGCCATTTTCATCTTCCAGAAACGCCAGTAAAAAAGGCGATTCGTTTGTGGTACCACCGGATACAAAAGTTTCATCGTTCATATATAACTTAACTTTCGGACTTATATTGTCCTGAGGTGCATTTTCATTTATTCCTCCTATTTTTATGGTGGTATTGTAGCCGGTTTGATTTTCCAAAGCCTGATTTTTTTTCGAATAAAAACTAATTCGGCCATAATCAACAGGAACACGAATATCTCGTGGTACAACAAAGCTAAATTCGAACTGGCCATTGGTTACGGATGCATTACCTCTAAAGATTGTTTCTCCTAGTATTTTAAATGACATTGCAGGACTATAACCATCATTATTTAGGGTAGTTGTGGTGATTAATTTGTCGAAAATTGCCGTTGCCAATTCGCCATTATAATTACTTAAAAGATTATTATTTTCGTCGGTAATCTCGCCTGAAATTTTAATTTTTGCCAAAGATTTAAAATCCGGAATTGTTTGTGAAATCACAACATCGTTAACTTTTGTTAGATTAATTTTTGGTTTCGGAATTGCTAGCATCAGGGCAGGATCTCCAATATAAAAAATGACATTACTGGCAGAACTTGGATTTTCGTTTTTAGAAATTCGAAGCGCTTCGGCGATGCTGGTGTATTGATTAGATCCGTACGAAAGCAGGTTTTTGCTTAAACTGTCATTAAAATCTTCCGCATTAAATTGTCCTATGGCACGAATGGTTGTTAGCATAGAAATTGCGCCGCCTTTCGGATTCCAAAAAGTGTATTCTCCGGCTGTAGGCCTTGTAGGATCATCAAATCTTGAAAACTCACAAGTTATGGTTATAAATAAAGGATACTTATATTGATTGTTTAGGTTTTGACCGTCTGATTTTTCCCAGATGCGTTCGCTTGCCAGGCCATCTTCGCCGCCATGACCTAAATAATTAAAGATTAAAGCGCCTTTTTCGAAAGCGTTAAATAAATCAGTTCTTGCTTTAGGATACCTTGATCCTCCGGCAGAAGCTTCTTGTGTGTAGGCATCCAGAATGATTTTGTCTACATTTAAAAAAGGTTTTTGAATACCTATATTATCCGCCAGATTGTTTTGATGAAATTGTAATGTTGCGTCTGAGGTCTGGTCAGAATCATCACTTACCATAACAATGTTATTGCGCCAGTTTCCGTAGGATTTCGTGTCGTGGTATTCCAGTACTTTATTGATCATTTCGCCTGCCTGTGCATTGTCGGAAACTAACATTCGGCCAACTGCAATATCAATTCCGCCAAAAGGAGAAACGACCACTCCTTCATTATTGTCCATTAGGCCGTAAAAGTCATCAGATGCAAATGAAGCTTCTCCGGTCGAGTTGCTAATTACAGATTGATATATAGGTACAATATTATTGTTATTTATAATTCTGTCTTTATAATCAAAAGAAGCATCTCCAAATAAATTGAGGTATTTTATTTTCTTATCTGGTGATGATGCATTGTCGTAAATGTATTTGATGCAATTTCGTATAGCGGCAATATCTTGTTTTCCGGAAGAAAATTCCTGATAGATATTTTCTAATGCAATTACTTTTACATTTAAATTAGAATGTGTTCTATGAAAATTGGCTAGTTTTTCGGCTTGAGAAACTAAAAATTTTGGCGTAACTATGGCATAATCGATATCCTGAAAGTTGTTTTGGTTATTCTTGAAAAGTGTTCCTTTCAAATTTTGATTGGCAATTTTTGATTGGTTTTCTTTTAAAGGAGTAAAAAAATCAGTGGCATCAATTGCGACATATTTTCTAACTTCTCCTAAAGAAGCTTTAAAGCTAAAAGTTGCCTGATTGCTGTTTTCTAATTTTGATATATTATATAGGTCTGTAATATCCCAAATTTGAGAAATTCCCGAGGCATTACCTAAAGTATAATTTACGATTCCGGCGGTTGAACCGGCTAAGTCGTATTGAAATTTAAATTGTTTTCCTGTACCTAATAATTTTCTTTTAGCGATTAAATTGATGTAGTCCAGATATCCTTTTGATCCCGGAACACTGTTATTATTATAGGTAAGTTTTATTTTTATGTTTTCGGCACCTGTAAACGTGCTGTTTGAGGGCAGCTTTTGCGTGTAAAATTTTAGTTCAGAATTAGAAACTAATGCCTGAAAATTAATAGTACCAATATTTTGACCATTGGCAGCAACAGTAAATGAGGTCGGAGTAAAGGCGGCCGAAGCTGCATTGACTTCTATTTTTACGGGAACTGAAGTTTCGATGTTCGGAAAGTTGAATTGAAATTCCTGTTCCTGATTAATGTCAAATGATTCTCCAAACCATTGACGGCCTAAATGAGCAATGTTGGTTTTATCGATTTCGTGAAATTGATAGTCGTCAAAAGTGTTTAATTCTAGGGTGCTGTTTCCAGTTGGCTGATTGAAATTTGAGATACGCTTTCCTTCGTTGCCAGTGACAGTAATGTAATAATAAGATCTTGTGGCGTATAAGTTAAGATTGGTTTGGCTTTCAGTGCTCCAATTTTCGATTCCTTCGCCGTAAAAAAGAATATAATCTTCGTTATTAAAGATTCCGTCGTTTTCTCCAATAATCTGTATGGCATTTTCTGCTAAATCCTCAGGGTAATACGTGCTGTTGGCCAGAGGAAGCATTTTTCCGCCGTTTCCATAGATCTTAATTCTTCTTGGATCTACTTTTGAAGGGTCGAACCCAAGGCTTTGCAAAAATGACTTCGAAATTTTATAAACACCTGATTTTTCAATATAAAAACGATACCAGTCTCCGGAAGCTAAAACTGAATTGTAAACGGAATTTGATTTTTGAAAAGTAGAAGAATTACTGCTTTTTGACGCAGAACTGCTTGTTGAATAAGAGAATGACCGGATTCGCTTATAGTTATTGCCTTCCTTTATTATAGGTGATAACGACAGGAAAGTTTGTTTTGTATCTCTGGAAATAGTTGTTTTTAACGTTTCATTTGGTTTTTCGGGTATGTTTTCGAGTGATAGGTCTCCCAAGTCGGTAACTGAAACCGATTCGTAAATTACGTTTGTAATTTGTACGGAATTATTGTTGGAAGAGCCCGATTCGCTTAGGTTTAGTAATAAGCTTATGTTTTTTTTAGTAGTATCGTATCGGAAACTGCCTCCTGAAAAGTATGGTATTTTGATTTTTGATTCGCCAAAACTCATCTCTTTTTTATTTTGCCAATCTAGCGTAAAGCTCCAATTTACCTGAGAAAATGAGATGAACGGAATTAAAAAAAGGTATAAGTATAGGGCTTGTTTCATTGGTATGTAAAACCGTTTTAAATTAAAAATATTTTAGTAAGTAAAAATATAGTATTTCATGTTATAGTAAATAATAAAAAGTATATTTTTGCGTTCGTAACTATAGGTTATTTTCTGGTAAAAAACAGCTAAATAAAATTATTAGAACAGATGTTGCTAATTAAATGTTAATTATTATATTGCAGCACCTAAATTTATCACCTAAGAATGAGTATGAAAGTAAACAAAATTGTAGTCTTGCAATTAATGATGTCAATGATATTGATGTTGGGCACGGCTAGTTGTAGCAAAAAATCGAGTTCCAGTCGTGCTTCCAGAGCAACTGGTTGGGATGTAGATAGTCAGAATGGAACGGCTGCTAGAAATGCAGGCAAAAAACAACAGGCTGGTCCTGGTTTAGTTTTTGTTGAGGGAGGTACATTTACAATGGGTAAAGTACAGGATGATGTTATGCACGATTGGAATAACACGCCAACCCAACAACACGTTCAGTCATTCTATATGGATGAAACCGAGGTTACGAATGGTATGTACTTAGAATACCTGGAGTGGTTAAAGAAAGTTTTCCCTCCAACAGAAGAAAATTACAAAAACATATACGAAGGAGCATCTCCGGATACGCTTGTATGGAGAAATCGTTTAGGATATAACGAAACGATGACTAATAACTACTTAAGACATCCATCTTATGCAAATTACCCTGTAGTTGGTGTTAACTGGATTCAGGCTGTTGAATTTGCTAAATGGAGAACTGATCGTGTAAACGAAGCAGTTTTAGAGAAAAACGGTTACCTTAAAAAAGGAGCTAAAACTCAGGATGTAAGCGCTGAAAGTATCTTTAATACAGAAGCTTATGTTGCATCTCCAAGTACTACTTACGGTGGTAATGAAGAGCTTGTTTTAAAGAAAAATCCAAACGGAAGAAGACCAAAAGCTGGTAAAGACGGTGTAGTTCCGGAAGAAAAAAATGTTTACGCACAACGTTCTTCAGGTATTATCTTGCCAGAATACAGACTTCCTACAGAGGCAGAATGGGAATATGCTGCTGCTGCAGATGTTGGACAAAGAGAATACAATATATATAAAGGACAAAAGAAATATCCTTGGTCTGGAGATTATACACGTTCATCTAAACGTAAAAACAAAGGAGATCAATTGGCTAACTTTAAACAAGGAAACGGTGATTACGGTGGAATTGCAGGTTGGTCTGATGATGGTGCGGATATTACAAATGCTGTAAAAAGCTATGCACCGAATGATTTTGGATTATACGATATGGCAGGAAACGTAGCCGAATGGGTTGCCGATGTTTACAGACCTATTATCGATAATGAAGCGAATGATTTTAACTACTTTAGAGGAAATCAATATGCTAAAAACAAAATTGGTAAAGACGGTAAAATCGAAATTATTACTAAAGATAATATCCAATACAAAACTTTAAGTAACGGTAAAAAAGTTGCAACAAACTTACCAGGAGAAATTGCTCAGGTTCCGGTTGACGAAAACGAAACTTACTTGAGACAAAACTTCACTACAAGTGATAACATCAACTATAGAGATGGTGATAAACAATCATCTAAATATTTTGACTTTGGAGATTCTGAGTCAGGAGCTAAAGCTGATCAGTCAATGTACAACTCTCCTAAACACAATGTAACAACAGACAGTTTAGGTCAAATGGTTAGAAAATATGATAGCTCTAGTAAACGTACTACATTAATCGATGATAATGTAAGAGTTTACAAAGGTGGTTCTTGGAGAGATAGAGCTTATTGGTTAGATCCTGCTCAAAGAAGATATTTCCCTCAGGATATGGCAACAGATTACATCGGATTTAGATGTGCTATGTCTAGAGTAGGTGCAAAAGCTGAAAAAAGAAAATCGCCTAGAAACTAAATTCTAGAAAATTCAATAAAAAAAATTCCAAATTCCAACTGATTTACTCAGCTTTTGGAATTTGGAATTTTTTTATTGCTTATTTTATAATATGTAAATATTTTTATAAATGAATATTCAGGACATTCATAACTTGTTTTTGCAATGTAAATCAGTTTCAATTGATACAAGAAAGATTGAAAACGATTCTATGTTTTTTGCTATCAAAGGCGAAAATTTTGATGCAAATACCTTTGCTGCAACAGCATTGGAATTAGGTGCTTTATTTGTTATTGTTGATAATGCAGCTTATATTATCGATGAGAGAACAATTCTTGTCGAAAACAGCTTAGAAACTTTGCAGGAACTGGCAAAGTTTCATCGTACTTATCTTAAACTGCCTATTATTGCCTTAACGGGAAGTAATGGTAAAACGACGACCAAAGAACTTATAAATGTTGTTATTGGAAAGAAATACAAAACCAAAGCTACAGTAGGTAACTTAAACAATCACATTGGTGTTCCGTTGACTTTATTGTCTTTTACTAAAGAAACAGAAATAGGTATTGTTGAAATGGGGGCAAATCATAAAAAAGAAATTGAATTTTTATGTGAAATTGCTCAGCCTGATTATGGTTATATTACCAATTTTGGTAAAGCTCATCTTGAAGGTTTTGGTGGAGTTCAGGGTGTTATTGAAGGTAAAAGCGAAATGTATCAATATCTGGCAAAAAATAACAAATTAGCTTTTGTAAATCTTGAAGATTCTATTCAGATAGAAAGATCTGCAGGAATACAATCCTTTACTTTCGGAATAAATAACGATACTGCTGACTTAAAAATCAAAAATATCAAAGCCAATCCTTTTGTTGCTATAGAGTATGATAATTTTAGTGTAGAATCGCATTTAATTGGGCTTTATAATGCCAATAATATTAATGCGGCTATTGCGATAGGATATTACTTTAAAGTTACCGAGGCGGATATGAAACAAGCAATTGAGACCTATATCCCTGAGAATAACAGATCGCAATTGTTAAGAATTGATTCTAATCAGATTATTCTGGATGCCTATAATGCTAATCCTAGTAGTATGGCTGTTGCGATAACTAACTTTTTGCAATTAGAAAATCAAAACAAAGTGATGATTTTGGGTGATATGTTTGAGCTGGGTGATGAAAGTCCGCAGGAGCACAAATTAATTGTAGATTCTTTATTGAAGCAGAATGAGTCCGAGTGTTATTTGATAGGTAAATCATTTTATGAAAATAAAGTTACTAAAGATAATATTCAGTTTTTTGAAACCTTTGATGCTTTTGTCGAATACCTTAAAACAAGACATTTTAGCGAAAATACAATCCTCGTAAAAGGATCCAGAGGAATGGCCTTAGAGCGCACTCTGGAATATATTAAATAAAACAAAAGCCATCCTGATCAAGATGGCTTTTTTGTTTTTATATGCTCATTAAGAAGCCTATTAGATTTTCCTTTTTATTTAAACCGAGTTTTTTTCGTAATCGGTAACGGGCTAATTCGACACCTCCTGTAGAAATATTCATAATTTCGGCTATTTCTTTGGTCGACATATTCATCAATAAATAAGTAGACAAATCGAGTTCACGAGGCGAAATTGTGGGATATTTTTCCTTCAATCTTTTTAAGAACTCAAAATGAACGTTTTTAATGTGTTTTTCTAAGTCTTTCCAGCTTTTATCTGTATTTACTTCTTTTACAATGCTTTTGTTTAATTTACTCACCTGAAATTTTGTCGAATCGTCAAGCGCTTCAACGTCGATTTCTTTAAGTTTATGAATAATTCCATTCAGGATTTTGTTTTTCTTTACAACCTGCAGAGAGTTGTTTACCAGTTCTTTATCCTTTGCTAAGATTTTAATCTGAAGTTTGTCACTTTTTAGTTTTTCAATTTCTTTTTCAAGATCAAATTGTTCTTGTCTTATTTTAGATTCTTTCTCAAGATATAATCTACGCTGTTCGATCGTTTCGTAGTATTTGTTTTTACGAATTTTCATTTTTACCCTTGCGGAAATTAGATATATGCCTACGATAATGAGTATAAAATAAATCATAAAGGCTAAAAAGTGTCGGTACCAAGGTGGAGATACCATAAATGAAAGTGTCGAAGGTTCAGATTGAATCCCGTAACTGTTTCTGACTTTTACCTTCATCGTATATTCGCCTTCTCTTAAATTGGTATATTCTTTTATCGAAATTGTCGACCAATTGCTCCATTTGTCATCAAAAGGCTCTAATTGGTAAGAGAATTCCACAGTCTCAAGATTTTCATATATAGGAGATGAAAATGTAAAACGTACATGGTTTGACGAGTAAGGTATACGAATGTTTTCGATCTTATTTTGATTGTTTCCCAAAACAATTGTGTCGCCGGGAAATGAAAAGCTCCTAATGAAAGCTTTAGGCTTGGTTACAAAATTGTTGAGTAATTCAGAATCGTAATGGGCCAAACCGTCTGTTAATCCTATAAAAATGTTTTTTGAGTCGATTGTGTTTACAGATAAATAACTGCTCACCAAATTGCCGGTTAAGTTAGAGAAAGGTGCAACAACATTTTTATAATGATTATTTTGTTTCATTAGTACGCCTAAAGATTCATCGAATGCATACCACAAATTCGATTGCGAATCTTCGCTCAAAGCGTTTATAATTGGAATATTTTTGAATAATGCGGATAAATTTTTGTCTTCATAAAACAAATCCTGTTCTTTTGAAAATTTGAAAAAGTGATTGTTGGTCTGAAAGTATATTTTTCCGTCTATTTTTTGAAGGCTTCCAATGTTTTTATATTTAGGAGATAATTGACTTATTTTTTTGATGGTTATAAATCGTGTCAAATCGCTGCTAAGCTGCATTTTGTATATAGATTCATCCTTTTTAAGCCATAAATAAGAATCATCAAGCTCAAAACTATTAGAAGATTTATCGAAACCAGCGATTTGATTTTTGAATACCAGTCCGTTTCCTGTTTTTTGAAAAATGGCAAATCCGTCGTAATTAGAACCAATAAAGTATCCGGGATGATTGGGCATACTTTTGAATCCGAAATATCCTTTAGTATCTATAATATGTGTTACTCTTCCGCCTTGTATTGCTAGAGCTCCTCTATTGTTAGAACAGATAAGTTCATTATCAATAACCTGAACATTCCATGATTGTGCAGTAGTTCCTTCAACAAGTTTAAAAACATCTTCCTTAAAACTATTGTTCCAGGCATGATAAAAAACACCCTGATTTGTCGCTACATATAGGTTTCCCTGATGAATTACAGAAGCATAGACGGTACTAATGTCATAACTGAACCCAAAATAAGTAAACGGAGAGCTTTCGTTTAAAAAAGCTATACCGTTGTCCAGTCCAAGCCACAAGTTATTTTTGTTGTCAATAAAAGAGGTGAGGACTGTATTGTTTTGTAATCCTTTCTTTCTGTTTACATGCTGAATTATTTTACCATTAAAATCACAAATAATGATTCCGTCAAGTACTGAGTTTAAAACAATAAATTTTTTGTTTATGATGGCGCCTCCTAAAGAGTTGTTTTTCCTGACAAAATTATTCGCTTCAGTTTCCCACGGTTTAACGGTATTGTTTTCGTACATAAATAATCCTTTTTCGAGCGTTATGATAAGTATTTTCTCTTTTGATAAGGAATACATTCCCCATATTTCGGTATTATTTAAAACTGTAGTATTAGGTAAAGGATATAATTTGTCATTTCGGTACTCTAAAATACCTTTTTCGACATCCTGAAAGTAAAGTTTGTCATTAACTACAAATGAAAATTGGAATCGCTTAGGCGCTTTTAGGATCGATAATTTTCCGTTTTTTAAAATATAGGCCCGTGCAAAAGACTGAAAAATAGTCTCATTATTTAAAGTGTGGATCTTCCAGATAAAATCGATGATTTTGATTTTGTTTTTATCTACTTTTTGGGCTAATGATGTGTATTCTAGTTTTCCTTTATTGTTTGTTTTAAAGTACCCAAACTCATTGTATCCGCCAACGAAAATTTTCCCTGAGTCATCAATTTTTAAACATCGTACAGAAGTGTGATTAGGTAGTGGATATTTTCGCCATGACGATCCGTCGAATTGAAAAAGACCATTATTGTTCGCAAAATATAAGTTTCCGTTTTTATCCTGACCAATATTCCAGTTTTGTGTCCCTCCTTTATATTCATTTCGTTTGTAATTTCTTACGTCTGGAAGACCTATACTTTTAACCTGGCCAAAAAATGTAATTGAGAATAATGTAAAAAAAGTTATAATAAAATATGATTTTATCAATTGCATGGGTTTTTGGTTTTTTTTAAATTTTTAATAGTTAATTATCTCTTTTGTAGTGTTTTATGTTTTGTTTTTCTCTACTATCACGATGTAGGAAGCTGTTTTTTTTATAAAAATAAGCATTCTAATAGTAGTGTAGTGTTTATTTTTATAATTAACATTTTGATAACATCTTAAATTTTGTTTTTAAATATTTGTAAATCAATATTTTATATAAAATTTGATGTGTTTTTGTAATGTAATAAAATTTGATTTGATGTGTTTTTGTAGTGAAAATTAGTTGCGGGTAGTGAAAAATTAACATTATTATTGCATCAAATTACTAATTAATTAACCAAAATTTTTAGAAAAATGAAATTAACAAAATTACTTATTTTTTGTGTTTCGTCTTTGTTATTCTCGGTTATAGCTGTGGCCCAGGATGTCACAGTAAGTGGAATAATAAATGATGAAAGTGGAATGCCAGTTCCAGGCGCAACTATTCTATTAAAAGGTACTACAAAATCAACTGCATCAGATTTTGATGGGAAATTTCAGTTGCAAGTTCCTTCAAATGGAGTTTTAACAATTACTTTTATTGGTTATGCTACAGTTACTGAAGCTATAAACGGAAGAACAAAATTATCGGTTCAATTAAAACCTGAATCACAATCACTAAATGAAGTTGTTGTTGTTGGATACGGTACTCAAAAGAAAACAGTAGTAACAGGAGCGATCTCTAAAGTAAGAGCTCAGGATATCGAAAATTTACCGATAACGAGAGTTGAACAAACTTTACAAGGTAGGGTTTCAGGGGTTACAGTTGCAGCAAGTTCAGGACAACCTGGAGCTTCTTCTACTATTCGTGTGCGTGGTATCACTACATTAGGAAACAATGATCCTTTATGGGTTATAGATGGTGTAGTAGTTGATGCGGGAGGAATAGGTTACTTAAACCAGTCTGATATCGCATCTATGGAGGTATTAAAAGATGCAGCTTCTCAAGCTATTTATGGTGCAAGAGCAGCAGCTGGGGTAATTATCGTTACGACTAAAAAAGGAAAATCAGGTAAAATGAGTGTAAGCTATAATGGTTATACTGGCTTTTCTGGTCCTGCAAGAAAATTAGATCTTTTAAATGCTACTCAATATGCAACTTTGCAAAATGAAAAGTATGCAAATGGATATGTTAAAAAGAATGCAACTGATACATTCAAATTGCCTTTCGATAGTCCTACTTCATCATATGGTGTAGGTACAAATTGGCAATCAGAAATTTTTAATGATAGTGCAGCACGTATAGGTCAAGAATTAAGCTTATCCGGAGGTAATGATGTATCTACTTTTTATGTATCTTTTGGTCTTTTAGATCAAGAAGGTATTGTAACAACAGATATTTCTCATTACAACAGAAAAAATATTCGTTTAAATTCTACTCACAAAATAACTAAATGGATGACTTTTGGTCAGACTTTAGGTTTTTCTAGAGAAAAAACAGTAGGATTAGGAAATACAAATAGTGAATTTGGAGGACCATTAAGTTCTGCAATCAACTTAGATCCAATCACTCCTGCTATTGTAACAGATCCTACTATGGCTGCAAATGCACCTTATTCTGTAGGTATCGACGGGAAAGGTAAAGGAATTTTAAGAGATGCGAACGGAAACCCTTACGGTGTTTCGACTATGGTTACTCAGGAAATGTCTAATCCATTAGCTTATACGCAAACAAGATTAGGAAACTACAACTGGGCAGATAACTTTGTTGGAAATGCTTACTTAGAAATTGAGCCAATAAAAGGATTAAAATTCAGAACAACTGTAGGGGGTAAATTAGCGTATTGGGGTTATGAAAACTTCACACCAGTTTCTTACCTGAACTCAACAAATATTACACAGGTTAATAACCTTTCAAGAAATACCAATCAAGGTTTTGGATGGAATATTGAGAATGTTGCTTCTTATACAAGAAGTATAGGTGATCACAACTTTAGCGTATTAGTAGGTCAGGGAGCATATGTAGACAATAGAAATAGCGGTACTACAATTACGTATACTAACTTACCAGTAGATAGTTATAAAGATGCATCTTTTAACTTTGACTTGCCAAAAGATCAAATTAATGCTACAGCCAGTACAGGAAATGAGCATAGAGTAACTTCATTATTCTCAAGATTAACTTATGACTACAAAGAAAAATATTTATTGACAGGTATTATTCGTAGAGACGGATCTTCAAGATTTGGATCAAACAATAAATATGGAACATTCCCATCATTCTCATTAGGTTGGGTTCCTTCAAAAGAAGCATTTTGGATTGAAAATAAAGTTGTAAACCAATTAAAATTCAGAGGAGGTTACGGTGTAACTGGTAATGATAATATTGGAGATTTCAAATATTTAGCAACTATTGGAGACGGTCGTAACTATACAATTGGTACATCTGGATCTGTAACTATTGGTAACAGCCCTAATGCACCATCAAATCCAGATTTAAAATGGGAAGAAACAAGCCAAACTAACATTGGTTTTGATGCTACTATTTTTTCTGACTTCAATTTATCATTTGACTGGTACATTAAAAAAACTACTGGAATTCTTCAAGATATTTTATTACCAGGTTATGTTGGTTCAGGAAACCCAACAGGAAACGTTGCTGACATGCAAAATAAAGGTATCGATTTAGAATTAGGATGGCGTAAAAAATTAGGACAGGTAAATATAGGTTTAAGTGGAAACGTATCTTACCTGAAAAATGAAGTAACATTTTTAGGACGTGGAGTTGGTTTCCTAGCATCAGGAGAACAATTTAAAGCGATGACATTTGATATTACAAGAACACAGGTAGGACAAGCTTATGGATCTTTCTACGGATTTCAAACAGCAGGTATTTTCCAAAACCAAGCTGAAATTAATGCGTACAGAAATGCTTCAGGAGGATTAATTCAACCTGATGCTAAACCGGGAGATTTCCGTTGGACAGACATAAACGGAGATGGTCAGATTACTCCGGATGACAGAAAATTTCTTGGCAGCCCAATACCAAAATATACTTTTGGATTTACAGTTAATTTAGATTACAAAAATTTCGATTTAATGATCTTTACTCAGGGAGCGACAGGAAACAAGATTTTCCAGGGGTTACGTAGGTTAGATATCGACAATTCTAATTTTCAGACTAAAGCTTTAAGCCGTTGGACAGGAGAAGGTACATCGAATACTTATCCAAGATTAACATCTGATGATACCAACAAAAACTTTAATAATCCATCTGATTTCTATCTTGAAAAAGGAGATTATGTAAGAATCAAAACAATTCAACTTGGTTATTCATTGCCAACTAAAACGATCAGTCAAATTGGTTTAGACAAAACAAGAGTTTATTTAACAGGTGAGAACTTATTCACTTTTACTAAATATACTGGATATGATCCTGAAATTGGAGCAAATAGTGCCTCAGGAAATGTTATGGGGATCGACAGAGGTATTTATCCTCAGGCAAGAACTTTCATGCTGGGAGTTAATTTACAATTTTAATAAAAAACAAGAATCATGAAACTAAAAAATATAAAATATTCACTTGTTGTTTGCGGTGCACTATTTACTGCCCTTTCGTGCAGTGAGGATTTTTTAACTGTAGAGCCGAAAGGAACTTCCCTAGAGGCTAATTATTACAAAAATGAAAGTCAGGCTTATGCAGGATTAGTGGCCGTTTATGATATAATTGGTAAACAATCTAAAGGATTTGAAAATATGATCTGTATGATGAATGCAGGTTCAGATGATTTTAATGCAGCTGGTGGTGGTGCTACAGATGGTGTAGGAATACATTCATTTGCAGATTATTCTATTAGTCAGTCTACAATTCCGGGTAGTTTTTGGGGAGATTTTTATCAGGGAATTTTTAGAGCGAACGTATTGCTTCAAAAATTACCGGCAGTACCTATGGATGAAGCTAAAAAAGGAAGATTTGCAGCTGAAACCAAAGCGTTACGTGCTTACTATTATTTTGAATTAGTTCGTACGTTTAGAAATATACCATTGATATTGGAGCCAATTAAAACAGCTGATATATTCAATGTAGTTCAGGTTGCTCCGGAAGCAATTTATGCACAAATCGAAAAAGATTTGAAAGAAGCGATTCCGGGTTTACCTGTTAAAATTACAAATATGACCGAGGAAGCTGGTCGTTTATCTCAGGGAGCAGCAAAAGCATTGTTAGGAAAAGTGTATTTGTACGAAGGGAAAAACGCATTATCAGCAGCAGAATTTGCTGATGTAAATGGTACTCCTGGAGGAACAAGTATGTACGGATATAAATTGGTAGATAAATTTGCTGATTTATGGAAAGTAAGCAACAAATTTAACTCAGAAGCTATTATTGAAATTGTTCACACTGACAAAAGTAATGCCGATTGGGGCTTTTGGGGTGGTGGAAAAGATGAAGGGAACTCTGTTTGTATCATGGTTGGACCTAGGGGATATAATAGAATACTTCCAAGTGCACCGGACTACGTTTCAGGATGGAGTTTTAATACTGTAAGACAAGGTTTATATGATGTTCTAAAAGGAGATCCTCGTTTTGATGCTACTATTCTTGATATGAAAGCGATGACGGATGCTGGGCAAGCAAAATGGTCACCTAACTATGATGATACAGGATATTTTCTTAAGAAATTCATGCCTTTAAACTCAGATACTTCTACAGGTAGTGGAGCAACAGCTTTAAATTATAAGCAAGATGTTTATGCAATTCGTTTGGCAGATACTTATTTAATGGAAGCTGAAGCATTAGGCGGTACAGGAGCAAGAGCGCAAGCGTTACTTGATGCTGTAAGAGCACGTGTAGGTTTAGGATCAATTCCGGTTTCTTTGGATGCAATCGCATTAGAAAGAAGAAAAGAATTAGCTGGAGAAGGACACCGTTGGTTCGATTTAGTAAGAACAGGAAAAGCTGCTGCAGCTTTGGCATCTAAAGGATTCAAGGCAGGTAAAAATGAAATTTGGCCAATTCCTTTCAAAGAATTAGAAAACACTAAAATTGTTCAAAACCCTAATTATAACAATTAAATAAAATCATATGAGTTTAAATATAATTTTTAAAAAGAGTATATATCTAATGTTCGCTCTCGCAACATTAGGTTCAATAATAGTAAGTTGTGAGCCTGATACAGCAAGTGAAGGCAATGGATTGGAAGACCCAAATGTTGATCCTTCATTTACAATTACTCCTGTAGCAGGAAAAAATAATACCTACTTATTAGTGTCCGGTACAAAAAACGTGCTGAATTCTTACTGGAAAGTTGGTAAAGCTGAGTATTACGGAAAAATGGAGTTGGAAGTTTTTTTAGCTGATAGAGGAAAATATACAGTAGTACATACTGCTGTAGGCCGTGGTGGAAAAACTAATACTGCAACGAAAGAAATTATTATTGTAAAAGCTGATCCTGAAAAAGGAAATTTAGTAGAAGGTAACAACTTTGCAGATGCAGCAGAACAATCACAGTGGACGAATTTGCACCTTAACACTAATGGGTTAGCAACATGGACATTTACTCCTGGATTTGCAACTATAAACGTAAGCGGAACCTCAAATCAGGAGGCAATTTATCAGGCAATTGATGTTGTAAAAGATAAAGAATACTTAATAGATATGCATGTAAGCGCAACAAGTGGTTCTGAGAATTTTGTGTTTGAAGTATTCGCTGGAAAAACAGTACCAACTGCCGGAGTACCATATACAGACAATAAAGTTATGGGACTTGCTTCTGCTGAAGGTTGTGGAAAACAAGCTTTTGACGGGAAATTATCAGCTGTAGGATGCGTAAAAAACAGTGCTTTAGATAATACAGTAAGTAATGTTGTAAAATTCACTGAAACAGGTAAAATCTATTTAGTAATAAAAAGTGGTGGAGATGCATTTACTCCAACAGGAATAAAAGTTACCGAAGTAGAGCTTCGAGGAAAATAAGTTTAAGTTAAGTTTAAGTTTGGTTGTAAATAGCCCATAATCAGTATGAGTATGGGCTATTTTTTAAATCCGTAAGCTGGCGGAAACTTTTTTTAGTGGAGACGAGTTCACAAAAAGTTTCAATTTAGAATTTTAAAAAAATAAGGAAGAATGAAAAAAAATAGTTTAAAAGCGCTATGTTTTTTGTTTTCGTTAGCGGCCTTTGCCCAACAACCCAAAACAAAAAAAGAGTTTACAACCCATGGAAAAAAGATAACAGTTTATACCACAGCTGAAAATTCAAATTTAAGAATAACCTCTACAGATAATCTAACCTTTACTGCCGCTAAACAACCTCTGGAAGTAGAAACAGCTGTTTTTGTAGAACCTGCAAAAAAGTTTCAGACTTTTATAGGAATTGGAGGAGCTATTACAGATGCGAGTGCCGAGATATTCGCTAAACTTTCAAAAGAAAAACAAACAGAATTTTTGAATGCCTACTACGATAAACAAAAAGGAATAGGCTATTCATTGCTAAGAACCACGATACAAAGTTCTGATTTTAGCAGTGGAAGCTATTCTTATATCAAAGAAGGAGATAAAGAATTAAAAACGTTTACTATTGAACACGATAGAGAATTTCGTATTCCGTTAATTAAAAAAGCCATTCAGACTGCAGGCGGTAAATTAATGACCTATGCTGCACCATGGTCTCCAAATGCTTTTATGAAAAGCAACGGAAACGTATTAAAAGGCGGGACATTACTACCTGAATATTATCAAACCTGGGCAAATTTTTATGCTAAATTTATAAAAGAGTATGAGAAAGAAGGAATTCCAATTTGGGGAACCTCTACTCAAAATGAACCAATGGCCGTTCAAACCTGGGAATCTTGTATCTATACAGCAGAAGCAGAAAGAGATTTTATTAAAAATTTCCTTGGACCGACATTAAAAAAAGAAAAACTGGGCAATGTAAAAATTATCGCCTGGGATCATAATCGTGATTTAATGAATTACAGAGCAAATGTAATTTACTCTGATCCGGAAGCTTCAAAATATGTTTGGGGAATGGGATTTCACTGGTACGAAACATGGTCAGGAGGATCGTCAATGTTTGAAAATGTTGCAAAAGTAAACGAAGCATATCCAGATAAAGGTTTAATGTTTACAGAAGGATGCGTTGAAAAATTTGATGCTACAAAATATCAATTTTGGGGTAACGGAGAAAGATACGGTATCTCTATGATTAATGATTTTAATAACGGAACTGCCGGATGGACAGACTGGAATATTCTTCTGGATCAAAACGGAGGTCCTAATCATGTTGGTAATTTTTGTTTCGCGCCAATTCATGCTGATACAAGAACAGGAGAGTTAATTTACACTCCATCATACTATTATATTGGGCATTTTTCAAAATTCATTCGCTTAAATGCAAAAAGAGTAAGCTCAGCAGTAAGCAGAAGTGCTTTATTAAGTACATCATTTTTGAATGCTGATGGTACAATGGCTACAATTGTCATGAACCAAACTGATAAAGCAATTGACTATAAACTAATTATAGGTGCTGAACAATCAGTAGTTAAGATTCCTGCACATGCAATACAAACGCTTGTGTATTAATGTTTTGTTAGTAATAAAACGAGGGCTGTTCTGAATGAATCATCCAGATTAGCCCTCAATTTAATTTAAATTAAATCGTTTTTTGAAAGTACAATGAAAATCATCAATAGAATTTTAATAGCCCCAATACTAGTTCTGCAATTAATTTGTTCTTCATCAAAAGTTGTTGGACAAAATGCTCATACATCCAAAAAAAATAAAAAAATAGAGGTTTATACTACTGCCGAAAACACAAATCTGAGATTATCATTATCTAATAATTTCATTTCAAAACCAACTTCACAACAAAAAACTTCAACAGTATCTATAAATTTAGATCCTGACAAAACAGACCAGACTTTTCTCGGAATTGGTGGAGCTATAACTGATGCAAGTGCTGAAGTTTTTGCCAAACTATCACCTAAAAATCAACAAGAGTTTCTTACCGCTTACTACGATAAGAACAAAGGAATTGGCTATTCTTTGGCCAGAACAAATATTCACAGTTGCGATTTTAGCAGCGACAGCTATACCTATGTTCAGGAAGGAGATAAAGATTTAAAAACCTTCAATATCGATCACGATAGAAAATACAGAATTCCATTAATCAAAAAAGCAATTGAAACAGCCGGCGGGAAATTAACTTTATTTGTTAGTCCATGGAGTCCCCCAGCTTTCATGAAAGACAATAATGATATTTTGCACGGCGGCGTTTTATTGCCTGAGTTCGCCCAGTCATGGGCAAATTATTATGCTAAATTTATAAAAGCATACGAAAAAGAAGGAATTCCGATTTGGGGATTAACGATTCAAAACGAGCCAATGGCAAAACAACGTTGGGAATCTTGTATTTATACTCCCGAAGCAGAAAGAGATTTCCTGAAAAATTTTCTTGGGCCCACTTTAGAAAAAGAAGGACTTGGTGCTAAAAATGTTATCATTTGGGATCACAATCGTGGAGATATGCTAACCACAAGAGCCAATCTTGTGTTTTCAGATCCTGAGGTTTCTAAATATGCATGGGGAATTGGATTTCACTGGTACGAAACCTGGAATGGCGGTGCTCCAAAATTCGAATCGGTAGGAGAGGTTCACAAAGCATTTCCGAATAAAAATTTAATATTTACCGAAGGTTGTATAGAAAAATTCGATGCAACTAAATTTCAGTTCTGGGGAAATGCAGAACGATACGGACTTAATATGATTAACGATTTCAATAACGGAACCGTTGCCTGGACAGACTGGAACATCCTCTTAGACCAGAACGGAGGACCAAATCATGTGGGGAATTTTTGTTTTGCGCCAATTCACGCTGACACCACAAAAGATGAGTTAATTTACACACCAATGTATTATTATATCGGACACCTTTCGAAATTTATTCGCCCTGGAGCAAAAAGAATAATTCAAACCATAAGCGATAAAAATTTAATAAGCACTTCATTTAAAAACTCTGACGGCAAAATAATTACAATTGTCATGAACCAATCAGATAAGGAGATTGTTTATACCCTAATGAACCACGATTTGCAAAACACTATAACTATCCCGGCACATGCTATGCAAACTATTGTATACTAAGTGCTAAACTAAAAACTATAAAATGAAATTAAACTTTAAAAACACCATAAAAGTATTGTTCCTGGCTCTGGCAGTTTTTGCTCAGGCAAAATGCTCTTCGTCTAGTGATGCTGCTGATCCGGTGGTGAAACCACCAGTAGTAACTCCTCCGGTTGTAGTAACAAACGATGTCGATTTTTGGCTTACCAAAGGAGACCAAAGCGTATTACTGGCAAAACAAACCGGCGTTTTAGGATTTGGCACCACTAGTAATTCATATGCAAATATTGAAGTAAATGCTGCCCAAAAATACCAAACTGTAGACGGTTTTGGATATACTTTAACCGGCGGAAGCGCTGATGTCATTTATAAATTAACAGCAGCCAAAAGAACTGCACTTTTGCAGGAATTGTTTGGTTCGGGAGAGAATTCTATTGGCGTAAGTTATATTAGAATCAGTATTGGAGCTTCTGATTTGAATGCATCTCCTTTTACTTATGATGATCTTCCAACCGGAAGTACTGATTTAGATTTAGCGAAATTTAGTTTAGATAAAGATAAAACAGGAGTAATTGCTCTTTTAAAAGAAATTCTGGCCATTAATCCTAAGATTTTAATTTTAGCCACGCCTTGGTCAGCTCCGCTTTGGATGAAAGATAAAGACAGTTTTATTGGAGGAAGATTACAAACTCAATATTACGATGTTTACGCAAAATATTTTGTAAAATACATTCAGCAAATGAAAGCGGAAGGAATTGTTATTGATGCCGTAACGCCTCAAAACGAACCGCTTCACGGCGGAAATAATCCAAGTATGGAAATGTCGGCATTAGAGCAAACCAATTTCATTAAAAATAACTTAGGTCCGGCGTTTAAAGCGGCCAACATTGCGACAAAAATTATTTCATACGATCATAATTGTGATAAACCAGAGTACCCAAAAGCAATTTTAGCAGATCCGGTAGCAAATCCTTTTGTTGATGGTTCAGCATTTCACTTATATGCCGGAGATATCAGTGCACTTTCAAATGTTTATAATGCATATCCGGATAAAAATATTTATTTCACAGAACAATGGACTTCTTCTACAGGTGATTTTGGCGGAGATTTAAAATGGCATCTTAAAAATGTAATCATTGGTTCAATGCGCAACTGGAGCAGAAATGCATTAGAATGGAATTTAGCCAATAACGCCTCTTTCGGGCCGTACACTGCAGGCGGATGTAATAGCTGCAAAGGCGCATTAACAGTAACATCAAACGAAGCTTTTCAGCGTAATGTAGCCTATTATATTATAGCACACGCTTCTAAATTTGTTCCGGCCGGATCAGTACGAATTGCAAGTAATATAAGTGGGAATTTGCAAAATGTAGCTTTTATTACGCCATCAGGATCGAAAGTTTTAAT
The DNA here is from genome assembly GCF_902804475.1 of Flavobacterium bizetiae. GTDB lineage: Bacteria > Bacteroidota > Bacteroidia > Flavobacteriales > Flavobacteriaceae > Flavobacterium > Flavobacterium bizetiae. Next base: position 82,249 of record NZ_CADCSU010000055.1, read on the forward strand.
TGTTGAAAATGACGGACAAGCGGCTGAAATATTTAATATTAAATTCGACGGTAAGTGGGTAACTACTTCTTTGCAAGGGGGATCTGTAGCCACTTATACCTGGAAATAATTTAAAATTCTGAAAGTTTCTTCGCTAAAGAGAAAACTCAACAGAAGGGCAAATTCACGTAAAATTATTCTGTAAGAATTTTATATTCAAAATATTTAAAGCAGAGCGCGATGATAAATTTAATATTAACCATTCTAACATTCATAATTAACATAACTTTTAAATAAGTTTTTTTCTTTAAGGCTACAGAAACATTAGCTTTACCGATTAAAATTTTTTAAAGATGAAAAAGATAAACAAAATTATTTTAGTAGTATTCCTACTTTTTGCAAGTGGATCATTCTATGGTCAAAATTTAAAAATCATGACCTATAATATTCGTTTAGATGTTGCTTCTGATGGAGAAAATGCATGGCCAAAACGAAAAGATTATTTTGCTTCTCAAATACAATTTTACAGCCCGGATATTTTTGGGGTTCAGGAAGCAACGCCAGGTCAGGTAACAGATATTGCATCGGCTTTGCCAAATTATAATAAATTTGGAGTAGGAAGAGAAGAAGGAGGAACAGGAGAGGCGTGTACGATTTATTATAAAAAAGATCGCTTTAAAGTAGAGCAGTCAAATACATTTTGGCTATCAGAAACTCCAAATGTAGTTTCAAGAGGCTGGGACGCAGCTTGTAACAGAGTTTGCACGTACGGGCTTTTTCAAGATTTAAAAACTAAAAAAACATTTTGGGTTTTTAATCTTCATCTTGATCACATGGGAGAAGAAGCAAGAATAAAAGGCGTACAGCTTGCTTTGAAAAAAATAAGCGAATTGAATACAAAGAAATATCCGGCATTTTTAATGGGAGATTTCAATTCAGAACCAGATACAAAACAAATTGCAGAAATTAAAAAAGTAATGGATGATACCAAAGATGTTTCGAAAGAAAAACCTTTTGGACCATCAGGAACGTTTAACGATTTCAAACACAACGAACCTGTAACATTATTACTCGATTATATTTTTGTTTCAAAAAACAGCGGATTAAAAATTCAAAAACATGCAGTTTTAAGTGATTCTAAAGATTTAAAATATCCATCGGATCATTTACCTGTTTTAATAGAAATAGATTAAAATGAAAAACATCAACAAAAAACTTCAAATTTTATTTTTACTGCCACTTATTGCAGTTCAGATAAAATGCGGAACTTCAAAAAATGCAGTAGCCACTTCTAATAAAGCAGAATCGTGGATAACAACAACTGATGAGTCTTTAAAACTTCAAAAGCAAAATGATTTAGTTTTTAATGCAGAAACGAATTCAAACCAGACTATTGAAGTAAATCCTTCAGAAAAATTTCAAATCATCGAAGGTTTTGGATTTTCTTTGACAGGAGGAAGCGCTCAGGCCATTTTAAAACTGGATAAAGCAAAAAAAGAAGCCCTGCTTCAGGAATTGTTTTCCAGAAAAGATGATGCCATTGGTTTAAGTTACCTTCGTATTAGTATTGGAGCTTCTGATTTGAATGAAAAAGTTTTTTCGTATGATGATTTACCGGAAGGTGAAACTGATTTAAAACTGGAAAAATTTGATTTAGGTCCGGATTTAAACGACGTTGTGCCTTTGTTAAAAGAAATTTTAGCTATTAATCCAAAAATAAAAATTATGGGTTCTCCGTGGTCGCCTCCAGTTTGGATGAAAGACAACGGAAGCTCAAAAGGCGGAAGTCTTCAACCAAAATACTATCAGGTTTATGCCGAGTATTTTGTAAAATATATTCAGGCAATGAAATCGCACGGAATTGTAATTGATGCGATTACACCTCAAAATGAGCCATTGCATCCGGGAAATAATCCAAGTTTATTAATGCTTGCTGAACAACAGGCAGATTTTATTGGCAATCATTTAGGTCCCGCTTTCGCGAAAGCTAAAATAAAAACCAAAATCGTGATTTACGATCACAATTGCAACAAACCCGAATATCCTTTAACGATTTTAAAAGATCCAAAAGCGAATCCTTTTGTAGCAGGTTCTGCATTTCATTTGTACGAAGGAGATATCAGCGCATTATCTACGGTTCATGATGCATTTCCAAATAAAGATTTGTATTTTACCGAACAATATACAGGGTCAAAAAGCAGTTTCGAATCTGACTTAAAATGGAGTGTAAAAAATGTTGTTATTGGTTCAATGCGTAACTGGAGCGTAAATGCGCTTTCGTGGGGATTAGCAAATGATGAGTATTACAAACCATTTACACCAGGCGGATGTTCTACTTGTAAAGGAGCGTTAATGATCGATCAGGCTCAGAATATCAAAAGAGAAGTAGGGTATTATATAATAGGTCACGCATCAAAATTTGTTCCTGAAGGATCAGTAAGAATAGGAAGTAATATTAGCGGAAATTTATACAATGTCGCTTTTAAAACGCCATCAGGACAAACGGTTTTAATTGTAGAAAACGACGGAACTACAACAGAAACTTTTAATATAAAATACAATCAAAAACAATTTTCAACTACCTTAAACGCAGGTGCTGTGGCTACTTATGTTTGGTAATCAAAATTAAATTCATGAAGAAATTAACCACATTTGCCTTGTTGATGGTATCGCTTTTTGCGACAGCACAACAAGAAACAATAGATCAAAAAGTAAATGCTCTATTGAAAAAAATGACCATCGAAGAAAAAATTGGTCAGCTTAATCAATATACGGGAGATAATTCGGCAACAGGACCAATCACAATTAACCCAAACAAACAAGCCGAGATAAAAGCAGGACTTATAGGTTCTATGTTAAATATTGTGGGTACAAAATACACCAGACAATATCAGGAACTGGCAATGCAATCACGTCTTAAAATTCCGTTGTTATTTGGTCAGGACGTTATTCATGGTTATAAAACAACTTTCCCGCTTCCGTTGGCCGAGGCTGCAAGTTGGGATTTACAAGCCATAGAATTAGCAGCAAGAGTTGCTGCTGTAGAAGCTTCTGCAAGCGGAATTCACTGGACATTTGCACCAATGGTAGACATTAGCCGTGATCCTCGTTGGGGACGTGTTATGGAAGGTGCCGGAGAAGACACTTACTTAGGATCTAAAATTGCTTATGCAAGAGTAAAAGGATTTCAGGGAAATAAATTAGGCGATTTAAACTCAGTTATGGCTTGCGTGAAACACTTTGCAGCGTATGGTGCAGCAGTGGGCGGAAGGGATTATAACTCAGTAGATATGAGCGAAAGAATGTTATGGGAAACTTATTTACCACCATTTAAAGCCGCTCTTGATGCAGGAGCAGCAACTTTCATGAACTCATTCAACGATTTAAATGGAATTCCTGCTACAGGAAATGCACATTTACAACGTGATATCTTAAAAGGAAAATGGAACTTTCAGGGATTTGTAGTTTCTGACTGGGGTTCGATTGGCGAAATGGTAGCACATGGATATTCTAAAGATCTTAAAGCCGCAGCACTTTCTGCAATTACTGCCGGAAGTGATATGGATATGGAAAGTAATGCTTACAGATATCATTTAGCCGACTTGGTTAAAGAAGGGAAAGTGCCTGTTGAATTAATTGATGATGCCGTAAAAAGAATTCTTCGCAAGAAATTCGAATTAGGATTATTTGATGATCCGTACAAATATTCAGATCAAAAAAGAGCTGATAAAGCTTTGAGCAATCCTGAACACAGAAAAGCAGCTCTTGATGTAGCGCAAAAAAGTATCGTTTTATTAAAGAACGAAAACGAAACTTTGCCACTTTCTAAAAACCTGAAAACGATAGCTTTTATCGGGCCAATGGTAAAAGAGTACAAAGAAAACATGGGATTCTGGTCTGTAGAATTACCTGAAGTAGATTATAATAAATGGATCGTTTCGCAATGGGATGGTTTACAAAATAAAGTAGGTAAAAATACCAAGTTGCTTTACGCTAAAGGTTGTGAAGTTGACGGAGACAATAAAGATGGTTTTGCAGAAGCTGTTGCAACTGCCAAACAAGCTGATGTTGTTATTTTGAGTATTGGAGAAAGACGCGACATGAGTGGTGAGGCAAAAAGCCGAAGTGATATTCATTTGCCAGGTGTTCAGGAAGATTTAGTAAAAGCAATTCAGGCTACAGGAAAACCAGTGGTAGTTTTGGTAAATGCAGGAAGACCTCTTATTTTTAACTGGACTGCAGATAACGTTCCTGCAATTGTTTACACTTGGTGGTTAGGAACTGAGGCTGGAAATGCAATCGCTAATGTTTTGTTTGGAGATTATAATCCGTCTGGAAAATTACCAATGACTTTCCCGAGAGAAGTAGGACAAATTCCAATTTACTACAATCACTACAGTACAGGAAGACCAGCTAAAGACGAAGATTCAAAAAATTATGTTTCAGCTTATATCGATTTAAAAAATTCACCTAAATTTCCTTTTGGATATGGTTTGAGTTATACTAAATTCAATTATTCAGATTTGAAATTATCTTCGACTAAAATGAAAAATAATGAAACCATTAAAGTTTCATTTCAATTATCGAATGCTGGAAAAGTAGCTGGAGAAGAAGTAGTACAATTGTACTTAAAAGATAAATTTGGATCAGTTGTAAGACCAGTTTTAGAATTGAGAGATTTTCAAAAAATAAAATTAAATGCAGGAGAATCTAAAACAATCGAATTTACAATCGACAAAGAGAAACTTTCTTTCTACAATGATAAATTAGAATTTGTTGCAGAACCGGGAGATTTCGAAGCTTTAATAGGAGCTTCATCAGCAGATATCAAAGTAAAATCTAATTTTGAGTTGTTATAAAACAATTCAACAACAATAAAAAAGGGCTTCGTTTTGAAGCCCTTTTTTGTTACAATTATTTTACCAGTTTTTTGAAATTAAACTTCATTAAATTCATAAAACCCTGTTCGATAATATCAATTCCCAGTCCGAAATTGCTATCTGCCACTTCGTGATGCGCATTTCTAAATTCTTCAAAATCTGCAGGCGGAATTTCTAAATTAACCAATGGTGTAAAATCGATGTTTATTGTAGCGCCATTTTTTGTGATCTTTTTTCGGCTTGTATAATCAAAATACGGATTTTTAATGGTGCTTTCCTGTGCTGTAAATTTCTCTTCAACATCTATTCTTTGATCTGTGTAAAGGTTGATTTCGTACTTTTCGTTATCAAAATTATGCCAGAAGGCGATATCAGTATGCAAAAAGTCACGAGCATTATTTTTAATTACATTTCGATCAAAATACATTAAGAAACGATTCTTTTGAGGATCTGTATAATATGGATCTTCAACCGTAGCTTTGTACTGAATGGTATATTCATTCAGCTTTTTATCATCACTGATTGTTTCGATTGTAGCATCCTTAAATATATTTCGAACATCAGTTCCGTTTCTGTCGTTATTGTAATTCAGCGTATAAAAAAAGAAATTATTCCAGCTGTCAATGATTTCTCTTTTGTTGGTGTTTTTAAAATACTTACGCATATAATTGGCGCGATTTCCTTTGTAAGTAGTCGTTAGTGAAAGCTTTCCAGTATTATTCTGAACATTAAATTCAGCTTTTTCATTTATACCATAATAAGGAAATTTATGCGATTTTTTTATTTGTAAATCCTGATTAGGTTTTACTTCTAAATAATGCATGAAGTAAATAAAACCGCGATTTTCGATCAATCCAAATTCATCACGACTTGTAGCATCAATAAAATACGTTTCGCCTTTATAATCGATTTTTACAATAACATGATTAAAAGTCAATAAAGAAGGCAAGTAATATTTAAGGTAATGATCTGTATTGAAATTTACCAAAACCACAGACGAATCGACTTTGATATAATCTAAAATTACTTTTAGTAAAACACATTTTGCCTTGCAGTCTCCTTGTTTGTTTTGATACGTGATCGAAGGTTCCTGAGGTTTGTGCCCATTCATTTCATCAGCATTAAAAACATAGTAAACATGATTTTGCACATAATCTATCGCAAACTGCAATTGTTCATCTTTGTTGGTAATGGCATCCAGTTTTTCGACTAGATTAGGAGCAAATTCCTGTAAAGACGATTTAGCATAAACCTCTTCATACAAAGGAGAAATATAATTCGATAAGTCGATCCAGTTACTATCAGTTGCAAAATCGATAAAAGGAGCAATTTCTCTATTTGTATCTACAAAATTGATGTAGTTTTGTTTTTCGATAGTAAATTTTTGACCCTTTTCTAAATAGTTAATTTCCGGAGCCAATACATTCCCGTCTTCATCTCTAAAAAACGTTTTTTTGTAAGCAATATTTTTTTTGCGATCATTGATAAAAGTAAACTTATAACTTCCGTAAGCCCAATAAGTACTTGGACTCACCCAAACGAACTTAGAAAATTCCTTACGTAAAAAGTCACGTTCTGTAAACACTTTTACTCTCGAATCTTCCATGATCAAAACATCGTAAAGACGTAAATCTTTTATCGTAATATTAATTTTTTTATTGCTGCTTAAAACACCGCCATCACTCTGGTTTTCGCTGTCTAATACTTTAATTTTCGTATCAGGAATTTTGTCAACCAAAGCACCTTCTCTCAAAACGCTTATTCTGTGTATAATATAAGTTTCATTTTCTTCGACTACAACATCCATCACCGAAGCATTTTCAAGATTAGCAGGCTCGTTAAGCGTATAAGCTACACAAGCATATTCGCTATTTTCCTCATCACTTGTATAATAAATTTTATCTAAAAAGTAGCAATAATCACGTCCTTCATCTATTTGTTTACTTGCAAAATCCGATTCCTTAATGTATTCAATAAGTTGATTGTCATTAATATTAGTAGCCCATTCTGCTGGTTTTTGAATTTTGTAATTCTCTGACTGAATAAGATTTTCCATCGATGTGTTTTTAAT
>NZ_CADCSU010000056.1 GCF_902804475.1 Flavobacterium bizetiae
GTTCATTTTATTAAACATAATTGTACAATTGCTTTCGCGCACATTTTAGAAATGACTTATCTTTGTAAAAAACTAAAAATGATGAATAAAAAAGTAATACTTATGATTTTAGACGGTTGGGGAAAATCTCCCGACCCTAAAGTATCTGCAATAGACAATGCAAATGTTCCTTTTATAAACAGCCTTTACCAAAACTACCCAAGTGCACAACTTAGAACCGACGGATTAAATGTTGGTTTGCCTGAAGGACAAATGGGAAACAGCGAAGTAGGTCACATGAACCTTGGTGCCGGAAGGATTGTATACCAGGATTTAGCCAAAATAAATTTAGCTGTAGCACACCAGACACTTGCCAAAGAACAAGTTCTTGTTGATGCTTTTACTTATGCTAAAGAAAACAATAAAAAAGTACATTTTTTAGGATTAGTTTCTGATGGTGGAGTTCACTCTCACACTTCTCACTTACGTGGATTGATTGATGCATCGCAAGAATATGGTTTAGACCAGGTATATGTGCATGCTTTTACAGATGGTCGTGATGTTGACCCGAAATCTGGCGCAAAATACATTCAGGATTTAGAGGAGCACATTAAAGATACTCCGGTAAAAATAGCTTCTATCATTGGTCGTTATTATGCGATGGACCGTGATAAGCGTTGGGAACGTGTAAAATTAGCTTACGATTTAGTCGTAAATGCTATTGGAACTCCTTCTAAAAATGCAGTTGCAAGTATTCTTGACAGCTATTCTCACCATGTTACAGACGAATTCATCGAACCAATTGTAATGGTAGATGAACAAGAAAAACCATTAGCTACAATTGTTGAAGGTGATGTGGTTATCTTCTTTAACTTCAGAACAGATAGAGGTCGTGAACTTACAGAAGCACTTTCTCAACATGATTTTCATGAGCAAAACATGCACAAGCTAAACTTGTACTATGTAACGCTTACAAATTATGACGAAACATACCAAAACGTAAAAGTAGTTTACAATAAAGATAATATTACAGAAACTCTTGGTGAGGTTCTTGAAAAAGCCGGTAAAAAACAAATACGTATTGCCGAAACTGAGAAATATCCGCACGTAACATTTTTCTTCTCCGGTGGTAGAGAAACGCCTTTTGAAGGTGAGTCGCGTATTTTGAGAAATTCGCCAAAAGTAGCTACTTACGATTTACAACCAGAAATGAGCGCATATGAACTTACCGCTGCCCTTGTTCCTGAATTGAATAAAAAAGAAGTTGATTTTGTTTGCCTAAACTTCGCAAACGGAGATATGGTAGGCCATACAGGAATTATGAGTGCTGCAATCCTTGCTTGTGAAGCTGTTGATGCTTGTGTAAAACAAGTTATCGAAGCCGCTCTTGCCAACGATTATACAACAATCGTAATTGCCGATCACGGAAATTGCGAAACTATGATTAATCCTGACGGAAGCCCTAATACAGCACACACAACGAATCCTGTGCCGATTATTTTAGTTGACAAAGAATTAAAAAATATCCAAAATGGTGTTTTAGGTGACATTGCTCCTACTATTTTGGAGTTAATGGGAATTCAGCAACCAAATGCAATGACTTGTCATTCGTTGTTGTAGAAACACATTAATTTTTAAAACCATATAAGGATCTAAGTTCATTTAATAAAGCTACGTACAGCTTATAATAACTTATATTACTTATATGGTTTATTTTTTTTACATAAAATAGTGATACGTCCACTCGACGCAATAGATTACAATCCCGATTAAACCTCCAACAAGAGTTCCGTTGATTCGAATGTACTGAAGATCTTTTCCTATTTCTAATTCTAATTTTTCAGATACTTCTTTTCCGTCCCAGCTTTTTACGGTTGACGAAATTAAATCTCCAATTACTTTTTTATTGTTTAACAGAATAGACAACAAATCGTTTTTGATAAAATTATTGATCTTGTCTATCATTACGGGATCTTCTTTTATACCGTTTCCGAAACCCTGAATCAAGCCCGAAATACTATTTTTAATAGAGGATTGATCTCCTTTATCCAAATCATTCGAAATAGACAATTTTATTTCATCCCAAATTCCGTTTATATAATCCTGAACTTCTTTTTTACCTGCAAAACTCAAAATCATATTATTGATCTTGATTCGCATTTCTTCGGAGTTTTTTACTTTATCAAGAAAATTATAAACGTATTCGTCTATTTTAATTCTCACCGCGCTTTCCGGATTTTTAGCTTCATGTAAAAACTCGGCCAAGCCATTAAAAATACCTTCTGAGATTTTTTTATCGGCTAAGCCAAAACTCAAAAATGGCGTAGATTCTTTTACTTTTTTACGAATCAGATCCTTGTTATTACTTAGTTCCGTACTCATGACATCCAGAACATTGGTTAGCAATTCATCTTTTACATTTCCTTTTTGTAAAGGTTCTAAAGCCAAAGCAACCCAATCTCCAAAATTAATTCCTTCTAGCTTTTCTTTAAATTGATATTGAATAAATCGCTTTATATCTTCGTCTTTTATTGTTTTTAAAATTCCGGGAATAATATTTACCGCCACCAGATTGGCAATTTTATTGGCATTTTCTTCTTGTGACAACCAATCTGAAGCTTTTGTAGCAAAGTTGAATTCTTCTAATTTAATTTCTAATTTTTCGCGATTCAGAAATTCTTCTGAAACAAAATTTCCCAGGTTTTCTCCAATCTCATTTTTCTTAGTCGGAATAATTGCTGTATGCCAAATCGGAATTCCTAACGGATGACGAAATAATGCCACAACAGCAAACCAATCGGCAATTCCTCCTACCATTGCCGCCTCGCTAAAAGCCTGCAACATGGGAATTTTAAAATAAATAGCTATGATAAATAAAAGTACCGCAATACCTAAAAGTGCCAAAGCATTGCCTTTCATTTTATTTAAAGCTTTCTTTTTGGATATATTTTCCTGATCTATAGACGTTTCCATAATTTAAATAATTTTAACTCTTACTAATTTACGTTTTTTCTGCCAAATAGTAATTGGAAAAACCAATCGATATTAATTGTCGGTTCACCATGAATTCAGAAATTTTTCTTTATCAACTTTTGACTTAAATCCTGATTCATGAAATCTCACTACCTAAAACAATCTAATTTGTCTCAATTTGTGTCAATTCGTGGCGAAAAATTTTAAATAAAAAGTCGTACTTTTGCCAACTGAAAATCCGAAATTATGATTATAGTAAAATCACGTGAAGAAATCGAATTAATGCGCGAAAGTGCTTTGATCGTATCTAAAACATTAGGAATGATTGCTTCTGAAATTAAAGAAGGAGTTACCACATTATATTTAGACAAATTAGCTGAGGAATTCATCCGTGATCACGGTGCTGTACCAAGCTTTTTAGGTTTATATGATTTTCCGAATTCACTTTGTATGAGTCCAAATTCGCAAGTAGTACACGGAATACCTAATAATACTCCATTACAAAGTGGTGATGTTATCTCGGTAGATTGTGGTGCTTTTAAAAATGGATATCACGGTGATCACGCTTATAGTTTCGAAATTGGAGAAGTTGCCCCTGAAGTTAAAAAGCTTTTGCAAGTGACTAAAGAATCCCTTTATATAGGAATAAGAGAATTTAAAGCCGGAAACCGCGTTGAAGATGTTGGAAACGCAATTCAGAAATATACTGAAGGACACGGTTATGGAGTAGTTCGCGAATTGGTAGGTCATGGTTTAGGGCAAAAAATGCACGAAGAACCAGAAATGCCAAATTACGGAAAACGTGGTCGTGGTAAACTTTTTATTGAAGGAATGGTTGTTGCGATTGAACCAATGATTAACATGGGAACAAAAAACATCAAGCAACATAAAGACGGCTGGACAATTACCACTGCTGACGGAAAACCAAGCGCACATTTCGAACACGACGTGGCTTTAATTGATGGAAAACCAGAATTATTATCGACTTTTCAATACATCTATAAAGCTCTTGGAATCGAAAGCAACGAAGAAGATGAATTCAGAAAAGTGCCGTTAGTTCTATAATTAAAATTCAACCCCGAATAAACCCTGTGAAAAAATTATTCAAATTAGTACTTAATACAATACCCCGTCCATTATTAATTCGTTTGAGTTATGTAGCTCGACCAATTTTGGCATTTTCATTAAAAGGAACTAAATATACAGATCCTATAGATGGAAAAAGTTTTAAATCGTTTTTGCCTTATGGATACGGAAAACAACGTAATAATGTGCTTTCTCCAAGTACACTTTCGTTAGAAAGACATCGTTTGCTTTGGTTGTATTTAAACGATCAGACTGATTTTTTTACTGCACCAAAAAAAGTACTTCATTTTGCTCCGGAACAAGCTTTTTACAAAAGATTCCGCAAGCAAAAGAACCTTGATTACACTACAACTGATTTATTTTCGCCTTTGGCTGATGTAAAAGCAGATATTTGTAATTTGCCTTTTAAGGATAACGAATACGATGTTATTTTATGTAATCACGTTTTGGAGCATATTCCGGACGACACAAAAGCAATGCAGGAATTATTTCGTGTATTAAAACCAGGCGGAATGGCTATTCTTCAGATTCCACAGGATTTATCCAGAGCGGTAACATTTGCTGATGATACTATTACAGATCAAAAAGAACGTGCCAAAATTTTTGGACAATACGATCACGTTCGTATTTATGGCCGCGATTATTTTGATAAATTAAGAAGCATTGGCTTTATCGTAATCGAAGAAGATTATACTAATAAAATTACACCAGAATTGGTAGAGAAATATTGTTTGGCAAAGGGAGAAATCATTCCGCTTTGTTTCAAACCAGAAAACTAAATCAGTCGGATTTTTTCACCATATAAGTGATACAAGTTCATTTAAAAAGTTTTCAAAATAGCAGTATTTTGAAAACTTTTTAATTTTAGATTACTTCCCAAATTACAACCCAACCAAACCTACATATCTTGGATCTTTCAAATTCATTTCAATTTTGTTTTGATATCAGTTTTGAAAAAAATCTGAATCATTATATTCCTACCTCTTATATCGTTGAAGATACCGACGACATTAAATATTTAGATAAAAAAGCCACTAAAGATGTTCTTGAAAGTTTCTTTATTGTATTTGACAATTTAGATGCTGATACCAAAAAAATCCTGACGGTTTGCGAATCTTTAAAGCCTGACTTTATTTTCAAAAAATTTAGCGCAAAAATCAAATCGGCGAAAACCATTGCTGATTTACAAAAAGATTCTAAAATTGAGTTTGCAATTCGTCAGCATTTACAACTAAATTTAAGTTCCTTTTATAGTCTTATTGTTCAAAAACAATTTCCGTTATCTATTAATATGGGAGTTGAAAAGGATTTTTATCGTTCGAGAGTCAATATCGATCCGCTGTATTTTGAACCTCAGATTGAGTTTAACAAACATGCTGAAGGAATTACATATACGCTTTCGTTAAAAGAAAACGAAACTACATTTTTGCCCATGAACAGCAGCATTGAGACACTGCTGGATGAACCGAGCTGGTTGATTATCGACAAAAAGCTTGGGCAGTTGAAGGATCTTAATTCTAAAAAGCTTTCTCCTTTTTTAAAGAAAAAATCAATCGAAATACCTTCAAAACTAGTTGATACTTATTTTAAAAATTTCATCCCTGAAATAGCTAAAAAAATAGATATTGAAGCTACTGGTTTTGAAATTGAACATCGCGATCAAATTATTTCAAGCACGATTCAGCCTGTTTTTGATTTCTTTAAAAACTGTTATTACCTCAACCTTTATTTTGATTATAACGGTTATTCATTTGACAGTAGCAAAACTAAAAAAACACATTCGTTTGTTGATTTTAGCATTGCTAACGAACCTAAAATCATTCAGTTTAAGCGCAGTTCTGCCGAAACTTTATATACAGATAAATTACTTGAAATTGGTTTATTAAAAATCAAAAACGAGTTATTCGGATTAAATTCTGATACCGAAAATCCAGATCCTTACATCAATATTCAATTTGTTATTGACCGTAAAGAAGAACTGGAAAGTTTAGGATTTACAATCCATAATTTAAAACTGGAAGGCAAAGAAATCATAACAGAAAATCACACTATTTCGGCTTCGCGAGAAGAAACGAAAGAAGATTGGTTTGACATTAGAATAATTATTACGATTGGTGTTTATACGATTAATTTCAGCGAAATTATCCCCAATATAAAAAGCAAGGAGAGACTCTTTTTATTGCCTGATGGAAACTATTTCCTAATTCCTTTAGAATGGCTGAGCAAATATGGTTCTCTGGCAAAATTGGCCAAAACAGAGAATGGAAATCTATTATTGCGTAAAAGTAATTTTGCTGCTCTGGATGCAATTCCGGAAATCAAGGGCGATATTATTCAAAAGGCAGAATATACATCTTCAGATTTATTAAAAGCGGCACTACGACCGTATCAAATCGATGGAGTAAAATGGCTTTTAGGTCATTTTAATTCTAATTTGGGCGCTTGTTTGGCTGATGATATGGGTCTTGGTAAAACATTACAAACTCTGGCGGTTCTGGTTGCTGTACAGGAACAATTGGGTTTTACGACTAAAACAACGAATTTTGATTTGTTTCAAAATGAAACTACTATCGAAAGACAACCTTTAAAAGCCCTGATCGTTTTACCTTCTTCATTGGTTTTTAACTGGTACAATGAAGCTGCAAAATTTACGCCGCACTTTTCTAAAATGCAATACGTGGGTAATGACAGGAAATTATTAGCGAGCAGATTAGAATCAACTGATTTAATTTTTACCAGTTACAGCATTGTTCATCGTGATATTTCAATTTTAGAAAAATACAATTTCCGCTATTTAATTTTAGACGAAAGTCAATACATTAAAAATAAAAATTCTAAGATTTTTAAAGCTATTACTAAAATAAATACACATCATAAAATGGCGCTAAGTGGTACGCCTATCGAAAACTCATTAGACGATTTATGGTCGCAAATGCAATTTATAAATCCGGATATTTTGGGAAGCTATGATTTTTTTGCTCAGAATTTTAAAATTCCGATTGAGAAAAAACAAGACGAGAATAGTTTATCTGAATTGAAAAACCTCATCCAGCCTTATATTTTGCGACGAACCAAAGAACAGGTTTTAAAAGATTTGCCGGAATTAACAGAGCAGATTTACTATTGCGATATGGATCCTGAACAGGAAAAATTATATGAAAAAGAAAAATCTAAGGCGAGGAACTTTTTACTAAAAACCGATGGATCAAGTCCGGACAAAATTAGCATTATCAATACATTGATGAAGTTAAGACAGCTGAGTAATCATCCGAAAATGATCGATCAGGAATCTGAAATTGATTCAGGAAAATATAATGCGGTTACTAATTATCTGGAGACTTTAGTAAAAGAGAAACAAAAAGCGATTATTTTTAGTTCATTTGTTACTAATTTGAATTTTTATACGGATTGGTGCAAAGAAAACAAAATAGCGTATTGTGAAATTACCGGTGAAACCCCGTCGAGCAAAAGAGAGCAACAGGTAAAACTATTTCAGGAAAAAGAAGAGCCTTTATTGTTTTTTATTTCGCTTAAAGCAGGTGGTGTTGGTTTGAATATTACCAAAGCTTCGTATGTTTTATTTTTAGATCCGTGGTGGAATCCTTTTGCTGAAAAGCAAGGAGTTGGAAGGGCACACAGAATTGGACAATTGAACAAAGTCAATGTGATCAGGTTTATTTCGAAAAATACGGTCGAAGAAAAAATAATCAAATTGCAGGAAAACAAAAAGTTGTTATCTGATTCACTTTTAGAAGAAAGTTATATCAATGACGAAATCGAAGTTAATTTAGAATACATTTTGAGCTCTTAACAAACCGTTTTCTAAACCAATACAAGTGGCATCCTGTTACATTATATAAAATTCTTATATTTACAATCTTACAATTGTAATATGATGCCAAAATTTTTGTTTAGAAATCTTCTTCTGATTTTCGTTTTTGCTTCGGCTACAGCCCAAGTTCAGGGAATACAAACCGAGATCGATCCTCCTTATAATATAAAAACAGTTTCGTTTGTTAAAAATGATAATAATGTAGTTCCTATATTTGAACTGGGTGATACTTTTACTTTTCAGTTTGATGACTTGTTTGGTAATGAAGCCAATTATTATTTTGAAGTAATACATTGCGATTATAACTGGAAACCAACAGATATTCCTAAAACAGATTATGTGACCGGTTTCGACAATCAAAGAATTACAGATTATTCTAATTCTTTTAATACGCTTCAGGTGTACTCGCATTACCGACTTTCGTTCCCAAATCAGTTTACGACTCAATTACGAATTTCAGGAAATTATATGCTGAGAATTCTTAATGAAGACAAAGAGCTGGTTTTCTCAAGGAAATTTATTTTATACGAAAATCATTCGACTGTTTCTGCTCAGGTAAAAAGAAGCCGCGATGTTACCAATATTGATTACAAACAGAACTTAGATTTTTCAATCGCTTCAAACGATATAACTTTTCAGACTCCAACACAAAACGTAAAGATTCTGTTATTACAAAATGGTAATTTTAATACGGCTATTAAAAATGTTCCTCCACAATATACGATAGGCAACCAACTGGTTTATAAATACAATACCGAAACACAATTTTGGGGCGGAAATGAATTTTTATATTTTGAAAATAAAGACATTCGTGCTGCAAGCAATAACGTAGGAAGAGTTGGTGCCAATCATGACATCTACAATTCTTACTTGTATACGAATCAGGCAAGAGGCAATCAGATTTATACAGTTTATCAAGACGTAAACGGAAATTTTGTGGTAAAAAACATCAATGCTTCTAATAACGAAATCGAAGCAGATTATGCCTGGGTTTATTTTACGCTTTCGGCGCCTACTTTCAGATCGACTACGAAGGATATTTACATTACGGGAATGTTCAACAATTATAGTTTGTCTCCAGAATATAAAATGGACTATAATACAGAGAAGGGTGTTTTTGAAAAAGCGGTAATGATCAAACAAGGTTTTACAAATTTTCAATATACAATTGCCGATAAAAAAGGCGTTATTGATTTTGAAAATGCTATCGACGGAAACTTTTATCAAACTGAAAATGAGTATACCATATTGGTTTATTATAAAGAAAGTTCAGATCGTTATCAAAGAGTTATAGGAAAGGGAAACGCCAACTCAATAAACATCATAAATTAAAACATTGTTAAGGATTTAGATCGAAAGATTTTTTTTTGTAGCTTTGCACGTATAACCCACACATATATACTACTTTAGTATGGTTTCTCAGATAACAAGAGGCATAAAAATATCTGTTTTGACTAGTTTTGAAGGTACTTACTTCAAGAACTACAAGATTCACTTTGCTTTTAGTTACGTAGTTACAATCGAAAATCACAGCAAAGATTCAGTTCAGTTAACTTCTCGTCATTGGGAGATATTTGACTCTTTAAATGATTTAGAAGTTGTAGACGGAGAAGGTGTTATTGGTAAAAAACCGGTTTTAAAACCTGGCGAAAATCACACTTATAGCTCAGGTTGCTTATTGTCATCTCCTTATGGTGCAATGAAAGGTTATTTTAATATGATCAATTTTACTTCTACAAAAACATTCAAAGTTATTGTTCCTACTTTTAGAATGTGTGCTCCTTTTGCTTTAAATTAAAAACCAGTTTAAAAAGGGCTGCTTTTTTTATCGTTATCTTAATCATAAATTTGTCAAATTATTAATTTATCCTTTGTACTTTTGTGCAACGTTAGATTATTCGTAACAAATCAAATCATCTAACCCTTAAACAGTTTAATTATCTAATTTTAAATAACATGCTAAAAGGATTCTTTCATGTACCAAAAGCGGTAAACGAGCCTGTAAAAAGCTACGCACCTAACTCACCAGAAAAAGCAGCGGTTCAGGCGGCTTACACAACATTGTGGAATTCTCAAATCGACGTTCCGTTATACATCGGAAACGAAGAAATCAGAACTGGAAATACAAGAACAATATCAGCTCCTCACGATCACAAACACATTGTAGGAACTTATCACTTAGCTGAAAAACAACATATCGAAAAAGCAATTGCTAATGCGCTTGAATCAAGAACAGCATGGGCAAACATGGCATGGGAACAACGTGCTGCTATTTTCTTAAAAGCTGCTGAACTTATTGCAGGACCATACAGAGCTCGTATTAACGCTGCTACAATGATTGGTCAATCTAAAAATATTCACCAGGCAGAAATTGATGCTTCTTGCGAATTGATCGACTTTTTACGTTACAACGTAGAATTTATGACTCAAATTTACGGAGATCAGCCAAAATCTGATTCTACTACATGGAATCGTTTAGAATACAGACCTCTTGAAGGTTTTGTTTACGCCATTACTCCTTTCAACTTTACTGCTATTGCTGCAAATCTTCCTGCAAGTGCTGCAATGATGGGTAACGTTGTGGTTTGGAAACCAAGTGATAGCCAGGTTTTTTCTGCAAAAATTATCATAGATGTTTTCAAAGAAGCTGGTGTTCCTGATGGTGTTATCAACGTTGTTTTTGGAGACGCTTTAATGATTACTGATACTGTTTTAGCAAGCCGCGATTTCGCTGGAGTTCACTTTACAGGATCAACTCATGTATTTAAAGATATCTGGGCTAAAATTGGTGCCAATATTCACCACTATAAAACATATCCAAGAATCGTTGGAGAAACTGGTGGTAAAGATTTTATCATTGCACACCCAAGCGCTAACGTAAAACAAGTTGCTACAGGAATTACTCGTGGAGCATTTGAATTTCAAGGACAAAAATGTTCTGCAGCTTCAAGAGCTTATGTTCCGCAAAGTTTATGGCCAGCTGTAAAAGAACAATTAATTGCTGATGTGAAATCGATGAAAATGGGTTCTCCGGAAGATTTTGGAAACTTTATTACAGCGGTTATTCACGAAGGTTCTTTTGATAAATTAGCTGGTTTTATTGATCAGGCTAAAAAAGATGCTGATGCTGAAATCATTGCGGGTGGAAACTACGATAAATCTGTAGGTTACTTTATTGAGCCAACGATTATTGTAACTACAAATCCTAAATATACTACAATGGAAACCGAATTATTCGGACCAGTTATTACTATATATGTTTACGAAGATGCAAAATGGGAAGAGACTTTAGAATTAGTTGATACTACTTCTGAGTATGCTTTGACAGGAGCTGTATTTAGCCAGGATCGTTATGCTATTGAAGTAGCAACTACGAAATTGCAAAATGCTGCGGGTAACTTCTACATCAACGATAAACCAACAGGAGCGGTTGTAGGAATGCAGCCTTTTGGTGGAGCAAGAGCTTCAGGAACTAACGATAAAGCAGGTTCTGCATTGAACTTATTGCGTTGGGCTTCTCCTAGAACTATCAAAGAAACTTTTGTAACTCCAGAAGATTATAGATACCCTTTCTTGGGATAATATCTGATTTTAGACTTTAGAGTTCAGATTTTAGATTATAAAAAAGCCGCAATTTCAGAATGAAATTGTGGCTTTTTACTTTTTATTAAAACTTCTATTCCTTCCAAATGGGAATTTTTATAAAACTATCATTGTACCATTTTACTTTTAAGGGTTCTTTGGCATCTTTAATCGTTTCGTCGCTAACCACTTTTCCTGTACCATAATTGAGTTCTGAAAATGCATTTTTATTTACATTTAAAGTAATCAGCAATCTACTGCCTTTTCTTAATTGTTTACTCACCACACGGGTATTCGAAAAAGGAATTGTTTCTATTTTATTTGGCGTCAACAAATTTCTCGTAGTACTATTTTTGGTATAACTCGCGCGGCCAATAAAATAAGCTAAATGAAAATATTCTCCTTCAGGTGTTACTTCATATAATGTGATACCTACATCCATATCTTTTTTATTAATACTTGCTTTTATTTCTCCCAAAAAGGAACCATTTACCAAAAGCGGTTGTTTTAATGGATCGCTTATAAAAACATATCCGTTTGTGGTATCGATTTCTTTTTTAATAATAGGATCAGGATAGTAATCGTTGTTTTGTATTTGTCTGTCGGCAAAATCTACTTCTTGTGATAAATAATTAATTCTGGCTGGCTTTTTAGCATTCAAAGAATAGAATTTTCCGGATTTATTATTCGTCAAATACATTTTCAGAAAACCATTACTCATTTTATCAATTGACGGAGCACTTCGCCATTCATTAGCTCCCATCACCTGATAATTAATCCTGTCTTTTAAAATTTCCGGTTTTGGTCCGTTTTTCAAGATATGATCCAACCATTCATATGTTATTTTTCTGGTATTAATTAAAGCATCTGCATCAACTTTATAGCCATTGATGACGGGATAACCTCCTTTTTGCGCTCCAAAATGACTGTACGGACCAATTATTAAATAAAAATTAGCTTTCGAATTATACTTTTGAAGTTCTCTTAAATAATACAAACTCGAATTTTGAGAATCATTATAATATCCATCAAAGACTAAAATTGGAATATTTATTTGAGCAAAATCTTTTTGGTAAGGTGACATTTTCTGCCAATATTCATCAAATGAAGGATGTTGGATCCATCGCTGAAATAACCTGTTTGGACTTCCGTCTATACTGTCCATTTTATTGTAGGCAACTCCCGTTTCCCACCATTTAAACTGCATATTTCTAAATCGCTGTCTGTCATTTCCCGCCACGGTATCCAGATATTTATTACTGCCTACATAAAACGACCATTCATAATTAGGATTTATAAACACATTGTTTTCCATTGGCAAACCCATTCCTGCCCTATTCGCAACATAAGGCACTATGGTTTTAAGAGCAGGATGCATTTTTTTGCAGGCCGCCCATTGTGTCAACCCATTATAACTGCCGCCATACATTCCTACACTTCCGTTACACCATTTTTGTTTACTAATCCAATCGATAACATCATAGGTATCATTGGCTTCATTTTCGTACGGAAATATTTCGTTGGGACTAAATCGTTTACCGCGTGAATATGTCATAACACCAACATAATCTTTATCTGCCGCTTCTTTCAAAGATTTAAAATCTTTCCCTCCTTCTGAAGCATAAATTGTATGCTGAAGTATTACAGGTTTTGGAACAGCATTTCCTTTTTTGCGTATTACAATTGCTGATATAAAAGCACCATCGCGGGTTTTGATCATTATGCTGTCCTGAATATCATAAGCACTTTTTAAATCTTCTGATTTTGTTTTACTGGTTTGCTGAGAAAATGTATTTGATATGACGAGAATAAGAAATACAAAATTTAGAATTGTTTTCATTGGATGATTTTATTAATAAGCTTTATTTTAAAGCTTTGTGATTGATAATAATTTGTTTCATTAAATATGAAAAAGGCATACTGATCTGCAACTAATAGCATTAGCTGTTTGCATTATAATAATTTGAATTAATGGATTAAATCCCGTTCTGGTTCCTGAATCGGGCCGATTGACGATTGGAGACTTCTAATAGTTCTCCGGTTTTGAGTTTTACTTCTAGCCTGCCGCCTATTGTAGTTTTTACTTCCTGAATATATTGTATGTTAATGATTTCAGTTCTGTTGATCCTGAAGAAGATATTCTTATCCAGTATTTCTTCCCACTGGCGAAGAGAACGCCTCTGAAGTGCTTTTTTATCCTGAAAAAACAATCTCGTATAATTTTCTAAAGATTCAATTAAATAGATCTCGTCTAATTGAATGAAGAATCGCTTCTCCCCGTCTTTTATAAAAATCTTTCGGTCTTTTGCCAAAGAATCATTCAGCGAGAATTTCATATTTATAGCATCTCTTATTTTTTGAATTGCTTTTGCAAAACGTTCCTCTCTTATGGGTTTCATTAAATAATCTAAAGCACTTACTTCAAAAGCTTGTATGGCATATTGATCATAGGCTGTAATAAACAAAACTGCGGGTACATTATCTAACGATTCTAACAAATCGAAACCGGATTTTTCAGGCATCTGAATATCGAGAAAAATCAAATCCGGCATTTCTGTTTCAATCAGGATCTTTGCATCATCAGCATTTTCGGCCTCGCCAATAAGTACAAAATCTTCATAGAATTGTAGAGCTCTTTTTATCTCTTCTCTTGCTAAACGCTCATCGTCGATTATAACAACTTTTATTTTTTTCATTTTGATGGAATTAAAATAGTAGCCAAAACTGTTTCGTCGTCCATCTGTATAATATTAAAAGAAGCATTTCCGTTATATTGCAGCAACAATCTTTCTTTCAGGTTCTGTAAACCAATACCTGAATCTTTAATATCATTACTTAGTTTTCCTGAGTTTTGAACTGTAATCTTTATAAAATCATTTTTCCTGTCAATTTTTACGGCAATAAATCCTCCGTTTTTTCTTTTTTCAATTCCGTGTTTTATGGCATTCTCTACAAGTGACTGAATACTGAAAGGCAGAATTAAATGCTGAGATAAATCTAAACTGGTTTCAATTTTTATTTGTAAACGTTCCTCAAATCGTATTTTTTCTAATTCGAGATAATCTTTTACAAGATCAATTTCGTCATTGAGCGATATTAATTTGCTAATATTAGTATTTAAGGAATTTCTTAAAAGTTCAGACAATAAATCAATTGCTCTTCTGGCGGCAGCAGGATTTTCTATCACCAGAAATTTTATGTTGTTTAATGAATTAAAAAAGAAATGAGGATTAAGTTGCGCACTCAGATTATTCAGTTGGGCTTCTTTTATGATAATGGATAATCGGGCATTTTCTTTTACGGTTTCTAATTCAAGTCTCGAATAATGATAAAGATGGTAGGCCAATACCCAAATTGACATTAATCTGGTTCCTGTAATAAAAACTTGCAATTGTACCGATTTAAAAAAATCTAAAAAGGAAACCGTTTCATTTTTGAAAATTAACAGGCGCACCAAATAAAGTTTTCCGATAATAAAAAACATATAGAATAAGGAAAGCACCAAAACACTGAGCGCCATTTTGGGCAATAACTCTTTTAGATTCAATTTATTCCATTTTCTTTTTAAAGCAAAATTTCGATACATATGAGTCAACGCAATACCAATCAATATATCAAATATTAAATCTGTTGCGCCCATTTTCCAGATAAAATTACCACTCAGGAAAGCTGATAATCCCCAATACAAAGAAGCAGTAGTCCACCCAATGAGTTGAATTTTCCAATATGTCGATATTACTGTAGTTGTTTTCAAAAGTAAATTTGTTAGTGCTGTAGTAAAGGTATTCCTCTAATAGAGATTGAGCAAATAAAAGTACAGGAACGAAAAATAATAGCGGATGAATGACTATTTATCTTTGTTTTGGCCTCAAAATAATGATTAAACATTCTTATCTCTTTCTTTTTGTGTCCATGTCTTTAAAAACGCCAAATCATTAAAAAACAATCACTTATAATTAAAAAATAAAAACCAAAAGCCTTTTCCCTATATTCTGACAATCTTATGTTTACAATATTTGTAATACTTTTCTTATTATATTGATTATCAACACGATAGGCGAATAAAAATCCTATTCTGTTATTTTAAAAACTTATTCTAATACTCTGAAAATATATCTCAACATAAATTTACATCCAGATTTAAAGCCGAAAAAATGAAGCAAATTCAACAGAGACTTTACAATCAAAATTTACAAAAATTCAAAAAAAGACATAAAAAAGTACCGATGAGAAATTTACAAAACACGCCTCCTATAATTGTACAGGCAAAAAGTATTGGACATCCAATTGACTTTAAATGGAACAAAAAAAAGATAGATCAGTTTTTAGATCCTTTAGAAGGAAATGATGAACTTGAACATGAATTAATGCAAATTAACCATAAAGCTTCTATGGGGCTTACTGCAGCTTTGCTTGAATGGATATACTGGAGATATACCGGATACACCAAAATGAATAATGATACCCATAAAAGAATCGAGGCTTTATGGTGCTCAATTGGTAATATCGAAAACACAAAACCATTAGTTTTTGATGCTGATTTTGATATCTCGGCATCGGGATACGTAAACGGACCTTTATGGATCGCTCTTATGAATGTAACAATGGTTGATACTATGTACAGAAGAGGATTACACGCTATTCAGAGCGAACTTATTGGACTAGTATTATTAGCACGCCACATTACACCAAGAAAACGCGTTTTTGACAAATGGTTCAACAGAACAATAGCAGTTTTAAAACGCGATTATCCATGCCAATACAGTAATGAAGATTTAGATCAAAATTACGAAGCTTTTTATGATTCATCACATGAACCTGTAATTTGCCGTGATTTTTTCTTTAATCCTGAATTCGAAAATTCTATTGAGGCATCAGAAAACGCCATCAATGAACTGATTCATAATTTAGATACTAAATCTAATCAGTTTTTATGTTTCCCAAAAAGAGCTTCTTAATTAGGATCTTCTTTTAAAACACAAACCCCACAAACTTCAATATTTTTTTGAACTTGTGGGGTTTATTATTTATCTGATAAACTAAAACTTATTCTCTACTTCTGCCGCCTGCAACATGAGATAATGCAAATCGGTATTTTTTACGAAAGGTTTTAAAAGTTCACTTCCAGGACCAAACATTGCCAACTCTACATAATCAGCAGAATGGTCCATGCTAATCCATCCTACAGAATTTATTTTGCCCTGCATTTCTGCAAAAGCTTTATAAGGTAATTTTTTGTAATTGTACAAACCATCTTCTTTATGCAAGCCATCGTAATAGCTTAAGACCGTTTTTGCGTCTTCATCAGAAACGGAATGACCATTTGCCTTTTCGATAATTTCCTTTACTTGCGAAACAGATGATTGCGGTTTTATTTGATTTAAAATCCATTCATTCGTCTGTGTGTATTTCTGGATGCTATCAAAATTATCATTGGCATCTTTACCATAAATAATTCCGGGATTCGCATTTCCGTGATCTGTCGTAATAATTACCAATGTTTCTTTGTCCTTTTCAGCAAAATCTATCGCAATTTTTACCGCCTCGTCAAATTCAATCTGATCGTTAATTAATCCGGCAATATCGTTTCCGTGCGCCGCCCAATCGACTTTCCCGCTTTCAATTTGCAAAACAAAACCATTTTTATGACCTTTCATTCTGTCAATAGCTTTTTGCGCCATTTCAGCAAGACTCGGAATTGTTTTTTGTAAATTTTCGTCGCTATTTCTGTCCACATAATAAGGTAAACCATCTTCTGCAAATACGCCTAAAATAGGCTGAGCATTAGAAGCCGCTTCCATATCAGAACGTGTTTTTACAACCTGATATCCTTTTGCTTTAAAAGCAGCAAACATATCTTTTTTATCTTTTCTTAATTCCGGACTAAAATAGTTTGAACCTCCGCCCATCATAACATCAAAACCAAGATCTAAATATTGCTCGGCAATATCATCCTGTGCATTTCTGCTTTTACTATTTACACAAAAACCAGCCGGAGTCGCATGAGTTATAGGAACCGTTGTAACACAACCCGCCATTTTTCCTGACTTCTTGAACTTTTGCCAAATTGGTAAATGAGGTTCTCCCTGCGGACTCACATTAAGTACGCCGTTATTTACTCTAAAACCACCTCCCCAGGAAGAACTTGCTGCCGAAGAATCTGTTACAATAGAACTCGCAGAAGCGGTATCCATTAGAGCTCTTGAAACTCTGTTGTCTTTGTATAACTGAATCCAGTTAGAACCTTTTCCCGTTTTTCTGTTCAGGAACAAATCAGTCATATTAAGAGTTCCTGTACTCATTCCGTCACTAACAAGTAGAATAATATTTTTTGCTTTCTTATTTTTATTTACTGACTCTAAATCTAAAATATTTGCAGAACCCTGAAACGGATTCATCACTGCGGCTCCAATCGTTAATAAAGAACCATTTTTAAAGAACTTCCTTCTATCCATTATTACTTTATTTATAGTAATTTCAAAGATAAAGAAATACGCTCAACCACAAAATTATCATTGTGTTATGATAATTGATTCAAAAGACATCTTACATAAAAAGAAAAACCCGACAGTATACTTATCAAAGCATCCCGTCGGGTTTTTATTATTTCAAAAAAGATTAAACAGTAAACTTCAAAGGCAAATGCACCACTTTTTTGGTTTCAAAAAATTCGTCTTCAAAAATCGTAGACAAATCATATAAAGTTGCTTTTGGGAAATCCTTTAATTCCTCAGTCAAATCGCCTCCTTTTAGATAAAGAATTCCGTTTTTCAACGTGTGTTTGTGCTGCTTTTTAATTTTAGTTTTAATCCAGGAAACAAAATCCGGCATATTGGTAACGGCACGACTTACGATAAAATCAAAATCGCCTTTTACATTTTCAGCACGCAATTGTTCCGCTTTTACATTTTTAAGTTCTAATGCATCAACAACGCCCTGAACCACTTTTATTTTTTTGGCGATAACATCAATCAGATAAAAACGCGTTTCAGGAAAAAGAATCGCTAAAGGAATCCCTGGAAATCCTCCACCGGTTCCAACATCAAGAACAGTTGTTCCCGGTTCGAATTTCATGATTTTTGCAATTCCAAGAGAATGCAAAACATGTTTTGTATATAAGGCATCAATATCTTTACGCGAAATCACATTGATTTTTTCATTCCAATCGTGGTATAAAAAGTCTAATTTTTGAAATTGTTCGATTTGAATGTCGGTCAAATCAGGAAAATATTTCAATATCTCATCCATTGCTCTAATTTTTTAACAAAAGTACTACTTTACAGTTGAAATATTTAACTCAATTTTGCAAATTGAAAATTTATAATAATTACCTTTGAAAACTATTTAAATTAATTATGAATAACACTGCGCCTACATTTGCTAAGCAAGACAATCTGAAGTTCTTCAGAACACTTAACTCACGAGTAAACAATTACTTCAAGGAGAACAATATTCAGAAAACAGGAAACTGGAAGTTGCACTTAAAAGCAATTATTCTTTTTGCAGTTTTTCTAACACCGTACTTTTTAATCTTAACTCTTGACATGCCATTTTGGGCTCAATTGTTACTAAACATTTTGATGGGAGTTGGAATGGCCGGAATTGGAATGAACGTGATGCACGATGGAAACCACGGATCGTATTCTTCTAAATCATGGATCAACAAGATTATGGGCGGAAGTATTTATGTTTTGGCCGGAAACGTTGATAACTGGCAAGTACAACACAATGTATTGCACCATACGTATACCAATATTCACGGTCATGACGAAGATCTTGATGCCGGAAGAATTATTCGTTTTACGCAAAACGCAGAGTGGCACCGTTTTCATAAATTTCAACACTATTATTCTTTTTTCTTATACGGACTTTTGACTTTCAATTGGGCTTTAACAACTGATTTTAAGCAAATGAAAAACTACCTAAAAAGAAAACTCTCATACGGAGCACCACAAAGTCCTACCAAATTATGGACCGTTCTTGTGATTACAAAAATCATATACATTATAATCTGGATGGCTTTACCAATGATTCTGGGCGTAACATGGTGGAAAGTAGTGATTGGATTTTTCGTAATGCACTACACAGCAGGACTTATATTAAGTATTGTTTTTCAATTGGCGCACGTAGTCGAAGAAACTTCGAACCCGGTACCAAACGAAGAAGGAGAAATGGAAAACACCTGGGCAATTCACCAATTGTACACAACAGCTAATTTTGCTCCAAAAAACAAAATAATCAACTGGTTTACCGGAGGATTAAACCACCAGATCGAGCATCATATTTTCCCGAATATCAGTCATATTCACTACGGAAAAATTGCCGAAATCGTAAAACAAACTGCAATAGAATGCAACTTACCTTATCATGAATTCAGAACCATGAGAGGCGCTGTTATTGCACATTACAAGCATCTAAAAGATCTTGGAATGAAACCGGAACTAGCATAAAAAAAATCTATTAATAATTAACCTTCCTTAATTAAAGTTGAAATTAAGGACATTCAAAAATTTTATAATGAATCATATTCTTTCAGACAGAATCAACAACTTAGCGACATCACAAACCTTAGCAATGGCTGCTTTAGCACGTGAATTAAAAGCACAGGGAAAAGACATTATCAGTTTAAGTTTAGGAGAACCTGACTTTAATACACCAGACTTCATCAAAGAAGCAGTAAAAAAAGCAGTCGATGAAAATTACAGTACATATTCTCCGGTAGAAGGTTATTTAGAATTAAGAGAAGCAATTTGCAAAAAGTTCAAAAGAGATAATAATTTAGATTACAAACCAACTCAAATTGTAGTTTCTACAGGAGCAAAACAATCTTTATACAACATTGCACAAGTAATGTTAAACGATGGTGACGAGGTTATTTTACCGGCACCATACTGGGTTTCTTATTTCGAAATTGTAAAACTTTCAGGAGGAGTTCCGGTTGAAGTTCCAACATCTGTAGATACTGATTTCAAAATTACACCAGAACAATTAGAAGCTGCCATTACACCAAAAACAAAAATGATGTGGTTCTCTTCTCCTTGTAACCCATCTGGATCTGTTTACAGCAGAGAAGAGTTAACAGCTCTTGCAAAAGTTTTAGAAAAACACCCAAACATATATGTAGTTGCTGACGAAATTTACGAGCACATCAATTTCTCAGGAACATTCTGCAGCATCGGTTCAATCCCGGGAATGTTAGAAAGAACTATCACTGTAAACGGAGTAGCAAAAGCATTCGCTATGACAGGATACAGAATTGGTTACATCGGAGCTCCGGAATTCATCGCAAAAGCATGTACAAAAATTCAGGGGCAAGTAACTTCAGGAGCAAACTCAGTAGCGCAACGTGCTACAATTACTGCTGTAGAAGCTGATCCTAGCGTATTAAACCACATGGTTCAAGCGTTCCACACTCGTAGAGATTTAGTGGTTGGATTATTAAAAGAAATTCCAGGAGTAAAAATCAACGTTCCAGAAGGAGCATTTTACGTATTCCCAGACGTTTCTTCTTTCTTCGGAAAAACATTAAAAGGAACTGAGATCAAAGATGCAAACGACGTTTCGATGTACCTTTTGGCCGAAGCTAACGTTGCAACAGTAACAGGAGATGCTTTCGGAAATCCAAACTGTATTCGTTTCTCTTACGCAACAAGCGACGATATCTTAAAAGAAGCATTACGCAGAATCAAAGAAGCTTTGGCTGTGTAATACCCTAAATAATTTTATTAAAAACGGCTTAAGGTTAAAAGTTTCATCACTTTTATACTTTAAGCTGTTTTTTTATGCGATTATTTTGGGCGTGTTTCGCCGCGGCGAACCGGGCTATTCGCTGCAAGTCCTCGCACTTCCTTCGTCAGGCTGTGGGCTTTCCACTTCTATCCCTCACGCAAACCCAACATACAGTAATTAGTGAAAATTTGTGCAATTCGTGGCAAACAAATCTTAATCTTTCAAAATTCCCATTCCACAATTTTATAAACACCCATCATAATTCTATAAGACATATCGCTTTATAAAATCCCAACTTTGTATTATAAAATTTAAAAAACATTTATTATGATACATACAGATGAAACCACAGAAAAAGCAGTTAGTACATTAGAAGGATTAATTTCAATTCTTGAAGACGGAAAACTAGGATATACCAATGCAGCTGAACACGTAAGCAGCCCGGCAATCAAAACCGACTTTCTTGATTATGCCCGCGAACGTGCTTTATTTATTGTAGAAATACAAGACGAAATCAATAAACTAGGAAAATCAACAGATACTGCAGGTGGCGGACCATTAGGAGCCATACACCGCGCCTGGATCGATATTAAATCATCCTTTACAAGTGGCGATACCGAAGCCATCATCAATGCCTGTATTACAGGAGAAGAAGCAGCTATCGAAAAATACAAAATGGCCCTTGAGCATAATCATCTTGATAGTTCTCAAATTGCAATTGTTTCAAAACAATTAAACACCATCGAAAATACTTTGGCAAAAATTAAAGCGAAAAAATTGTCATAATATTTGGCACTATTTTTTTGAGAAGAAAACTACTTGGTTAATAAACTAAGTAGTTTTTTGTTTTTAATACATCTGAAATACTATATTTTTATCTCCAAAACATAAAACAAAATTTATCGAAAAATGAAAAAAGTAATTTTAGACTTAGCTGTAACCCTCGACGGTTTTATTGAAGGTCCGAACGGAGAAACCGATTGGTGTATTATGGACGATGACATGGATTTTGATGGTTTTTTATCCAGTATCGATACTATTTTTTACGGCAGAGTAAGTTATGATATGTGGGGAAATTACCAACCGGATGAAAATGCAAATACTGATGAAAAATCGCTTTGGAAAGAAGTACATGCTAAAGAAAAATACGTTTTTTCAAGTCAACACAAAAAAGACGACAATGCCACTTTCATAAATTCTGACATCGCAAATACAGTAAACGAAATCAAGAAACAATCCGGAAAAGACATCTGGTTATATGGTGGGGCCAGCTTAATTAAAACTTTTATTCAATTTAATCTTATCGATACCTATAGAATATCCGTGCATCCAATCGTTTTAGGAAACGGCAAACCATTATTCGAAGATTTAAAAAAACGAATAGAATTAAAATTACTTGAAACCAATATTTTCAAATCAGGCGTTGTTCAACTTATTTACGAACCTATCAAATAAAATATTATTTTTATCAGGAATAAGCACAACCAAAAACAACCACCCAAAATGAAGAAAATAATACTAGGCGCCATAATGGCATTTAGCATAATTAGCTGTTCAAGCGAAGAAAATCCTACTACAACACCAGAAGTAATAGCTCCTGAACCATCAAAACCTCCAATCGTTAAAGTTCAGCTTAAACCAGCAATTACCAATAATATCAAATCATTAACAGGAAAAAAGCTTGAAGATGATTTAAAATTAGTAAAGAGAGTTTATTACTATAAAGATGTAATGAATTTTACTCAGGAAGCAGCTATTAAAGACTCATTGAATACATTTAGAGACACAATAAAGCGCTGGTGGGGAAGCAGAACCGATTATGAGTACGATGAAATGAGACAATTAAAGTCTACTAAAAAATACGCAGCAGGCTTTAATGGTAATCAGGCTAGTACAAATATAGACTTCATGGATACTTTTACCTATTCTAATAGTAAAGTAAGCACCACTACAGAAAACAGATATTTATATGATGCAAGAGGTAATATCACCGAACTAAAAACAAATGGTGATATAACTGTTCAGTATTCTTACGACGATCAGGACAGAATTACGCAGGCAAAAAGATATGAAGCCTACGATAATATTAATTTTCCAAACATTTCAGGTTATAGATTTATAATAGACTTCGTTTATCTGGATTTGGGTGATAACAAAGTAAAAGTTTCAGCCTATTACTGGATGCAGACTTTCGATAAAACAGGTCACATTGTACCAGGTCAGGAGCATCATAGCCTTAGCGATGACGTATATAATATTGACACTTCTAAACCGGGAATTTATGCCAATGAAGCTTGGTATAAAATAACAAGCTACCCTATCCTGTCTTATATGCAAACTCAAGGTAGTGATAAAATAACTTTTTCACCTACTCCAACAACTCATATTACAGACTGGCTATGGTATGCAAGCAGACCAATAAAAGAGTACTATATCTATAATAAAGAAGGTTATCTTATAAAAAAAATAACCACTACCGATTATATAAACGGAACAGCATCTTCTATAACTTTGTTTGAGTATTAATCTGATCCAAACTAAAAAGCAATCTAGTAAACAACCATTTTCCTAAAATCAGGAAGATGGTTGAGATTTGCTATCAGACAAAAAAACTGAATAAGCAGAATAATTTATCACGAAGTAAAACTTCTATTTTTAAATATCATCATTCCATATAACCCAACTATTTCAAAAAAAGTCACTTCAGTATTAGTAAACTCGAAATATTTATAAGAACTTTGCAAACTTTTTTCCGTGAATACCACAGAAGGTTAAAGTCTTAAAAATGAAGAAGATCGAAATATTAGCTCCGGCTAAAGATTTAATTGGAGGAATGGCAGCCATAAATAGTGGCGCCGATGCAGTTTATATTGGTGCGCCACAATTTGGAGCACGTTCAAATGCCAACAACTCTATCGAAGATGTTGCTGCATTAGTACAATATGCGCACTTATTTAATGCTCAGGTTTTTGTGGTTATGAATACCATTTTGTACGACAACGAACTTGAAACTTGCCGTTCAATGATCTGGGAATTATACGACATTGGTGTCGATGCCCTTATTATTCAGGATATGGCAATTATGGAAATGGACTTGCCTCCTATCGTACTTCACGCAAGTACACAATCCAATAACCGTGATGCCGATAAAATTAAATTCCTTAAAGATGCCGGAATCAAACGTGTGGTTTTAGCCCGCGAATTGAACTTACATCAAATTAAAACCATTTACGACGAAGCCGATGTTGAATTAGAATTTTTCGTAACCGGTGCATTATGTGTGTCCTTTAGCGGAAACTGCTATATGAGTGTGGCAAACGGAGAACGCAGCGCCAATCGTGGTTCTTGCGCACAAAACTGCCGTTTACCTTATAACCTAATCGACGGAAACGGAGAAACTTTAATCAAAAACAGCCACTTACTTTCGATAAAAGATTTAGATATTTCAGAGCAAATTCCAAATCTTATCGAAGCCGGAATCGTTTCTTTTAAAATCGAAGGCCGATTAAAAGATGTAGTTTATGTAAAAAACAACGTTTCTTATTTACGTCAAAAATTAGACAGCTATTTAGAAGGAGATGGACGCGGAAAATACATCAAAGCTTCTTCCGGAACTTGTACTTATACTTTTGATTCTTCTTTAAACAGAACCTTCAACCGTGGTTATACCGATTATTTTGTAAATGAAAGACACAGTTCCATTGGTTCTTGGGAAACTCCAAAATCAAAAGGTCAATATATTGGTAAATTAATCAGAACTGTTGGAAACGCTTACGAAATCGAAAATGGCGAATTGCTAAACAACGGTGACGGACTTTGTTTCATCAACGAAAACAACGAAGCTGACGGAATCTACGTAAACAAAGCCGAAAACGGTAAAATTTATCCAAACGTTTTAAAAGAAGTAAAAGACGGAACTTTCATCTACAGAAATAATGACGCCGCTTTCATTAAAATTGTAGAAAGAGAAGATAGCGCTGTTCGTAAATTAAGCACGACTTTATTACTTACAGAGACTGAAACTGGTTTCGAACTTATCGCAACCGATGAAGACGGAAATGTAAGCACCGTAAATTTAGAGCACGCAAAAGAGCAGACTAAAACCGGTGAATCAATCGAAGAAAACATCAAAACGCAATTGGCAAAAACGGGCTTCACACCTTACAAAGCCGATGAAATCAACGTTATGTTTTCTCAAAACTGGTTCCTTCCTATTTCAAAAATCAACGAAATGCGAAGAACCGTTTACGATCAGTTAACCGAAATTCGTTTGGCAAATTACAAACGCGAAGAACACCAAATAGTAAAAACGTCACATCCGTATCCTGAAACCAAATTAGATTTCATGTACAACGTTTCGAACAAAACAGCTCGTAAATTCTACGAACGTCACGGTGTAACCGAAATTGAAAAAGCATTCGAATTACAATGGGATCCAGGAAAATCTCGTGTAATGACCACCAAATATTGCATCAAATACGAATTAAAAAAATGCCCGATACATCAAAAAGACATTGTAGGCGTTAAGGTAAAAGAACCTTTGGTTTTAAAACAAGGCGAATTGGAATACAAACTAAAATTCAACTGCAAACCCTGCGAAATGGAAATCTGGGAAAAAGATGCTGAATTCGAAATCGAAGAAGATCATTTTCATTAAAAATACAAAAGCGATACTTTTTTAAGGTATCGCTTTTTTTTATTTATTTCTTTTTAGCAGTTGTTTTTGATCCTGCTTTTGGCGTTGCCTTTGTTTTTGTCGCTTTTACCTCAGATTTTTGTTCTGCTTTTTGTTCTTGTTTCTTTGGTTTCACATTATATAAAGCCACAACTTTCTCAATGTCATCATATTTATATTCTTTATCTTCAATCTTTTTAGCGATTTCCGGATTATCCTTAAAATAATAAACTCCATATTCCCTAAAAAAAGCATTATATCCTGCCGAGAGAGCATTCGAACTCATAGAAACCAATACAGGATAATCCTCATTACTTCTCTTCAAATAATGATTAACATCTCTAGAAACCACCTTCATCTTTTCCTCCTTTACCTTCTCTTTTGTCTTTTCATCCTCCACCTTAACCTCTTTTATTCCGTATTCCTCTCCACCTATATATAAAGAAGCCTTCCCTTCAATCATTTTACAGATCCAATTTTCATCAATAGTCTTAAATTCTGTACCCTTTTTTTTGTACACCTTCGTTTTTGTCCATACAAAAGTGTAAGACAGTTTTTTATTCGCATCAAAAATCTGAATTGAATCTAAATCTTTACTCGCATATTTTTCATTCTCCTCTCCTACTTTAATTTTTACTTTTTTATCAGCAGAACCAGGAAATTTAACAATCCCGCTAATTTTTTGTTTGTCTTTTTTAAAAACAATCGCATCAGCTTTTTGCTCTCCCATTCCTAACTTAAATGTAATTCCTGCCGATTGCGCTTGTAAAAGAGATGTAACGCACAAAGCACTCATCACTAAAAAAATATTTAATTTCATTCTTTTGGGGTTTTATTTATAAGCTGGCAAATATAGAAATATCGCATCGTTTTAAAGAAAGTTTCAAAGCCACCAAACATGAAGTTATGCCATAATTATTAACAAAAATTTACCCATAAAAATAATTTGGGCGTGTCCCTCCGGGCCGGGCTATCCGCTACAAGTCCTCGCACTTCCTTCGTCAGGCTGTGGGCTTTCCACTTCTATCCCTCACGCAAACAGCTTCATAAGAACTTTTACGTTATAATTTCATTTCATACTTCCCAAAATCTTGTCATTCCGAGGAACGAGGAATCTCCGCGAGTAACTCTGTTCAAATAAGCCAATCTTTGTCGAGTTTCTAGTGTGATTTCTCCCTTTGGTGGAAATGACAAACTGCATGGTTACTTTGTCTTAAAATTAAAATCTCATACAAAAAATAAATCTGCTGGATCTGCAAAATCTGCGAGAAATTAAATTCCATTTTATTTATCTTTACTCTCAAAATAATTTTAAATGGAATCAAAAAACAACATACAAAAACACGCAATTGTTGCTGGGATTTTTGTGACCTCTTTTTTTCCACTTTTAATTTTTTCCGAAAGCTATTTCATTTTCCAATGTATACAAATATGCAATTTCGGTATGTTTTGGAATCCAATTTTCTGGGGTATTATGTTTCCATTATTTATAGTTTTTCTATTTTGGATTACGGCTAAAAAAATAAGCCCATCATTAAATCAAATACGTTATTTCAAAGCTTGTTCCCAATTTTCTTTTGGAGTAAGTTTAAAAATTATAATCGCTCTTTTTACCATATATGCTGTTGGATTATTCGTAAACGGAATTTCATCAGTATTTAACGCACAAATTCCTTATCAAATTTTATTTTCAATACTGATGATTTTATTCTTATCATTTATATTAATGATTATAACTTTTATAAGCAGTTTAATAATTGTAAAAGCGAGCCAAAGCAACCAATATTTAAATCAAACAAAATGAAAATACTACTCCTCGGTTCAGGCGAATTAGGCAAAGAATTTGTCATTGCGGCACAACGAATCGGACAAACCATAATTGCAGTTGATAGTTACGAAAATGCTCCCGCAATGCAAGTTGCACACGGTTTTGAAGTCATCAACATGCTCGACGGCGAAGCTTTAGATAGAATTGTAGCCAAACACCAACCAGATTTTATAGTTCCAGAAATAGAGGCCATTCGTACCGAACGTTTTTACGATTACGAAAAACAAGGCATCACCGTTGTTCCTTCAGCGAAAGCGGCAAACTTTACCATGAATCGCAAAGCAATTCGTGATTTAGCGTCAAAAGAATTAGGTTTAAAAACGGCCAAATATCAATACGCAACTTCTGCCGAAGAATTACAAAAAGCCGTTCAGGAAGTTGGAATTCCTTGCGTGGTAAAACCTTTAATGTCTTCGTCTGGAAAAGGACAATCGACTATAAAAACAGAAAGCGATATCGAAAAAGCATGGCAATATGCTGTTGCAGGTTCTCGTGGCGATGTTATCGAAGTTATTGTAGAAGCATTTGTAGATTTTAATTCAGAAATTACGCTTTTAACGATTACTCAAAATAATAATCCAACCTTATTTTGTGCGCCAATTGGTCACAGACAAGAACGTGGCGATTATCAGGAAAGCTGGCAACCCGCTTTAGTTTCAGAAAAAGATTTATATGAAGCCCAAGATATGGCCGAAAAAATTACTGAAGCGCTTGGCGGAGCCGGACTTTTTGGAGTTGAATTTTTCCTAACCAACGATGGCGTTTATTTCTCTGAACTTTCTCCGCGTCCACATGATACCGGAATGGTAACTTTGGCCGGAACACAGAATTTCAATGAATTCGAATTGCATTTACGTGCTATTTTAAGCCTTCCTATTTTCGAAATCATTCTTGAAAAAGCCGGAGCAAGTGCCGTAATTTTAGCATCAGAAGATTCTACAAACCCTACTTTTACCGGAATCGAAAAAGTAGCTGCTTTACCAAAAACCGATTTCAGAATCTTCGGAAAACCAACTTCAAGACCTTATCGCCGAATGGGAGTTGTATTAAGTCATGACTCATTAGCCACTCCAATAGAAGAAATTGTAGAACGCGCCAAAGAAACTTCAAAATTAATAACCGTAAACTCTTAAAAATGAAAAAAGCATTATTTATATTCTTCCTATTTGTTGGAATCGCAACTCAGGCTCAGGATAAAAAAACAACCGAAAAA
This sequence comes from Flavobacterium bizetiae, assembly GCF_902804475.1. Taxonomy (GTDB): domain Bacteria; phylum Bacteroidota; class Bacteroidia; order Flavobacteriales; family Flavobacteriaceae; genus Flavobacterium; species Flavobacterium bizetiae. The sequence goes on from NZ_CADCSU010000056.1 coordinate 28,898, forward strand.
CCTCAAATCGTAGAAACTGCTTGTGGCGAATGTCAATTTGGAATGAAAGGTAAAAGTTGTGATTTAGCCGTTCGCATTGATGGAAAACCTTATTTCGTTGACGGAACCACAATCGACGAACATGGCGACGCTCATGCCGAAGATGGTTTTTGCAATAAAATCCGTAAAGCTTCAGTAACCGGAAAAGTAGTCAACAACCGTTTTAAAGCCACTTCATTCACTTTGATAAAAGAACAATAATGGAGTTAATTCTTGAAAATATTGCCAAACACGTTTCGTTAACACCAGAAGAACAAGCTCTTTTTTTATCAAAAACCGAAAAGCATACTTATAAAGCCAAAACCATTTTACTAAGCGCCGGAGAAGTTTGTAAACATTCTTACTTTGTCAATTCCGGAATTTTAAGAAGCTTCAATATCAACGATAATATCGTAGAACATGTTCTGTCATTTGCCTGTCAGGGTTGGTGGATCAGCGATATGTACAGCTATTTTTCACAAAAACCAGGACAGCTTTTTATAGAAGTTTTAGAAGATGCAGAATTAATTTCTTTGTCTAAAGAAAACCAGGAACAATTGTTTCACGAGATTCCTAAATTAGAACGTTTTTTCAGGATATTAATAGAGAATTCATTAGTTGCCAATCAACAGCGATTAATGGACAATTTAAGTTTACCAGCCGAAGAACGTTTCGATAAATTCTGTAAAAAATACGGGACTTTAGTTCATAAAGTTCCTCAAAAACAAATCGCCTCTTTCATTGGTGTAACACCAGAATTCTTCAGCAAAATGAAAGCACGGCTTTTGAAGAAATAGTTTTTTTGCCACTCCCGATAACTATCGGGATTCGCAGATTAAAGGGATTAAAAAAATGTTGCCACGAATTACACAAATTTCCACTAATAAAATTGGTTTAAAATTGAAAATAAAATTCGTGGAAATTTGTGTAATTCGTGGCTAAAAAAATCATTTTAATCCGTGAAATCTGTGGCAAAAACAAAAAACAAAAAAGCCAGTTAATAAACTGGCTTTTTCTTTTGAATTAAAATTGCTCAACCTCTGTAGAATGTTCCATCGCCGTTATCGTTGATTTCCCTATCATCACCGTATTCTGAACAGCATCGAAATAAGAAGTTCCTACGAACGCCTGATGTTTTACCGCTCTGAATCCGCTATTCTGTAAAGCGAATTCTCTTTCCTGCAATTCAGAATATCCTGCCATTCCGCGTTCTTTATACGCTTTAGACAATTCGAACATACTCGTATTCAAAGCATGGAATCCTGCCAAAGTAATGAACTGGAATTTATATCCCATCGCAGCCAAATCTTCTCTGAATGTTTCCATTTCAGCAACTGATAATTTTGCCGCCCAGTTAAATGATGGTGAACAATTGTAAGCCAACATTTTATCCGGGAATTCTTTTTTCATGGCATCAGCAAACTTTTTAGCATAAACTAAATCCGGATTACTGGTTTCCATCCAAATTAAATCAGCGTAAGGCGCATAACTTAAACCTCGTGCGATTCCCTGATCGATTCCGCTATTTACGTAGAAGAAACCTTCATTTGTTTTTTCGCCAGTTATAAATTTAGCATCTCTTGGGTCTGCATCGCTGGTCAATAAATTAGCCGCATCCGCATCTGTTCTTGCCACAATAAGTGTTGAAACTCCCATAACATCAGATGCTAAACGAGCTGCAATCAATTTATTAATTGCTTCTTGCGTTGGAACCAAAACTTTCCCACCTAAATGTCCGCATTTTTTGGCGGAACTTAACTGATCTTCAAAATGAACTCCTGAAGCCCCCGCTTCAATCATTGATTTCATTAATTCGAAAGCATTTAAGTTTCCGCCAAAACCAGCTTCAGCATCCGCCACAATCGGAACTAAGTAATCTTTTTTATCTTCAACCCCATTTACGGTCTGAATCTGATCAGCACGTAACAAAGCATTATTTATTTTCTTTACCACCATAGGCACACTGTTTACCGGATAAAGCGATTGGTCAGGATACATTTCTCCCGCCAGATTTGCATCAGCAGCAACTTGCCAACCGCTCAAATAAATCGCTTCCAAACCAGCATCGACTTCCTGAATCGCCTGATTTCCTGTCAACGCGCCCAAACCAGCAACATAATCCTGACTTTTTAACTTTCTCCATAATTTTTGCGCTCCCATTTTGGCAATAGAATGCTCAATTTGATACGATCCCTGAAGCGTCACTACTTCTGTAGCGGTATAAGGACGTTCAACACCTTTCCATCTTGGGTTCGTAATCCAATCGTTAATCAATTCCTGAATTCTGTCTTCTGTTGTTTTCATAAATAGTTTAGTTAAAGTGGTTAGTAAAAGCATTTCATTCAATTAAAAATTGAGAATTAAAAATTAAAAAGCGGTGTTATTTACTAAAATTATGCGCAAAAAATATTTTTAATTTTTAATTCTAAATTTTTAATTTTTAATAAATATTTGTAGCACGGAATCGTTAAAAAATCAACGAAATCTGGATTTACAACCAATCTTTCTAAGACTTTTTCAGCAAGAGGAAATTGACGTTTTTCGTGATTTTCCTCGCCTAATTCGTCTTTGATTTTTTTAAATTCGTCTAAGGCCAATTCATGATAATAAGCCAAATCTAATTTTCGTCCATTATCTAAAAGCACTTTATTTTGAAGCCATTGCCACAATTGCGATCTCGAAATTTCGGCCGTTGCCGAATCTTCCATTAAATTATGTAATGCCGCTGCGCCTTGTCCGTTAAGCCATGAAGCCAGATATAAAACTCCAACGTTGATATTTTTTCGAACACCATTTTCAGTGATGATTCCAATTGGTGGTTCAATTAGATCTGCCTCTGTAATTTTTCGATGTTCTCTTTTTATATGAATCTGGTTTGGAGTTGGCATTCCTTTATCAAAAATTTCTTTTGCAATGGCAACCAAATCCGGATGTGCTACCCAGGTTCCATCATGACCATTTTTTACTTCACGTTCTTTATCGGTTTTTACTTTTGCAAAAGCTATTGCATTGGCTTCTTCATTATTCCGAATCGGAATTTGAGCTGCCATTCCGCCAATCGCATGAATACCTCTTTTATGACATCTTTGAATTACCAAATTTGAATAAGCGTTCATAAAAGGCGAAGTCATATTTACCTGATCGCGATCTGGAACAATGAATTTTGGATTTTTTCTAAACTTTTTGATATAGGAGAAAATATAATCCCAACGTCCGCAATTCAAGCCAACGATATGTTCTTTTAGTTCGTAAATGATTTCATCCAACTGAAAACTAGCGGTAATAGTCTCGATTAAAACCGTCACTTTTATTGTGCCTCTTTTCAGTTTTAAATAATCCTCGGTAAAATCAATTACAGTATTCCACCAACGCGCTTCGAGATAATGTTCTAATTTCGGAATGTAGAAATACGGTCCTGAATTGTTTTCTAAAAGTCGTTTATGATTGTGAAAAACATACAAACCAAAATCTACCAAAGAACCCGAAACTTCATTTCCTTCTATCAAAACATGCTTTTCAGGCAAATGCAAACCTCTCGGACGTACAATTAGCGTTGCCGTTTTCTCATTTAAATGATAGGACTTTTGTTTTGCCAAATCGGTATAGGTAATTGTTTTGTTAACCGCATCGATTAAATTCATTTGCCCGTCCATCAAATTTTGCCAGGTTGGCGAAGTACTATCTTCAAAATCGGCCATAAAGGTTTTGGCACCAGAATTTAAAGCATTGATAATCATTTTACGATCAACAGGCCCGGTGATTTCTACTCTTCTGTCCAGTAAATCTTTTGGGATTTCTCCAGCTGTCCAATTACCTTCTCTGACACTTTTTGTTTCCGGAGTAAAAACCGGCATGACGCCCTGATCAAAAGCAGTTTGTTTTTGTTCGCGTTGTAACAATAACAGTTTTCGTTGCGATTCGAATTTTCGATGCAAATCGGTGATAAAAACAATTGCTTCTTCTGTCCAGATCTTTGGATAAGAAAGCTTCTTTTCGGCTAAAAATTCCATTGCCGTCTCGGTAATTTCTAATTGGTTTTTCATAGCTGTGGATTTTATTTTCATTAGTAAGAATCGAATAGCTTATATCTTTTTTAAATTTTAAAAACACAACTACTTGATATCTAATAATTTCTACACCACAATATTAGAAAAAAGTTTTTTACAAAACAAGCGAACGTTCGCTAAATATTAAAAATAATTTTTTGGCGATTATTTTTGAATTGATTATATTTGATTTATGGATATCGAAAAAGACTATATAAAGCTGATCTTTGGGCTAAAACTCAAGCAAGTTCGCACCCAAAAAAATCTTTCACTTTTTGGCTTAGCCAAACTCACAAATCTTTCAAAATCATACTTAAATGAGATTGAAAAGGGAAAAAAATATCCAAAAACAGATAAAATTTTACTGCTTTGTACGCATTTAGACATTCCTTACGATCAATTAGTGTCGTTAAAACTCGATAATAACCTCGCTCCGATTGGCGAAATCTTAAAGTCAGGAATTTTAAAAGAGATTCCGCTGGAGCTTTTCGGGATTCAGGAAGCTGATTTAATTGACATTATTGCCAATGCTCCGGCAAAAGTCAATGCGTTTATTAGTACGATTATCGAAATTGCACAGCATTACAATTTAAGCCGAGAAAGTTTCTTTCTGGCTGCTTTGCGTTCGTATCAGGAAGCGCACAGCAATTATTTTGAAGATCTTGAAGAGAAAGTAATTGCGTTTTCGAAGTCGTTTCAGATTAATCTGGATTCTAAAATTAGCATTGAAGAATTGCAAGCTATTCTAAAAGAAGAATACGAATACACTATAAAAGAAATTGTTTTTACAGACCAGGAAGCTTTGGGTGATTTGCGTTCGATTTATGTTCCTAAAAGCAAAACTTTATTGCTTTCTACAGAACTTGATGCACCGCAAAAAGCTTTTATTTTAGCCAAAGAAATTGCCTATAATTACCTAAACATTTCAGATCGACTACTGACTTTCAGTTGGATTAAGTTTGAAAATTTCGATCAGGTTTTACACAATTTTTACGCTTCTTATTTTGCCGGTGCTTTATTATTGCCGAGAAAATTAATTGTAGATAAAATCAATTCTTTCCTGGAAAATGAAAATCCAAAACCGGAAGCTTTTGTAGCATTAATAGAAAGCTTTGAAGTTTCGCCGGAATCGTTTTACCAGCGTTTAACCAATTTACTACCGAAAGATTTTCAGCTGAAAAACTTGTTCTTTTTAAGATTATCGCATCGGGTTGGTTCTGATGTTTATCAAATTAATAAAGAATTACATATTACGCATCAGCAGGAACCACACGCGAATGAAACCAACGAACATTATTGCAGAAGATGGGTTTCGGTTAAAACGATTGACGAAGCGATCAAACAAAATAAATCTCACTTTTTTGATGCTCAAATATCAAGTTACGCTAATAGCGGAAATGAATATTTGGTTTTCTCTTCGGCTACAAAAGATCCTTTTTCTGAAAATTACATCCGAAGTATTTCTGTGGGAATCTTAATTACTCCGGCAATGAAAAAGAAATTCAAATTTATTGAGGGCAAACCTTTGGTGAAACGAATTGTGGGGGTTACTTGCGAGACTTGTGCCGTTCAGGATTGTCTCGAAAGAGCTGCGCCGCCAATTGTTTTAGAAAGAAAAAAACGTCATGAGAATACCGATGCAGTTGTACAACAGTTTATAAGTCAATATAGTTAAGCACCATGAAATATTTTACTTTAATACTAACATTACTTTCTATTAATTTAGTCCAGAAAACGGAAAAGCTCACTGGTCGTTATAATTATTTAATCGAAGACAACAATTCCTACCTTCAAAAGGACAAAATCACTTTTAATGATAGTGTTTTTGCTTTTGATAATAAGTATCTGCCAAAAGGAAAAATTTCGTATGGCAACGTAATACTATTGGACAATTTTATCAATACTGACTTAATTATAAGTATCCCAAAAGACCAAATTAAAAAAGACACTATTCCGTTTTTCATGCATGATAAGCAAAGTTCGGCTGCGAATTATCTTGATGAAGTTGTTGGAAAAGGGATATTGATTAGGATTAAATAATTCAGTTTTTAATAATCTCGCAAAGTCGCGAAGTCGCAAAGTTTTATTGCTCTTTTTGAAATTAACCACAATCTTGTCATCTCGACGGAGGAGAGATCACACTAGAAACTCCGATCCAATAATCGCCAATATTTGTCGATTATGATTGCGTAGAATGGATTGATCCCGAAGCTTCGGGACATCCCTACAACATAATTCGTTCCTCTGGAACTTTTATGCAAATTGCATTTCTTCTAAAAATAAAACTTCTCATTTAGCCCCGATAGAAACGAATCGCCAATCTTTGTCGAGCCACTTGTGTGATCTCTCCTTCGTCGAGATGACAAACTGTGCGGTTACTTTATTTATTAAGCTGTACATACAGCGACTTATGAAAATAAAACTTCTAATCTAGCCCCGATAGAAGTGGAAATCCTTTTGTGCCGGTGTTCGGCACAAAAGATTGAAATGGATAGCGGGACGTAACGTTTTTTTGAAAACGTAAACTTCTGCTCCTGAAAAAACTTAGCATCTTAGCCCCTCAGAATCTCATAAAAATCTTTTCTTAATCTAGGTTAAGTGCGTTTCATTGACCTTGGTGGTATCTTTGTACTATAAAAATAACAAAACATATAAGATCATGGAAAATATAGTATTGCACAAAGCAGAAACAAGAGGAAACGCAAATCACGGATGGTTGAACGCTTATCACAGCTTTAGTTTTGCGAGCTGGTACAATCCTGAAAGAATTCAGTTTGGAGCGCTTCGTGTTTTGAACGATGACACGATTGCGGGCGGAATGGGTTTTGGAACGCATCCTCACGATAATATGGAAATCATTACGATTCCGCTTGAAGGAGACTTGGCACATAAAGATAGTATGGGGAATACTGAGATCATTAAACATGGTGATATTCAGGTGATGAGTGCAGGAACTGGTGTTCAACACAGTGAATTTAACCCAAATGCTGATCAGCAAACTAAGCTTTTACAAATCTGGTTGTTCCCGAATAAAAGAAATGTAGATCCTCGTTACCAACAAATTACTTTAAATGTTGCTGACAGACATAATAAATTAGCGCAAGTTTTGTCTCCTAATGCAGACGATGAAGGGGTTTGGATTCATCAGGATGCCTGGTTTCAAATGGGTAATTTTGACTCAGGTGTGTCTACTGAATATAAAATTAAAAAAGAAGGAAACGGGGTTTATGCTTTCATCCTAAAAGGAAATGTAACGATCAACGGTCAGGAATTAAACACTCGTGATGCTGTTGGAATTTCAGGAACTGATACTTTAAACATTAAAGCCAATACAGATGCTGAGTTTTTATTGATGGACATTCCGATGAACTATTAATTCATAGATTACAATTAATATTTTTTTCTTGAAACGATATATAAGTTGATATTCAGCTTATTATCGTTTCTTTTTTGCCCAATTTTTATCAGAACTAAAAAAGAAAACGTATTTTTATTAGATAAAATTTGGTTTTATTCTACTCAAAACTAACCATTTAAAACTTTCGATCATGAATCCAGATAACTTAACCAAAGAATATACAAACGGAGAAGTAACCATTATTTGGCAATCCGGAAAATGCATACATTCTGCTAATTGTGTAAAGAATAATCCGGATGTTTTTCATCCAAAAGAAAAACCCTGGATTTTACCTGAAGCTTCGACTTCTGAAAAAATCATAAAAACGATTCATAAATGTCCTTCGGGAGCGTTGACTTATTATTTAAATAACAAAGATTAAATTTAATCCACTAATAATTACTACGCATAGTTTTTGCCACAGATTAAAATGATTAAAATAATTTTTCAATCTGTGTCAAGTTGCCACGAATTTCACGAATGAGCACGAATTAATTAGTAAGAATTAGTGGAATTGCTTCGCCTATTCACTATCGCTCGGGTCGTGGCAAAAAAAAACTCTAAAATAAAAAATCGCTTTTTTCATTTCTTAATCTAGGTTAAGTGTGTTTCGAGTACTACGGACGTAACTTTGTCCTATCAAAATGAAATTAATTATTTAAAAATAAAAATTATGGCAACTACAAAATGGTCAATTGACCCAACACATTCAGAAATTGGTTTTAAAGTTAAACACATGATGTTTACAAATGTTTCAGGTAAATTTGGAACTTACGACGCAACAATTACTTCAGACGGAGAGAACTTCGAAAATGCTGCAATCGAATTTTCTGGTGATATCGCTTCTATCGATACTGCCAATGCAGACAGAGACGGTCACTTAAGAAGTGCAGATTTTTTTGATGTTGAAAACAATCCGAAATTAACTTTCAAGGCTTCTTCTTTCAAAAAAATTGATGCTGGAGATTATGAATTAACTGGAGATTTAACAATCAAAGGTATTTCAAAAGAAGTTAAATTTCCTGTAGAATATAGCGGAATCTTAACTGATCCTTGGGGAAATATAAAAGTAGGTTTAAGCATAGAAGGAAAAATCAATCGTAAAGACTGGGGTTTAAACTGGAACTCTGCGCTTGAAACAGGGGGTGTTTTAGTTGGAGAGGAAGTTCGTTTAAACATTGAATTACAATTTGTAAAACAAGCTTAATTCTTTTAGAATAGATTTAATTTGATTGGTTAAAAGCCAGCACTTTTTTAGGAAGTGCTGGCTTTTTTTGTTTGCCACGAATTACATTAATTTGCACGAATTATTATTTTTATTTTTTTGCCACAGATTAAAAGATTAAAAAAGATTTTTTTTCTGTACTACGCGAATAATAATCAGTGTAAATCTTTTAATCTGTGGTAATATATTTCCACTTATAAAAAAAAAATAGTGCAAATTAATGTAATTCGTGGCAAAAACTATCGCGCAGTATTTCGGAATTCTGTTGGTGACATTCCGGTTTGTTTTTTGAAAAATCGGGAGAAATAGGAGTAATCTTCGTAACCTACTTTGAACGCTACTTCGTTTACGGCTAATTGTTTGTCGATCAGCATTCTTTTTATTTCTAAAACGACACGATCTGTAATGACTTCGGTGGCTGTTTTTTGAAGAATTTCGTTGCAGATTCTGTTTAAATGCTTCAAAGTTATATTTAGTTTTTCGGCATAAAAAGAAGGCAATTTTTCTTGTCTGAAATATTGCTCCAAAAGCATTTCGAACTTATCAATTTTAATATTATAGGAATGCGTTTGATGCGAATAGGTTTCGTTGTATTTGCGCGCAATTTCGATATGAATGCAATCTAGTAAATTAAGCATTTTATCGAGTTGATAGCGATTTTCGTGACTGTTTTCCTGAATTAGCAAATCAAAATAAGGCTGAATTTTTGGAATTTCTTTTTCATCGAAAACCATTTCCGGCCGATTATGAATCGAATGATAAAAGTTATATTCGTTGATATTTTTTTGCCCGAAATAGAGATTATACAATTCCTGCGAAAAGATGATCACAAAGCCTTCAATATCTTCAGACAAATTCCAATGATGCATTTGTCCGGGCTGTAAAACGAATAAACTTCCTCTTTTTATTGCGAATTGATCAAAATCGACTTCATGCTGCCCTGAACCTTTTGTAAAAAATACCATTAAATATGAATCGTGTCGGTGGGGTTCTTCGACAAAACTATGACTTTTTAGATGTTCTTTGAATGTATTTACATAAAAATCACGGTGAATATCGTTGCAACTGAAATTCTGAACACTATAAACGGGATATCTTTTCATATGCGATTAAATTTTAGATTTCAGATTTTAGATTTTAGATTTTAGATTTGGGATTTCAGATTTTGGATTTTGGATTTTGGATTTTGGATTTTGGATTTTTTTCTTAAAAAATGTCTTTATTGTGCTATAAGTAGCGAAGATATAAAAAAGACTTTAATACTACTCTGGATTACCTTTGTATAAATAAAAAACAACAAGATCATGTCAAGTGCATTAACTCATATTTTAAGCAACGAATGTCCTATTTGTCATAAAGGAAAAGTTTTTAAAGACAAAAATATTTTTCTGAATTTTGGTTTACCAAAAATGAATGAATACTGCAGTCATTGCAACTACAAGTTCCAGAAAGAACCTGGTTATTTCTTTGGCGCCATGTATGTAAACTACGGATTAACAGTTGCTCAGGGAATCGCCACGTATTGTATTGCACAGTTTTTCTTTGAGAAAAATTTCGATTTAAGAATTATTCCCATTATTGCAGTTGTGATTACTTTACTCACATCTTTTAATCTTAGATTTTCAAGATTAGCGTGGATTTATATGTTTAAGGATTATACGAAGTAAAAAAGTGTTATTTTTGCCTTTCAATTGAAACTAATTTTCAATTCAAAAAAATTCAATCTTAAATTAGACAAATGAAAGCATACGTATTTCCGGGTCAGGGCGCACAGTTTACAGGAATGGGCAAAGACTTATATGAATCATCGGCTTTAGCCAAAGAATTATTTGAAAAAGCTAATGAAATTCTAGGTTTTAGAATTACAGATATCATGTTCGAAGGTACTGCCGAAGAACTAAAAGAGACTAAAGTAACTCAACCTGCTGTATTTTTACACTCGGTTATTTTAGCAAAAACTTTAGGCGAAGATTTTAAACCAGAAATGGTTGCAGGACATTCTTTAGGAGAATTCTCTGCATTAGTTGCTAACGGAACTTTATCTTTTGAAGATGGTCTTAAATTAGTTTCTCAACGTGCTCTTGCTATGCAAAAAGCTTGCGAAATTACTCCATCTACAATGGCTGCCGTTTTAGGTTTAGCTGATAATATTGTAGAAGAAGTTTGCGCTTCAATCGACGGAATCGTGGTGGCTGCAAATTACAACTGTCCTGGACAATTGGTTATTTCAGGAGAAACTACTGCCGTTGAAAAAGCTTGTGAAGCTATGAAAGCTGCCGGAGCAAAACGCGCTTTGATTTTACCTGTTGGAGGAGCTTTTCACTCACCAATGATGGAACCTGCAAGAGAAGAATTGGCTGCTGCAATTGAAGCAACTACATTCTCTACTCCTATTTGCCCTGTTTACCAAAACGTAACAGCAAATGCGGTTTCTGACGCCAACGAAATCAAAAAGAACTTAATTATTCAATTGACAGCTCCTGTAAAATGGACTCAATCTGTACAACAAATGATCGCTGATGGTGCTACTTTGTTTACCGAAGTTGGTCCAGGAAAAGTATTAGCTGGTTTGATTAATAAAATCGATAAAGAAGCGGTTACTGCGAATGCTTAATTAGTATTCAGTTTTTAGTAGCTGTTTTCAGTTATTGACGATATAAAAAAAATCCTCATGAACAGATTGTTTATGAGGATTTTGCTTTTACAGCTCATTTGCCTCACAAGAATTATTATTTATAATACCTGTTATTAAATAATAATTCTCGTTTTTTTCAAAAAAGATATACCATGTTGTTCTTGGATTTACTTTATAAAAAATATAATTTGAACCTAAATATTTAATATTATTTGGAGTTTTCTTATGTGTTGTTTTCTTTATTCTATCAGGAATTGCCTTGTAAATATCAGATACATACTTTTCTGCAGATTCTATAAATCCAAAATATTCTTTCTTATACAATTCATTAATCAAATCATCTAAAAATCTAACAACATCTGGTGTAGAGTTTATTTCTATTTGCCCCACCACTCTCTTATTCTCTTGATTGATTCCGCTTTAGCTTCTTCCAGTGTTAATCCTTTTGCGAACTCAGCATCAAAATCAAAGGTTTCAGGATCTATTCCTTTAAATTTAGGCTTTTGAATTTCATATTCAACCGCAGGTTCTTCAACCTTATCATTCTTCGGATCTTCTTTTTTCTTATTCATATTTCCTACAATTTAATCTTACAAATTTACAAAATAAATTAAATCAAAGCGATTCTTTTTACAAAGCTTTCTTTTCCTTCTTTTTATAATTTACAATAAAAACACCCAGAATAATAAGTGCTGTTGCTATAACAAAATCAATTGTGATTACTTCATCTAAAAGCAGCCAGCCTAAAAAAACAGCGATTATTGTATTGATATACGACAAAATCGAAACCTGAACCGCTGTAACGTGTTTTAAAGCATAATTATAACAGAAAAAAGCGATCACCGATCCAAAAATTGACAAATACAAAGCGGCGAAAATACTTTTTGAACTCCACGAATTAAAATCCGGATTTGGCGAAAAAATAGACGCCAATACTAGCTGAATACAAGATGCCATTGTAAACTGATAAAATAAATTCAGTGTTATGTTGTTCGATTTATTAACGTGCGTTTTGGTATAAATTGTTCCCGCTGCCCAAGCTAAAATTGCAAGCCCCATAAACATTACTCCGGTTCTATAGTCAGCATCTAAAAATGATCCGAGTCCGTCTTTAAAAATAAAAACTACTCCGGAAAACCCAATAATTACACCTACAAATCCTCTGATACTCATTTTTTGCAATCCAAACATAATACTTCCCAAAAAAATAAGAATTGGAGTCAGCGCATTTATGACCGATGCTAATCCGCTTGGTATATTTTGCTCCGCAATTGTAGTAAAACCATTGGCAATCACAATCATTAAAATCGAAGGAACAAGCTGACGTTTTAAATTTTCCCAGCCAATCCATTCTAATTCTTTTTTGAATAATAAAATCGTCATCATTACCAATCCCGCTAATCCCTGACGTATTGAAGTTACAAACCAGGGCGGAATCGTTTCAACCGCCACCTTAATCCCTAAAAACGTTGTCCCCCAAACAATTCCAACAGCTGAGAGAGCAATAATTAATTTATAATCTAAATTTTGTTTCATAAAATGCCAGTTAAAAAAAATCCCAAATTATATTGCTATAATCTGGGATTTAAAAAAATTTATAATTTTATTCAAAAATTATTTATTCCTCACTTTTTGTTCCCATTTCCAGGCGCTTGCCATTGCTTCGTCTAAACTTAGTTCAGCCTTCCACCCTAAGACATTATTTGCCTTATCTGTATTTGCATAAGCTTCAGTAATATCTCCCTCACGACGAGGCTTAATTACGTACGGCAATTTTTTATCACTTACTTTTTCAAAGCTATGAATGACTTCCAGAACAGAACTTCCTTTTCCTGTTCCTAAATTGAAAGTTTCAACTTTTGCCAAATTCTTTTTATTCAGTAAACGCTGTAACGCAATTACGTGTGCTTTTGCCAAATCTACAACATGAATATAATCACGAACTGCAGTTCCGTCAGGCGTTGGATAATCATCTCCAAAAACTGATAATTCATTACGTAATCCTACTCCTGTTTGCGTAATAAAAGGTACTAAATTTTGAGGAACTCCTAATGGTAATTCTCCAATTTCAGTACTTGCATGCGCTCCAACCGGATTAAAATAACGTAATAAGATTGCGCTAATATTAGTTACTTTGGCTGTATCTGTAATGATTTCTTCTCCTATTTGCTTTGTGTTTCCGTAAGGAGACATTGCTGCCTGCACGGGAGCATCTTCTGTAATTGGCATTTTTTCGGCCTGACCGTAAACTGTACAAGAAGAACTAAAAATAAAACTTGCTTCAGGTTTTTGCTGTAATTCCTGTAACAAATAAACCAGCGAAGCAATATTGTTTTCATAATACAATAAAGGCTGCTCAACACTTTCTCCCACTGCTTTTGAAGCTGCAAAATGAATTACTCCAGTAACATCGTTATGCTTTTTAAAGAAATCCTGAACTGACGCTTTTTCTCTTAAATCTAATTTTTCGAATAAAGGCGTTTTTCCTGTAATAGCCGTAATTCCTTTTAAAACCTCTTCTGAAGAGTTCGAAAGATTATCAATTATCACTACTTCAAAGCCTTCGTTTTGCAATTCGACTACAGTGTGAGAACCAATAAATCCTAATCCTCCTGTTACTAATACTTTCATTTTGTGGTTGTTTTTATTATGTAGTTAATTTGTATGCTTGTCTGGCAATCAAAATCCAGTTATTTTTTTGCTTTTGCCAAACAAGCATTATTCCTATTTTAATATCTCTGTCAATTCCGTCATCTTTAGTGTGCGCCGAAAGAACGTGTCTCACTATCGCTACATCATTTTGAATCGATATGGTTTGATTTTGAAAATCTATAGTAACGAAATCCGATTTTCCGCTTACGATTCCGTCTATAAATTCTGTCTGATTTTGAAAATTACCATTCGAATGAACGTAACTCAAATTTTTAGAAGTCAACGTTTTTAATTTTGCACCATCAGCATCAATCATTGCTTTACGCAAAATTTCAACCTGATTACTGACTGCTGTTTCTTCTTTAGCATTCGATTTTTGAGCAAAAACCGAAAACTGAAGCAGCATCATTAAAATTAAAAAACGAAAACTTTTCATAATTATTTATTCAAAAACTCTAAAACAGCATCTGTAATAAATTTAATTTGCTCATCGTCAAGCTCTGTATGCATTGGTAAAGCAATAACTTCTTGTACTAATTGATTCGTAACCGGAAATTGCTCTTCTTTATAACGAGGATCAACATATGCTTTTTGAGAATGCAACGGAATTGGGTAATAAATCGCACACGGGATTTGCTTATCCTGCAAATGCTGCAATAAGGCATTTCTGTCTGCATCGATAATTCTCAATACATACTGATGAAAAACGTGATCATTTTCGTTTGCATCAAATTCCGGTGTAATAATATGTGCATTTCCTGCGAAAGCTGCATTGTATTTTGAAGCCGCTAAACGACGTGCAGTATTGTACTCATCTAAAAGTGGCAATTTCGCATTTAAAACTCCAGCCTGAATACTATCTAAACGAGAATTTACTCCCACAACATCATGGTGGTAACGCTCGTACATTCCGTGATTTACGATTCCGCGAATGATGTGTGCCAATTTATCGTCATTAGTAAAAATTGCTCCACCATCTCCATAACATCCTAAGTTTTTAGAAGGAAAAAATGAAGTTGCAGCAACGTGACCAATTACCCCTACTTTACTTTTTGTACCTGATTTCGAAATATAATCAGCACCAATTGCTTGTGCATTATCTTCGATTACATATAAATTATGTTCTGCAGCAATTTCCATAATCGCATCCATATTAGCCGCGCGACCAAATAAATGTACCGGAACAATTGCTTTTGTTTTTGGCGTAATTGCTTTTTTAATTGCGTCAATATCAATGTTCATATTCGTCATATCAACATCAACCAAAACCGGAGTTAATTGCAATAAAGCAATAACCTCAACAGTTGCAGCAAAAGTAAAATCGGCAGTAATTACTTCGTCGCCTGGTTTTAAATCTAATCCCATCATGGCAATTTGCAAAGCATCAGTACCATTTGCACACGGAATTACGTGTTTTGCTCCTAAATAGTCTTCAAGATTTTTTTGAAATTGATGAACCAATGGTCCATTTATATAAGTATTTGTATCTAAAACTTCTTGAATCGAAGCATCAACGGTAGTTTTTATTTTTTCGTATTGACTCTTTAAGTCAACCATTTGAATTTTTTTCATTTTCAATATATTTTTAAAATTAAAGACCCGTTTTGTAATCAGAATCTCTAAAAGGAAGAACAAAAATAGTTATTTAATACCTTCAAACCAATGAAAATAATCGAAAGAACCGTAATTTAGCCACAAAAATAAACAGATGCTTTTTCTATATAATTTAGTTATTTCTATTGCGGGGTTTTTTCTGAAAATTGTAGCACTTTTTAGTCCGAAAATTAAACTTTTTGTAGCCGGTAGGAAAAATGTTTTTTCTATTCTGGAAGAAAAAATAAAACCCTCAGATAAAACTATTTGGTTCCACTCAGCCTCACTTGGCGAATACGAACAAGGCTTACCCGTAATCGAAAAAATCAAAGAAAAATATCCTAACCATAAAATTATCCTTACTTTTTTCTCTCCTTCAGGTTACGAAGTACGCAAAAACAATACAGTTGCAGACGTTACTGTTTATTTGCCATTAGACACTAAAAGTAATGCGAAGAAGTTTTTAAAATTAGCGCATCCTGAATTGGCATTCTTTATTAAATATGAATTCTGGCTGAATTATTTAAAAGAATTAGAAACAAGCAAAACTCCTACCTATTTAATTTCAGGGATTTTCAGAGACAATCAGATGTTTTTTAAATGGTATGGCGGTTTTTACCGAAAAGCATTAAAAGCGTTCACCTATTTTTTTGTTCAGAATGAAAGTTCAAAACAAAAAATTGAAGCGATTGGTTTTCACAATGTAATTGTTTCCGGTGATACACGTTTTGATCGTGTAAATGCTATTTTAGAAAGAGACAATACACTTGACTATATTGAAAATTTCAAAAATAATGCACCTACTATAGTAATAGGAAGCTCGTGGCCAAAAGACGAAGCTTTATTAGCCGAATATATTAATCAGGCACCGGATCATGTAAAATTCATTATTGCTCCGCACAACATCAAAGCAGATCAAATAGCGGGTTTAAAAAGTCAAATTACAAAATCGACTATATTATTTTCAGAAAAAGAGCAACAGGATTTATCAAAATTCAATGTCTTTATTATAGATACAATAGGATTACTAACTAAAATCTACAGTTACGGCACGATAGCTTATGTAGGAGGAGGTTTTGGCAATCCGGGGATTCATAATATTCTGGAACCGGCTACATTTGGAATACCAATTGCAATTGGCCCTAATTACTCTAATTTTGCAGAAGCAGTTCAATTAGTTGCACTTCAGGGATGTATTGTAATTTCTAACAACAATGAATTAAAAGAAAGTCTGGATCGTTTACTTAACGATCATAATTTTCTTGAAGAAAAAAGTCGCATTTGCAGATCTTATATTCAGGACAATACAGGAGCAACAAATACCATTATGAATATCGTTTCTTAAGCGATTTATTCAAAAAATATAGTATTTACTGTCGTTATTATTTATAAAAGAGCTTAAATGAGCTCTTTTTCGCTTTTTGAGCTTATCAAATAATGGATCAAAAACAAAATAAACTGCAAGGAAGAGAATAGAAACAGCCAATTCTCTTATTGAATATTCAACAAAAAATAATTTATTCGAAAAATACAACAATATAACATAACTTTAGCATTGTGGCATATTATTTGATAACTAAGATAATCGTGAGC
>NZ_CADCSU010000057.1 GCF_902804475.1 Flavobacterium bizetiae
GTATAGCTATAGATAAGTTACGCCCAATAAACATCACATTAAGACATTATTGAATCCTCTTTTCTTATTGGTCAATAGTTTAAAATTGTGTTTTTTAAATAGAAAAAACCTAATCACTAAATTTGATTTAGCCATTAGGTTTTGTTGATTTCTCCAAAAATCTCAAGAACAATAATAGTGACTCTTTTTAATTCATAATTGTATGCGGCTTTAAGGTTAATTATTTACCAAAGTAACGTGCATTTTTTTTCTATTGAAGCCCAAATAATAACAGAATAAGGCATTAAATTGGGCTTACAATGTTTTCTAACATTAATAATTTGAACTAACAAAATCTTCCGAAGGTTTTCTGCCAAATTGCTGAAAATATACTCCCGAAAACAGGCTAGGTTTTGAATAACTTAATTCCCGGGCAACATCAGACAATTTCATAAAATTCTCACTCTTAAGGAGTTCATTCGCCAAAATCATTTTTTCTCTTAAAAAGAAATTCTTTGGTGTACTTACAAACCTCTTTTTAAATAAAAATTTGAATTTTGTTACCGACATTCCTGATATTTCAGCCAAGAACAAAACGCCCGGAAATACGCTGAATAAATTGTTCATCATATAATCTTTAGCCAGATTTAAAGCTTCGGACTCTTTATCAGATATATGATGCAACATTGGAGCAAGATTCGAATATCTGTCAATAAATTTGGCCAATAATCTTAAACTCACTCCTTTTAAATAAATTTCGAATGCCGGATCTAAGAATGATTTGTTTTTTATAGCATACATAATCAGTTTGCTTTTACTATCGATATGATCATAGAAAAAAAGTGTATTCTTATCGCTTTTTATCTTTCTTTTAGCGGGATTTTCTATATCAGATTTGGCTATAGATGTACTTAATAATTCTTTGCTTACGATCAATCGCATGGCAAAAACACGCTCACCAATAACGGGTTGAAACACATTTTCTATTGCATTATCAAAAACGCCTAACCCAAGATTGGCCTTATAACCTATTTTGTGCTCAATGCCTTCAATGTAGATCAAATTCATTTCGTCGCTAAAATCATAATGTATTATAAACAAATCATTATCTGATTTAAGTCTTCTCAAATGTATACTTTGATTAAAGGTTACGTCTAAAAGTACTACCGAAAGTCCGGGTGTTATGGTGGTGAAAAAAAATCCTCCATCAGCCAATTCATTTGGAACAACTAATAATTTTTCATCAATTAATTCTACATTAAATTGTTCTGCGAGTTCCTTTAGCCACTTTGAGGATAAAGAATAAGTGTGAGTAATTTCAATCATCATTCTAAATGTTTAATTAAGATTTTTGAAAATATTTCAAGAATCTTATGTCCCATTATAAATGGAATCTATTTTTAAATCTTAAATTATGAGAAAGCATGACAATGCCTTGCTTTTACGAGTTAATTAGAAAGAAAAAATGAGGGATTACGAATAGAAAATGATTTGCTATTGATGGAAATAACAAGTATTCATTTTAAATTTTACCAAAATTACGAGAGCACAATAATTTCGATAAAAAGTTCTAAAACATCATTGTAGATGATTCTCAAAAAGATATTTCAACCTTAGTTTTTCTAAATAATTACGTTGCAAATAGACATAAAAATTTAGTCCAAATACGTCATATAAACACCAGATTAAGACATTTTGAATTTGTACTCGCTAATAAATACTAGTGACAGAAATAGTAATGGAATAACTTTGAATTGATTTCAGAATTTGCAGATAAAAAATAGAATATTTATTCTAAAATTCTGACTTTAAAAAATCATCCGCAGGTTTTCTTCCAAATTGTTGGGAGTAGGCTAATGAGAACTTGCTTACTTTAGTGTAGTTTAATTTGCGTGCAATCTCTGATATATCAAGAAAATTTTCGCTTTTAAGAAGTTCGTTGGCTAAAATCATTTTTTGTCGGATAAAAAAATGATTTGGAGTTGTGATAAACATCTTTCTAAACAAAGATTTATATTTTGTAACCGACATTCCTGCCAATTCTGCCAACATATCGACTCCGGGAAATCCGTCGAGTAAATTGTTTAGCATATACTCTTTTGTAAGATCTAAAGATGTTACTTCTTTTTCAGGAATATGATGCAGCATTTGGGCAAGATTCGAATATCTGTTGATAAACTTTGCCAGCAATCTTAAACTCACGCCTTGCAAATAAATTTCGAATGCGGGATCTAAGAAAGATTTGCTTTTTATAGCGTGCATGATCAGCTTGCTTTTGCTATCGATATGATCGTAAAAAAACAACGTTTTTTTGTCACTCTTAATTTTACGTTTACTAATATCTTTTGCATTTCTATTTGCAATCGATACACTTAATAAATCTTTGCTAACAAGCAAACGCATTGCAAATACGCGCTCTCCTATAACGGGTTCAAAAATATTTTCAACTGCATTATCTACTACTCCAAGTCCCAAATTGGCCTTGTAGCCTATTTTGTGTTTTACGCCGTCAACATGAATAAGATTTATTTCATCGCTAAAATCATAATGTATGATATACAAATCGTTGTTTGAGGCTAATCTTCTTATGCGAATGGGTTTCTTAAAAGTTAAATCTAAAAGTACCACCGAAAGTCCTGGTGAAACTTGTGTAAAGAAAAATCCGCCATCGGCCAGTTCCGGCATTACGGTTAGTTTTCCGTCAATTACTTCTGCGCCTTCTCCTAGCTGTGTTACATTATCGTACAGCCATTCGGGAGTCAAAGAATATATGTGACGAACCTCTAACATTATTCTAGTTGTTTAACAAAATCCTTAGGCGACATTCCGAAAAATTCTCTGAATTTTGCAGCAAAGTAAGAACTGTTCGTGAAGTTTAAACGATCCGAAACCTCTGCAATATTTAGTTGTCGTTCCTGCAAAAGTCGTTTTGCTTCTACAAGTTTATTATTTAAAAAGAAAGAGTTGGGTGTCATTCCGGTAATCTTTTTAAACAGTTTTTTATATTTAGAATCTGACATGTTTGCTTGCTGAGCCAGAAATTCGATACTTGGAAATAATTGATTGAGATTTTCTACTAAATAAGATTGAGATTTTATAATATAGGTTAAATCGTGTTCATTAATTTTATCAATTACAATCTCCTCAAAGGTCATTTTTTCTATATATTCTGCTAAGAGATTCTGAACCGTTCCTCTTAAATAAAGATCGAACACTGTTCCTCCTACTTCGTGATTGCGCAAATTCGTTAAAAGATTATAACTATCATTGCTCATTCTGGTAAACTTTACAATCGTATTTAATTCCGGATTTAGAATGTCGTCAGCATGTTCTTTTAGCGACGGATTGTCCTGAAAATATTCTTTTATTAAATCCTTTTTTATAAAAATGCAAACAGCAAAAGTTTTGCTTCCTTCCTTAACAATATAATCAGAGTGTAAAGTGCTGTCGAGAATTGCCAGGTTGTAATTCCATCTTCCAATAGGATTCGAAACATCATCAGATAAAACTACAGCTTCTCCTTCTGTAAGGTTATAATACAGTCCAACAAAATCATCAGTTTTGTTTTCCTGCCTTAAATGAATTTCAGAATTGTACACAACATCAACATAAAGAACCGAAATACCATTTCCCAGATTTAAAACATATCGGTCACCCGTATGAATATGATCTGGTACCACAATAAAATTGCCTTCAACCGTGCCTTCAAATCCTAAAGCAAATGGTTCAACCCAATCTAATTCTACTCCGTAATGGTGCGTGATTTTTTTCATTCTCCTGATAAAATGTTTTTGTGTGGAATTTTAATTAACAAAAATAGATTTTTTTTCACACTCTTTTTTAACCAGAACTAAATATTTTAGTACAGAATTACTTCGTTTTCTAATTATAGATTTAAATATAAGGCTAAGAATAATCTTTCGTGCGCATTAAGATGGTGTTTTTTTAAAGATGGCAAATCTTTTGTTTTTTTGTCCTGGCTTTTAATATTCTAATAAAACAAAACGCTATAAAGTAACTTTATAGCGTTTCTGTTTATAAAAAACAATAATTTGTATTGAATGTAAAGCCCAAATTACTCTTTCAAAAATGATTTACTGATAATTTCACTTCCTCTTTGAATGTTAAGCAAGTAAACACCTTTAAGTAAATAGCTGCAGTTGTAGGCAATATCTATTTTGCCCGCCTCGTATACTTTATCTGTAATTGTAGCTATTTTTTGTCCGTTAATATCAAACAATACAATCGTTACTTTTTGCTGTTCTGTTTGTAAAAAAGAAATGTTGAGGTTTCCTTTTGTCGGGTTTGGGAAAACATTTAAATCTGTTTCCGGATCAGCTGCTACTTTATTGGCGCTAAGTGTAGTTACTGTACAATTGGGTGTTGTGCTAAAAGCCATTTGAGCAGCCGTAAAATTAGTAAATGTTGCATTGATATCGATATTTGATGTATCACTGGCACCTTTACCATCGCAATTGTCTCTTCCGTTTCTCCAATACGGAAACTGCAAATAAACACCTGGCGTAGAGCAGCTGCCAATTTCTGCATCGCCGCCTACTACAACTGAGCTTCCAAAGTCTCCCGCGAACAACATTGCATTTCCTTTTATATTGGCCGTATTCTTTACAGATCCGCCTTCCATCCAGGCATTACCTTCTACAATCGCGCTGTTCGATAAAGTTGCGTTGTACACGCAAGCATTTCCTCTTACAATTGCATTGCCGTTTATAGTTCCGCCATCTACCATAGCATAGTCGTCTATACGCGCATTTCCTGAGATAGTTCCGCCTCTTACAATCGCGTACGGACCTACGTATACCGTCGAAGCTACAGTTGCATTGTTGGATACCCAGCCTCCGCCATTTGTATGCAAATGTCCGTTTGTTTTAAGAAAACTTCTAAAATCAGCTGCCGGCTGAAATCCTTCAGGAGTCGCATTGGCAATTTTTAGTTCATAAGGATATCTTCTTTGTTTTGGATAACCCACATCCATATTGTAATTAACGTGCACTTTTGGTGCTGCAAAAACAACCAGATAAATATTCGCTTCTGTTGATGTATTAAGAGTAAACGAAGCCTCTCCATCGGTTTTATACATTGGGCTGTAACGTGATATTGTACCATCCGTTTTGGTGGTTACAAAACCATAACGCCATCCTGCCTGAGTTGAATTAACTTCTGAATGTCCTTTAAATTTAATCGTAACTTTCTTTTGAGTTCCGGTGCAGGTTGGGTATAACGGAATTAAATTCATTCCGTAATCTTGCGGAGCCCAATCATTATTGGTATAATACTGATCTGTTGTTCCTGTAACTTTTGTCAGCAAAGTATATTGCCTGCTGGTATAACGCGGCATATTTGTTTTTATCGCATTGTAAACGTTTCTGATGGTTTTCCCGAAATTACTGGTTGTATTTATCTGAGAGTTCCATTGAATCGGATAATCAAATGCCGCTTGTCGTTGTGCATATCCCCAAAGATAATCATCAAGCTGATCTTGTGTAAAACCTTTCAGTCTCTTAATAGTTTCAAGCGGATGTTCTTCATTCATCGATTCAGCCCACATTCTTCTGGTAAAATCAAATCCTTCTTTTTCCTGAACATAATACATTAAATGAAAATTGGTGTAATGATGTCGGTTAGACGACCACATAAAATGTTTGGTTTGTATCCAGCGGGTCAAAGTTCCGTCAATTTCTGCCCATTGCGGATACGCCTGAGCGCGCATAAAATTAGCATGTCCTTCATAAAACGGACTCGCCCAATCGTATCCGGCAAATGCTCGCCCCGCACCGGGATTTTCCTGAATACTCATCATCATTTGCAATGTGTGGGCGAACTCATGCGATAAAGCGCCACCATCTCTTGTAGCTTCTGGATGCACGAACATAGCGCCAATAGTATTACTAAATGAACTCGCTTGCGCAAAAGCTTCTAATCTAGGATCTGTAGAATTCCAGGTATTCATCATCATAATAATGATCTTGTATTTCCCGAAATTGGTTGTTGGAGCATTATTTACAAAATGCAAATCGGTTATGTAGCGTTTAAAGCTAGTTTCGAGCGTATCTGCTACCGATTTTGGCGTAAATCGTAAAGCAGCATCGGCATAGGCTGCAGGATTCGTTCCCACTTTATCTCCCCAATACAATACAAAGTTCGTAGACTCGTACTTTCTGGTGTTAGATACCTTATTATAAAATTCATTATTGGGGTCACTCCATTCTGTGGGAGTAAAAAGCGTTTTCTGTGCAATTGCAAAATAACTGGATAGAAAAACGACAACAAGTAGTAAAAGTTTTTTCATAGTTTATTTAATTAATAGGTTAAGAAATAGCATTCTTTTGTAAATGTAAAAACAACACTAATGTCTTTATAAGACAATATTATCTACATTTAATACTATTTTACCTATTTTATTAAATACACTTTTCTGTTTTACAATAAGTTACATAATTACAATTTCCACAACTAATCAACAGCTGTAATCTCTAGCACTACACTACTTTCCTGTTTTACAGAAGAAACTTTTACTCCTACTTTCATCAGGAAATCTCCTGAAAAAACATTCCCTGATGCCTCAAAAGTATTTTTGGCTTCCGGCATAATGTTAATTTCTTCTACTTTGTATTTTTTTAAAGGATCAAGACCTTCTAATCTAACCAGACTATAATTAGGATCTGTTAGCGGATGCAAAGTATAAGAAAAAACTACCGACTTACTTTTGTCCTGACTAACATACATTAATACCGCTCTGCTTTCTTCATAAGGCGAAATCAATCGGTACAAATCGCCTTGCCAGATTACCGGACTTAAACTTTTGTAATTAGAAACTGCCTGCTGGCAAAATTGCAATTCGTTTGGTTTTAAACCACCTACGTGAATATCAAAGCCTAATTTACCCATCATGGCAACATCGGTTTTAAATTTAATCGACTGATTCCCCATAGACGTTACGTGATTACAAGTCGCCAATGCCGGATAAAAATTAGAATATCCCCATTGTATAAAAACACGATCAAAAGGATCTGTGTTGTCACTTGCCCAAAACTCAGTAAAATAATTCAGCATTCCGTAATCGACTCTTCCTCCGCCACCGGCACAAAGCATCATAGGCAAATTAGGATATTTGGTTTTGATGCGGTCAAGCACTTTATACAAACCTTTTGTATATTCTATAAACAAATGCGATTGCTGATTTTTTAAGTAAGTCGAATAAGCGCTTGTCATCATACGGTTGCAATCCCATTTAAAAAAAGCAACTCCTGATTTCGTTTGCATAATATCGTCTACCACTTTAAAAACAAAATCCTGAACCTGCGGATTGCATAAATCAAGAACCAATTGCGTACGATAAATGCTCTTTTCTCTGTTAGGCAAACTCAATACCCAATCAGGATGTTTTTCGTATAGTTCCGTCTTTTCGTTGATCATTTCCGGTTCGATCCAGATACCAAATTTTACGTTTGTCTTTTGGGCTTGTTCCATCAAAAAACCAATTCCGTTTGGCAATTTTGACTTTGTAGCCTGCCAGTCTCCTAAACCTGATGTAGAACCGCTTCTTGGATATTTGTTGCCAAACCAGCCATCATCCAGCAAAAACATATCTACGCCCAATGTTTTGGCATCTGTAAACATATTGGCCAGTTTATTTTCATCAAAATCAAAAAAAGTCGTTTCCCAGTTGTTTAATAAAGTCAGGCGTGGTTTTTCGCCATCTTTAAGACCGTATTTTCGCGCCCAGGCATGCAAATTTCTACTTGCCTGACCTTTTCCGTGATTCGAAAACGTATAAATAAATACAGGCGTTTTAAAAGTTTTTCCAGGTTCGAGATTGTATTCTGATGCAAATTCATTGATACCTGAAATAATTCTCAGTTCGTTGTTATTATCAATATCAAATGTATATTTAAAGTTTCCTGACCATGCAATTGTACCAGCGATCACTTCGCCTGTATTCTCGCCTGATTTTGAATTTAAAGAAAGAAAAAAACTTGGCGAAGCAAACATATTCGTACGAACACCCAGTTTCGAATCGATCACTTTAATGCCTCTTGTCAACTGACTTTCCTCCATTCTCACTTCTTCGACCACATCGCTGTAAAACTGAGTCAGCCAATATTGATCAGCATCAAGATGTAATGCTGATGACGCGTAATTGTACAGCATCACCGGTTTTTTCTCATTGTGCAAAATTTCTGTCCACGATTCGATTACATTTTCTTTATAGAATGTTTTGTAATGAAGGTTGACAAAAACCGGATATTCAGGATCTTTTAATTTGATAATAATCTCAGCAGTATTATCATCTGTTTTTTGAACAGTATGACTTTGATATTCTAATTCTAATGAAGGATTTCCGTCGTTATGGGTGATTCTGATAGCAGGTTCGAATAAATTATCAGTTCCAAAAGTAGGATACGCTGCATGGCGCAAATCGATTAACGGATTTCCGTCATTCACCACAAAATTCTCGGTATTTTCTTTTGAAACGGCTTCGTATTCGGCACTATTATTCAGTTTTGTTCCCAAATACGTCTGATACAATTTTTTGTTTTTACCAACTTTTAAAACTAAAGCCGAAGCCTCAGTCTCGATCTTAATTATCGAACTTTCCTGCGCCTGAACAGGCAAATATATAATAGTCAGTAAAAGTAAAAATCGCTTCATTTTTTTATTTTTTATAAATTTAATACTGTAACGAATTGCAGTATTTATAATTAAATATTAAGATCTTAACACAAACATTCAACACAATTTTGTCATTTCGATTGCTAATGATATAGTGTTTTTTTAGGAGCTAATCCCGCTATCCGTTCCAATCTTTTGTGGCGAACACCGCCACAAAAGGATTTCCACTGCTATCGGGGCTAGGGCAATTGTTTTCATAAAAACTATTCCCCATTTTTGTCATCCTGAGGAACGAAGGATCACACTAGAAACTCGACAAAGATTGGCGACTCTTTTTACGGAATTTCTAGTGTAATCTGCTTCGCCTGTTCACTATCGCTCGGGTCTCCTTCGTCGAGATGACAAACTAATCTAAAATCCTTTGCTTTACAGAGTTGCTTGTGAAGATTTCTCGTTCCTCGAAAAGACAAACAGATCAATGATTAATACCCAAAAGGATTCTCAACACTTTGCATAGGCGTAGTAAACCATTTTGCACCATTTTCGGTCATGTAAAAATGATCTTCGTGTCTGATTCCGAATTTCCCCGGAATGCATATCATGGGTTCATTGCTCACTACCATTCCTTCTTTTAGTTTTATTTCGCTTCCGCGGACTAAATAAGGGAATTCATGAATGTCTAATCCGGTTCCGTGGCCCACTCTGTGAGGCAATCCCGGTAAATCATAATCCGGACTAAGTCCGGCTTCCGCCAAAGTTTTTCTGGCCGCATCATCTACAGATCCGCAGGAAGATTCAATTTTAGCAGCTTCAAAAGCAGCAAATTGAACTTTTTGCTCTAAATTCCAAATTTTTGTATATTCTTCAGAAGGCGTTCCGTATGCATACGATCGCGTAATATCAGAAAGATAACCTTCAAGTTTACAGCCTGTATCGATAATAACGGCATCATTTTCTTTTAAAGGCTGAGGAACCGAAACGCCATGAGGATATTGTGTATCATCGGCAAACAAAACAATACAGAAATAAGAGCCTGTAGCTATTCCGGCTTTTATATGTGCTTTATTAATAAAATCAACCACTTCGTCAGCTGTAATTCCTGGTCTTAATATTTTGGCTGCAGCACGCTGAACCTCCATAGTAATGTCTTTTGCTTTTTGAATAATGGCAATTTCATTCTTCGATTTTTGCATTCTGCAAGCTGCTGTAATTTGTTGCGCATTTATATAAGCGTATGAAGTATTGGCTTTAGCAACTCCATCTACTAAAAAATAAGGCGAAGATTCATCAATGGCAATTCTTCCATACTCAGAGCTTCTGTCATTCAATATTTTACCAAATAAAATATAAGGCGATTCATGTTCTTCCCAACAATTAATATTGGCCTGAACTTTCATGTATTTTTTAAAAGTACCTTCTTCAAATTTTGGGACTATATATTCTAAAGATCCATCATCAAACAATAATGCTCCGACCATTCTTTCAGACGCATTCCATTTGGTTCCTGTAAAATAATACAAATTGGTTCCCGCGTTAAGGTAAATGGCCTGAACAGAAAGCTCTTTCATTAAACCGGTTGCTTTCTTTATACGCTCAAGATATTCCTCTAACTGAATTGGTTGCACATCGTGAGTTCTGTTTTCTATTTTTTCAAGTTCGATTGCAGCAGTCGAACCGCCTATACCTATTGTCATTTTCTGTGTATTTTTATAATGAAAGGCTAAATTAATCAATATTGGTTACTCTGTTTTAGGTTTTGTTTGTTTCATTACTAAAAGTAAATCTTCCTGACTAAGCGCATAATCATACAAACGCAAAGAAGCCATAAAACCAGAGAAATTTTCTCCAATATCTGATGCTCCAATAATAATTTTGGCTTTAGCAATTGCAGAGGATAACAGCATCGTTTGCGAATTATCGACAACGCCATCTACATATACTTTCTCTACTACGCCATCAAAAGTTAAAACGATATGATGCCATTTATTAGCTTCGGGAACTTTATTAAATTTCATATCAAAATGGCCGTCTAAATGCACTACTGCGCCATAACTTCCGCTATTGTACGCT
This sequence comes from Flavobacterium bizetiae, assembly GCF_902804475.1. Taxonomy (GTDB): domain Bacteria; phylum Bacteroidota; class Bacteroidia; order Flavobacteriales; family Flavobacteriaceae; genus Flavobacterium; species Flavobacterium bizetiae. The sequence goes on from NZ_CADCSU010000057.1 coordinate 10,681, forward strand.
AAAGCATTATAGGAATTGGCTAAATTAAATTCGTTTCGGTCGCACCATGATGCCAGAATTTCTCCTTCTTTGGCAACGTCAGGATTTTTAACCCAGGTGGTAACAGTATAAGAACCATTCCAGGCTAAAGATTTCGGAACTGCTTTGTCTAATGTGAATGCGCCATTTTTAAAATGAAAAGCTTTAATTCCTTCTGATTTTTCTAAAGTTATATCGCCGCTTTTAGTGAAAGTTCCGCCAATCGAACCTTTATTCGAAATGGTATTTATAGCCGAATTGTTGGCTAATTTAGACGCATCAAGATCAACTAATAATTGCTTAGTACTTTTTATCGCAGGAGGTGTATTTGATGCTTTATTTTTTAAGGGTAACGGAAGATCGAATAATGAACTGTACACTTTAATATTCCAGACTGCTGCGTACAATCCTGTTTTTTCGGTCGCTAAAACAGTTAGTTTTATATAACGGGCATTGACATCATTATCATCAATCATTGGGCTTCCTGCAGTACGATTTTTAGATTTATCGGCATACGACAACCAGTTTTTTCCGTTTACAGAATATTCTAATTTATATTGGTAATAATAACTCGCAAACTCAAATTGCGTCATGATTCTTCTGATCTTTTTTTCGGCACCTAAATCAACAATTAAATATTGTGGAGTGTTATTATCAGCCGCTTTCCACATTGTCGCATTATTATCATCGATCGCGTACAAAGGTTTGTATTCGTAATCATATTGCGTCGATTTTAAGTGATAATAAGACGATGCTGTTGTTGTTTTACCAAAAGCAATATCTTCAGGTACAGCCGATTTTATAAGATCACTTATACCTTTACTTGTTGGTACTACTTTTTGAATGGTCGAATCATTTTCGAAAATCATTTTATCGATACAAACCTGTCTGGCAAGTCCGCCTCGGGTCATAGGATAATCGTGTTTATGATACACAATGTAATAATCGTCATTTTCTTTTAGAACAGAATGATGCCCAGGACCATGTACGCTTTGATCTTCATTGGTACTCAAAATTGGATTGTTTTTTCCGGGCGTAAAAGGTCCGTAAGGAGAATCAGAATACGAATAACGAACGTTGTAAGTCTCATCATGGCAAGAAGCTCCGGAATACATTAAGATGTATTTAGAACCTTTTTTCATCATATAAGCGGCTTCAAATGGTTCTGGAGTTTGCGCTAACGGAATATTGGCTGAATGAACCATTTCGCCCATTGTTTTTTTATTTAATTCGCCTACGGCATATCCGCCATTGTAGTGTACCCAAGTTCCCCAATAACCGTAAACTTTACCATCGGTATCAGTAAAAAACTGTGCATCGAGAGATGGATAACCTTCTCTTGGATATCCGTTTGAAATTACCGGAACATCCTGTTCGCTCAATTTTTTCCATGGACCAACGGGAGTATCTGAAACATAACCGTAAATATTACAGCCCATTTCGCAGTTTCCAAAATACAAATAATATTTACCATCGTCTCCTACTACAATATCGGGAGCCCAAAAATTCGTAATCGATTTTGCCGAAAAAGACGGAATTTCCATGATATAATTGTACCAGTTTTTAAAGTCTTTACTATACCAGACTGTTGGCGCTCCGGATGCTAACATTTCGTTATCGGTCGTGGCATAGATATAATACGTATCGCCAAACTTTTTAATAGTAGGATCAGCAAACCAGCCCGGCAAAATAGGATTTTGAGCTCCGGGTGCGTTTACAGCGATGTCTTTTTGGGCAAAAAGATTTCCTGTAAAAACAAGTGCAATAAGACTGTAAAATAGTTTCTTTTTCAGCATTGTATATTGTAAATTAATTTGAATAACATATTTTAATACTTTTAGAAATCAGGACTGTTTTTTTAGCAATATTAAAATGGCACGCAGATGACACGGATTTGCTTTGCAAAGACGCGGATTTATGCGGATTTTTTATTTTAGTTTCTAAAAACGTCAATGGTAGCGGAGTCGAATACTTTTATAGCAACTGGGCTTCTCCCGAACTCTCGGGACGCTCAGCTTGACACCTTTTATTACATTACCTTCAATGAATTCTATTAATATTTCCAAACCAGTACATCAGCAGTTTTTATTGCTTTCTTGCCAATAATAACTTTTGCCTTTTCCGGTAAATTGATGTTGTATATTTTATCTGAATAATTGACTGCAATACCAAAACCATCGCGGTAATCGACCATAATGCCTTCGGGATAATTTTCTATGGGAGCATTTTGTTTTTGGTACAACTTTCTTAATACTTGTTTTTCAAGATCGCCGTTTTTAGAATCTACGCCAATATAGGTTACGGTTCCTTTTCCTAAACTACGTGAAATAATGGCGGGAGTTCCTGAATAAAAATCTCCTTCGTAGGTCGCCCAAACTTCTGTTTCTTTATTTGGTTTCAATAAATCGCCCCAACTTGTCCAGGCAAATTCCTGATTATTAAATTTAATTATACCAGGAGATTGTGGCATTAACAAATCATACGATTCTATTTGAGAACCTATTAAATTCCACATGGGTTCGTAAAATTTTGCTTCCCAAAGATGTCCTTGACGATTTTGAATTCCGGATCGACAACTCAATATTAGATTCCCTCCATTTTTGGCGTACAATGTTAGCTTGTCAATCATTTTTTGATCAATCATTTGATAAGCCGGTACTATCAAAAAGGGATAATTAGAGAAATTAGTTGTATCGCGTACAAAGTCAACCGGCGCACCAAAAGATTTTGTTGCTTTATAATATTTTGAGAAATGCCCTAATGTATTCCACTCTTTTGTTTGCTTGTTGAGCTCAATTCCCATAACATTATCAGCATTGAATAAAATTCCGGTTTTACGTTTTAAATAGTAATCCGGCAATGTTGCCTTAGCATCATATTTTTTTCGCAGCGTATCGATTTCTTTTATAAACTGGCCAAATTCTGTTCCTCCAACAGTTGGCGTAACTCCGTCGGTGCCGACAATTCCGTAATGAAATTGCTCATAACCGTACAATGGCGCGCGAAAACGATAAGTACAGGTAAATTTACTTCCGCCGGCAAAAACATGCCACAACCACATACGGATACTTCCCGGCAAAGGCTGAGGGTTGATACTTCCCCAGTTCACTTGTCCCGGCTGTAATTCCATACAACCATACATGCCTTTTAGAGGACGAAAAAAATCATTAGACATTCCTATACTCGCATAATCGCCTAAACGATATCCTTTTGGTCCGATACCCAAACTTCCTCCGTATACTAAATATCGGGTATAACAATCAAAATCGAGTTCTTTGCTCATTCCAACAAAACTCTCATCGTAGTTCGATCGGTAATTAGACGTAATCCATTGGTCTTTGCTTACTAATTTGCGTATGGTAACTGCCTGACTGTCCAGAAAAGTTGCCGTTTCTTCATCAGCAAATCGATAATGATCTAGCTGAGAATGCAGGTTCATTCCCCATTCTTTGTGTAACGGAATATTAATTTGACTGAAATCAGAATAAGTCCCGCTCCAGAAATTGTTTCCCCAAGCCTGATTTAAGGCTTCAATAGTGGTATATTTTTGTTTCAGCCAATTGCGATAGCGCTGTTGTGCATCTGCTCCATAATCCAGAAAACGGGAAGGTTCATTATCAACCTGCCAACCAATGACGTTTTTATTATTGCCATATCTTTTGGCCAATTGTTCAATCATTTTTAGCGAATAGCTTCGATAATAATTACTTGAAAATGATGCATGTTGTCTCGAACCATGATCTGTTTTGGTACCATCTTCATAAGTAGCCAGAATATCCGGATGCTGGCGAACGAGCCATACAGGAGGTGTAGCTGTCGAAGTACACATAATAATTTTCAACTTATATTTTACAGCAATTTCAACGGCTTTATCCAGCCATTTAAAATCATAAACACCTTCTTGCGGTTCTAATTGTGCCCAGGCAAATTCGCCAAAATGGGTGAATTCAAAACCCATTTCGGCAATTTTTTTCAAGTCCCGATCCCATTGACTATGATCCCAATGTTCAGGATAATAATATACTCCTACTGTGGTCAGGTCTTTTTTGGGAAAAAATTTATCAAATTTTTGAGCACTGGAATTTAGACTTACAAGTATTCCAAATACAGTAAATAATAACTTTTTGAAAAGGTGTTTTTTTGATTTTTGCTTCATTACATCATTATAATTTAATTTGAATCGCTTTTGTTTTTAAAGCAATTTTATAAGCGCCTCTTACTTTTTCATAAGGTAATTTTACGTCCTGATCGATTCTTAAATAAGCATCTGGCGTATAAGCAGTTTTTGGATCTAAAGTAATTGTAATGGCTTCGGTTTTGGTATTATAACTTACTTTTTGAAACGTTCCTGCATCTAATGTTAACCATATTTTTTTAGCGCCGATGAATACTTTAGATTTAGCTGCAGTTGTAATTGCTACTTCAACTTCGTCTCCTTTTTCTTTTAAATTTCCTCCAAAAGCCAACCATCCCAAGTCTTTTTCATTAGTGATAAAAGTGGCTGTATTTACGGCGTAACCAAAAAATCCTGAACCATAATCTCCAGACAAATAATCGATTCTAAGCGTTTCAGGATAAGAGTGAAATGCTGAAGGCCCAAAACCATCCTCGGTAATATTAGAAATTCCTCCTAACAATCCTCCGTATCCTACTTTTAGCAAATGAAAATCATCCGGTGTTTTTCTAAACTGTTCTAAAACCGGAATCGCATTAAGAGCCGAACCATAATGATGAATCTGACGTTCTACTCTTGACAATTTTCCTCCGTATAAAAAGTCCCAGTATCTACGTGCGTTTCCGTTGTACGCCCAGTTAGGCATAGTTGGCATATAGGCTAAAATGGCATCCAGCGTGATCTTTGCTTTGTCGTTGTATCCAAAATAATCTGACCACATGTATACTTCTTCCTGACCTGTAGAATCCCAAGGCATTTCACTTCCAAAAGGATAATTAAGCGTTCTCCAATGATCTGCTCTGGCTTTCATTTTAGCTTCCAGGTTATTAGCCATTTCGGTATATCCTTCGGTTTTTAGATCCTTTAAAATCAATAGAAAAACGGTTCCCTCCATTTGCCCAAACTGAGCGTAATAAGGCGCAAGCGTTGTCATGGCAATACTTGTTTCGTATGCATTTTTCAAATACCAATCCCAGGTATGATTCGTTACCAAACCTTTGTGGTATCTTGCCAAGCGATACATCGTCCAGTGTGCTGCAGCAACGTGCGGATAATTATACGATCTTCCCGGATCATCAGATCCTTTTTTGTCCCATGCTGCCCATGTTTTATAATTAATATCTTTGCTGTAAGTTCCTTCCGGCATTAAAGTAGGTTCGTAATAAAAAACACTTTTTTTAACGCCATATTTAAGCGTATCGGCCGTATTGTATTGAATTCCGCCCCACAATGTTTTATCAACAAACTGCTGTAATTTGTCTATTTCTTCTTTGTTGGGTTCGATCAGTTGTTTCATAATAGCACCCAGCCAGCCGCCTGCTCCTCCTTCATCGCTTAAACCTGCAATCCATACACGGCTGTCCTGACTTACTTGTTTTTTAGTTTCATAATCGTACGAGATTACAGAAGGGTTTCTGTGAAAAGGATCGTTTTTCTCATTAAACCATTGTGCTGTTGTAGAAAAATGACCAAAATCGGCCACAACATCTTTTTCAGATTTAATTACTTTATAATTGATAGTTTGCTGCAAACCATCTTCATACGTAACGGTTAATCTGGCTCTTCCCCATTTTTTTCCGTTTACTTTGTATTGAAAATATCCTTTCTCATTTTTTCTTTTTGCCTCAATGGTCAAAGCGCCTTCCGGTTCAATTTTAAACGATTTTACTGCTTTTTTATATTGTAAAAAAAGTTGTCCGTCTACATCTTGTGGCAAAACATAACCCGGAATTCCAATTGCTACAGGACGTTCTTTTTCTATTAATGTTTTCTGGATATCCTTAATTTCATCCACCAAAACAAATTTTAAAGAAAAGTTTTTCGAAGCTCCCGGCGCCAATGTTAATGATGTTGCCGTATTCCATTGTTCTGCTGACTTCCATTCATTCTCGGCGTAAGCTTTACTCAATGGCATCCATTCATGAAATCCTTCAAATACGATACTTCTTGGCGTAGCATCATCCAATAACGGACGATAGGCTTCGAATGGCATATTTTCTTCAGGAAGTAATAACAACGCGGGACCGTGACCACTTAATCTTTTTACTTCAAGATAACCGGCGTCTTTTCCTATATAAGGATCAAAAAACACATTTTGCGCATGTGTATCGTCAAGCGATTTTCCTTCGAGAATATTATTAAAAACCATTGGAATTCCTAAGGCGCCAATTTCTACTGCTGCTGATGAATTATTCGTGATTTCGAAACGCATCACTAATTCTCCATTTTTATTTTCGTAATAACGTTTTACGGTAAACGGAGTTCCTGCCGGAAAAGCATTCGAAAGATCTGCTGCCGCCAATGTAGTTCCTGAAACTGGTAATTCTTTTACTGATGCACGTTTTGCCGCACTTGAATAATTTTTCCAGGCTCCGTTTGCCTCTTTTATTCTAAAATTGATGTCTCCAAGATGGTAAAGTCCGTCTTTATCGCGAATCGAAAGTCGGTCGCCCGGAGTAAAATCAAAGGTTTTATCTGTTACCGGAGATAAAGCGGCTACGGTTTGAGAAGATTTTAATAATTTAATTTGAAACGATTTGGTACTCAGATTAAGATATCCCTTATCGATTTCCAATGTCGATTTTTCGGCTTTGATTTTATCCCAATACTCCTGTGCTTGTAGATTATTTGAAACTAACGAGCAACAAATCATTACAGCTAATAATGTTATTTTTTTCATATTTCTTATTATTATTTTAATCTCTCTAAACCGACTTTTCAGCCTTTATCTTTTATAATTTTAACTACCGATTTTTTCTTTTTTAGTTATTTAAAATCTGTCGAGAATTTCCAGTTTGTTTTATAATTTTCATCCACAGGCAAATCTTCTAATAGAATTCTTAGCATTTCTACCGGCATTATATTTTCTTTTAAAACGCGGTCGTGAAATTGTTTTTCTGTCCATCCTTTCGCCAGTAATTCGTTTCGTAAAGCATAAAACTGTAAACCTCCCGTCATGTAAGCGACCTGATACAATGGCGCATCTCCGCTGGCAAAAGAACGTCGGACTTCTGCTTCGGCATTTGCTCTTTCGTGTCCTACTTCATTTACTAATAAGTCGATACATTGTTGTGGGGTCATTTCTCCTAAATGGTATTTTAATGAAAAAATGATTCGGGCGCAACGGTGTATTCTCCAAAATAACATTCCCAGTTTTTGTTCGGGTGTTTGCGGAAATTGTTTGTTCCAAAGGTTGATTTCCCAATACAAAGCCCAGCCTTCCATCCAAAACGGAGTATCAAAAGGCTGACGATATGATTTGTAACGGCTGTTCATGAAAAACTGCAAATTATGTCCGGGCAATAATTCGTGCTGTACAGTTGCAAACGAAAAGTTTGGATTGTTGCCACGCATGCTCATTAGCTTGTCTTTCTGATCCATATCTTCGGTTGGATACGAAATACTGATTTCCCATCCTCCTGTAAAAAACGGATTTATTTTCTGGCGTTCCGGTGTCATCATAATCATTTGCCAGGTTTCTTTTGTCAAATCCGGCAAGGTGATTAAATCTCTGTCTTCGATAAACTTAACCGATTGATTGTATAAATCAGTAATCGCCTGTGGTTGTTCACCTGCCGGAACATAAGTGTCTTTAACGTGTTCCAGCGCTTTTTTCCAATCGTTTCCGTAACCCAATTCTGTCGCAGCTTTGATCATTTCTTTCTTACACCATTCGAATTGATTTTGTGCTGTAGCTATAAGTTCTTCGGGCGAATACGGAATATATTCGTATGATAAACTTTTTATGATTGCCTCTCTGCCAATTGGTTTTCCTATAATCCCGCTTCCGTCGTCTTTTACGCTTGTTTTAGAATAATTTGCTCTTAGAAAATCCTCATAAATTTTAAGTTTATCCGATAGGTTTTTATACGGTTTTTGCATCCACCATGTAAAATCAGGATCATAGCTATAATAAAACTCATAAGCTTCTTTTAGTGATTTCTCAAAAGAAACGACTGTTTTTGCTGCTTTGTCTGCCGCAAACCAATCTTTAAAAGGTTTGTTTTTTAATGCCTCTGTTTTCTTATCGATACTAAGTCCGGCAAGATCAAATGCTTTTGCTAACTGACTTGAAACGGGTCTTTTTCCTCTTCGTCTTTCTTTAATAAAAAGATTAATATCATCTGAAAAATCCAATACTGAAGCTACTTCTTTATAGGATTTATATTCAATTTGTAAAAAATAATTTTCCTTGTTTATAATGTTCTTAAGCAATATATAATCTACTTTTCCGTCTTTTGATAAATTCTTAAAATCAATGGCTTGGATTGTTTTTGACCAATCATCGTAAAATTTTGAAAATCGGATATAATATTCTTCTGATTCATTATTAGAATAAAAATTCTGCAAGGCTGTTTTATCAGCCTGAAAAGTATTTATAACATCTATGAGATCGTTTGCAAATGATTGAGCTGCCATTGCTAAAAATAAAAAAAGGGTTAGAAAATATTTTTTCATAGTATTGATTTGATGATTTTAATGCCAGAATTACTACTGTTTTTTTGCCACGAATTCCACGAATTAGCACCAATTTTTATGGATTTTTTTGAAAATTCTTTTAAGAATTTGAGATAGATATAAAAAAATAATTCGTGTTAATTCGTGGAATTCGTGGCGAACTTTTTATTTCAGCGTAACATCCAGATAAACCGAATGACGGCCATAGCTTTCGTAAAATGGTTTATAAACAATTCCGTCGATAGTAAACTCTAATTTCTTAGGATCTCCATGTATTGATTTGCTGATATCTTTAACGTCTAAAGTTACTTTTCTCCAGTCTTTTCTTGGTTCCGGTTCCTGCGCTGCAAGCAATATTGGCCCGTAAAATAAACTGGCGATGTTTTGCTGATCCATTACTGATTCTAAATGAAACTCAAACGGCATGCGTAACTCAATTATGTCTCCATTTTTCCAATTACGTTTTAAGGTAAGATAAGTTCCTGGCTGGGCTTTTATCTTTTCCTGTTTTCCGTTTATCGCTACAAAAAATCCTTTAGTTGCCCAATGTGGTACACGAACTTTTACATCGAATTTACCATTGCCTTTGATCGTTAATTTTGTAAAATCTTCTTTAGGAAAATCTGTTGTTTGTACTATCGTTACCTTTTTTTCTGTCCATTCTAAAGTAGATGGCACATAAAGGTTTACATATAAGGTATTAGTGTCTGTACTTTTAAAATAAATCGAATTCTGAAATTTTGTATTGCTCTCAATTGCAGTTCCGTTACAACAAGTAAAACCCGTCATGTGTGCATTCCCAAATTGTTTTACTGAACCTGGTCTCAATGGTACGTGATACGTATTGGCAGGACTATCTTGTGCTACAGATGCCAGAATATGATTGTAAAGTCCGCGTTCGTAGTAATCCATATATTCCGCACGCTGATCGTACAGGAAAAGATCTCCCGTTAGTTTCAGCATATTATAAGTCGCACAGGTTTCATTTTGACCACCTGACGAAAAACCATTTTCGTAAATAGTCGCAGGCTGGCTTATAAAACATTCTGCATTGGCAGGATTTCTTGCTCCGGCAACACCGCCAATAGTATACATATAATCGTTTACGGTTTTGTACCAAAAATTATCGGCAACATTGTAATATTCCGGCGTATTAGAATCGCGGTACATTTCGAGCGCTCCCATAATTTGCGGAATGTGCTGATTGGCATGCAATCCGCGGAAAGTATCTACATTTTTTACCAGTCCGTGTGAATGTTTTGCATCACCATAGAATACTTTAATATTATCAAATAATTGAGCTACTTCAAGATAATGAGGATCTTTTGTGATGCGGTACAATCTTGCCATGGCTTCGTTCATTCCGCCAAATTCTCCTGCTATATAGCGGTTCCACATACTGATAAGCGTTTCTGTTGGCAGCTTTTTCATACGGGCATACACCCAGTCCCCCATTCCTTTTGCAGTTTCAAGTGCTTTTTCGTTTCCGCTTACTTCATAAACGTCCATTAATCCGGCAAGAATTTTATGGAGTGTATAATAAGGCGCCCAAATTTGAGTTTTTTGTCCACCGTAAGTTGCTCCGTTTTCCAGCATAATAAACTGATCTGGCGGATAAGCGCTAATAAATCCTTTTCCCCAATTTTCATAATCGGTACGAATACCTTCCGGACTCAAATCTGAATCGTAACTTGTTTTTCCGGGACCAAAAGGTACAGCTGTAGGATCTGACACAAATTTACCTCCAGCCTCTTTTGGTTTTCCGGATAACTGTTCTAATTGATATAGTGTATTCACCATATACTCCATTTTCTCTTTAAAGTTGGCCTGAAGCGTTTTATCATAACCCGTACTAGCGTAAGCCTGAGCAATTGCAGTCAGGTAATGTCCTGTTGCATGTCCGCGTAATTTGGTTTCCTGTGTATCCCAAACACCAAGTGGTTCTGCTCCTTTTGGCTGTTCCTGCCCAAAAGCATTACGGAACATGTACAGAAAAGAATCCGGATCTGTTGTGGCAAGTGTTGTGATGAACTTATCGCGGTTCTCGATAAATTTGGTTTGATTTCCGTCCTGATCATTATTTAAAGCAACCTGATCTAGATGAAATGTTTCTAATTTACGTTTCGGCGTAGCAGTTTCTTTTACTGCTACTACGTTTACAATGGCTTTTGGTTTTAAATCTGTTCCTGAAACAGTTCCGGTTACAGTATATTTTCCTGGTTTTAATACTTGACTATTGTCTGTTGGTGCAGGCCAAATAACACGTACATCTGGTCCCTGAACGCCATCTTTATAAACTCCTTTTATATAACTTGGTAATCTTGGCAGAAAGCCTACTCCGGTTTCTACAGCAACATCTGAAACGCTGGTTAAATACTGATTATAAAGTTGTGGACTATTTTTAGGAAACGACGGAAGATCTGTTGCCTGTTCTTCCGGAGCTTCTTCTTCCTGATTGTCTTTTAGTGAATTATGATAAATTCTGGCAATTTGTTTTTCGTTTAATGGAACGCGATAAATCCTGAAATCATGCAATTTAGCATTAAGAGCAGGACTATCAGCTTTTAATGATTTACCAATGTAAAGCACATTTTTATCCCCTGATTTATTATCGAATATCTGATCCAGATTTAATGCTACATTTTTAGTTTCGGCAACGTGCAATCCATTTACATAAGTGCTAACCGATTTAGATGGAATATTGATTACAATGGCTATATGATACCATTTATCCGTTTCCAGAGCTGGTGAATTTGTTTTGTATTTTGCTCCTGTACCGTTATTAATTTCTGCCTTAAAACCTCCCTCTACGTCTATTGGTTCAGCAGAAAAGTGGGCATTGGTATTTTTTCCAAAATCAAAAAATATTTGGCCTTTTTGTGCCGATCTAAGGAAAATCCATCCTGATATACTTACAGATTCTTCGCCTATCAAAGCTTCACCCGGAAGCGTTACAAAAGCTTTCGCATCTGCAGGTAAAGAAAGTACTTTCCCAAATTGTTCATCATTTACAAATTTAGCTTGTGATTCCTGAATTTTACCGTGTAAATTATTTCTTGACCAGTCTTTTGAATTTCCATCAAATATATAGCGCGCAATCAATCCTGTCTCGCCAATTCCGTCTAAGATCTGATCGCCTCCTTGTGCCATAATTGTTGTTGAAGCTGATCCCCAAAAACTTAACAGTACACAAATAAATAGCCTATATTTTTTCATAATCTAATTCTTTTTAAACGTTTCTTACTTATAAACTTCACTCCACGCTGGTGGTGTCACTCCTAATAAATGCTGCACAAAATAATCTCTGCGTTTGCGTTCTCCAAAATCGCCTCCGGCCGAATGTCCCATTCCGGGAACGGTAACTAATTCAAAATTTTTATTGGCTTTTATCAATGCGTTTGCAAATTGCATGGTTGATGCGGGATCAACATTATCGTCTAATTCTCCAACAATCAACATCAGATTACCGTTTAATTGTGCAGCATTGGCGGTATTCGAACACGCTTCATATTCCGGCCCTACAGGATATCCCATCCATTGTTCGTTCCACCACATTTTATCCATTCTGTTATCATGACAACCGCAGGATGCAACGGCCACATCATAAAAATCAGAATTAAATACTAAGGCTGCTCCTGCATTTTGTCCGCCGGCTGATGTACCGTGAATTCCCACTTTATCAATATTCATATAAGGATATTTGGCGGCAGCGGCTTTCATCCAGAGTTTTCTATCCGGAAAACCTCCGTCTTTTAAGTTCTTCCAGCAAACATCATGAAACGCTTTTGAACGGTTTGAAGTTCCCATTCCGTCAATCTGAACCACAATAAAACCTAATTCTGCCAGCGATGACATTGCCCAATAATAAGGCTGAAAGTTCTTTGGCACAAATGAATCCTGTGGTCCTGCATAAATGTATTCGATTATGGGATATTTACGATTAGGATCAAAAGTGGTTGGGCGCACAATAACTCCCCAAATATCCGTTTTTCCGTCTCTTCCTTTGGCTGTAAAAACTTCTGGTGCTGTCCAGCCTGTTTTTTGCAATTCAGTAATATCTGCTTTTTGCATTGTTACAATAGCTTTCTGAGTTTCGACACTTTTTAAAATGGTAATGGGAGCCAAATCTACACGCGAATACTGATCGACATAATATTGATAATCCGGCGAAAAAGTCACTTTGTGATTGCCGTTTTCTGTGGTTAATCTTGTGAAGTTTTTTCCATTAAAATCAATTCGGCAAAAGTGCACTAAATAAGGATCCTGATCTTTGTCTAATCCGCTTGCTGTAAAGTAAATTTGTTTCTTATCATCATCTACTTTAATTACTTCTCTAACTGGCCAGTTACCTTTTGTTATTTGATTTTTTACTTTACCTGTAAGAGCATCATATAAATACAAATGATTCCATCCGTCACGTTCCGAAGCCCAAATAATTTCGTTGCTTTTTTTACTGTCAAAACGGTATCTTTTTCCGCTGTATTCTACAAAAGTCGGACTTGTTTCTTCTATGATAATTTTCACTTTTCCGGTTGTAGCATTTACTTCTAAAACACGATATACCTGATGTCCTCTTTGATTGTATTCGAAAGTAAAACTACTGCTGTCGTCTTTCCATTCAATACCTAAAAGATCGTATTGCTCCTGAAATAAATCGGTGGCAATCGGAATTTGTTTTTTCGAAGCCACAACAAACAATTGCGGACTTTTGAATGGTAATTGATCGCCTGGTTTTAAATAATCTCTGGTTTGCAATTTTGGCTGAAACTGATCTTTCGGACTTGATTCTACAAAATAAATTTTGTGTTCCTCGCCCGGTCTTACTTTATAAGCCATTATCTCTTTGCTATTTGGCGACCATTGCAAATAAGAAGAATAATAAAACCCTTTTGAGCCATCATAACTTAACTGCGTTTCTATTTTTGTTTTTTTATCTCTTATATATAAATTATAATTTTTTATAAATGCCGTGTGCAAAGAATCAGGAGAACCTACAGGTTTATTTCCGAGTTCATCGAAATTTCCTCCCCAATAATCGTTTGTTTTTACCAGCTTTTTATAACTACCTAATTTTGTTAATTTGTAAGTTTTTAAATTACAGGAGATTTTAAGTGAATCTGTTGTAAAAACAAGTGTTGACAAGCTTTTGTCAAATTCTAAATTTTCTATCGGAAGATCTTTTGCATTCACTTCTTTGTCTGTTATTTTCGAAAGTGATTGTCCTAGTTTAGCAGCATCAAAAGCCTGTTGCTGCTTTTGTTGTTTCGTATCAACCAAAAGAAATTCTTTTCCTTTTAAGAGATTATTGCTATACCACACATAATCATTTCCAACCCAATGAAACTCTTTTGGCATATTAGTCACCTTATTTTTGAATAAAGAATCAACAGCATTTGCTTTCTTATATTCTTTTAAAGTTCCCTGAGCCTGAGCTATTAAACAGTACGAAAGTGTTAAAAACACACTTATTTTTTTACCAGTTGTTCTCATAATTTAAATATTAATAAAAATATATATTATTTCTTGAGATATATGGGTTAATATTAACAAATACTAATATTATATTACCCATCAGAACAATAATATGAAGGAAATCAGTTATTAAATGCAAACAAAGGATTTGTCCATTATATATTGTAGAGACGCACAGCAGCGCGTCTGCGTAAAGTTTATCGATATAAAAGGTTTTAGACGCACTGCTGTGCGTCTCTACAATAATTATTCGATTCAAAAAAATTAGATAAACCTACTTAGGTCATCAAAGATTAATTTGGTGTTTTTTCTTTTATTAAATAATAGATCGGAATTCCCATTAACATAATTAAAACACCCCAACCGCAAGTAGAGAATTTGGTGAATAATAATGAAACACAAACTGCCGAAGCAATGATGATATACACCAAGGGTAAAAAAGGATAACCGATCGCTTTATAAGGACGCGCTGCATCGGGCATTTTTTTGCGAAGAATGATGATCCCGAAGATGGTCAGAATATAAAAAATCAACACAATGATAATTACGAAGTCTAATAAATCTCCGTATTTTCCGGTAAGACATAATACCGAAGCCCATACACATTGTGCCCATAGTGCCCAGGCAGGAACGCTTGCATGATTTAATACTGCTGCTTTTTTAAAGAACAAACCATCAGTTGCCATTGTATAATATACTCTGGCTCCGGCCATTATCAAACCATTATTGCAGGCAAAAGTCGAAATCATGATCATGATGGCAATGATAAGCGTTCCGATATCTCCAAAAATATAGTCTGAAGCCACCACTGCTACCCTATCCGATTTTGCGCCGGCAATTTCGCTAAGCGGAATAACGGCTACATACATTAAATTGGTCAGTACATAAATGATGGTAACAATTAAAGTTCCCAGAAACATGCTTAATCCCACATTCCGTTTCGGATTTTTTATTTCTCCAGCTATAAATGTAACGCCTATCCAGGAATCACTTGAAAATAAAGTTCCTACCATTGCAGCAGAGATTCCCGAGATTAATGCTGTTCTGCCTATTGGAAACCATGAACTTGTCTCGGTATTAAAAGAATGTGGCGTCCAGGCATCTGTCCAGTTAGCGTTCCATACCGAAGATTTTGCAGCTAATGTAAATCCGAAAATAATCAATCCTAAAATCGATACTATTTTGATGATGGTTAGAATCGTTTGCAAAATTTTACTGTTTTTAACTCCTCGGGTATTCAGGTAAGTCAGGAAAATAATGGTGATAATAGAAACTATTTGTGCTACATTGAGTTTAAAACTTCCAACCTCGTAAATGATATTTTCGTCGCTAACCGCGGGAATCAAATAGGCAGTAAATTTAGAAAACGCTACGCCAACCGCTGCAATGGTACCGGTTTGAATAACTGCAAAAAAGCTCCAGCCGTATAAAAATGCAATTAGTTTATTGTAGGCTTCTTTAAGGTAAACGTATTGTCCGCCAGCATTAGGAAACATGGCGCTTAATTCTCCGTAACTTACTGCTGCAATCATAGTAATGATTCCGGAAATAAGCCATATCAAAATAAGCCAGCCTGTAGATCCTACTTGTCGGGCAATATCGGCACTTACAATAAATATCCCTGAACCTATCATAGAACCTACTACAAGCATAGTTCCGTCGAGAAGTCCGAGTTCTTTTTTAAATTCTTCCTTGTTATTGTCAATCATTTTGGTTTGTTTTTTGGTTGTTTTTTGCTTAGGAATGCGATAATCGTTTTTAATTTTAAATGTGGTTGGCATTTAGAATTTTGTGATGTGAGTTGTAATAAATGTCAGCTCCAGAGGAGCGGTATATTTATAGCCAAAATTCATACGTTTTAATATTGAAGCTCCAGTGGAGCGATATATATTTTACGGAGAAATATGTCACCCCGATGGGGCTTTGCCAAACGGGGTAATTAATTTCTATAAATATATCGCCCCAATGGGGCTGGAAATTAATTCAAACAATTAATGGCAAAATTTTCGCTCGCAGATTGTGCAGATTTATCAGATCATCAATAAATATATTTAAAAATAAAATCTTCCTGATCTGCTAAATCTGCGAGAAATAACAATTCATACTTTTTTTGCAAGCTGTAAAATCACAATATTATTTAATAAAAAAAATCAGCTTCATGTTTGGTTAAAAAATGAAGCTGATGTATTAGAGTTGAAACATTTGCGTATCTACAGAAGTCTTTTTTCCTGAGATGATTTCTTCTACAATTTTTCCTGTTGCCGGAGCCAGACTTAATCCCATCATGGCGTGTCCTGTTACTAATGTCAAATTTTTAAGTTTTTTATCTCTGGTAATAATTGGCATTCCCGAAGGAGTACAAGGTCTGAAACCAAACCATGTGTCTTGTTCTTTTGGCATTTCAATTTTTAAATCCGGATAAAAATCGTTGATTGAATTTACGATTCCCTGTAATCGGTTTTGATTGATTTTGGTATCATTGGTGTGTGTAATTTCCATTGTTCCTCCAAAACGAATATCGTTATTCATAGGCGTCACAGCTACTTTTCCTTCGCATAAAATTGTCGGAATAGATGGTTTATGACTTTGATCGTTCAATGTAAAACTGTATCCTTTTCCTGGTAAAATCGAAATACTGACATTTAGTTTCTTAGCAATATGCGGACTCCACGATCCTGTTGCCAAAACTACTTCGTCAGCTTCAAAATTGCCTTTGTCGGTTATAATTTCTGCAATGGCATTATTCTTTAAAACAAAATCATTTACGGTGGTTTGGGAATGGATTTTTACGTTTAATCTCTTCAGTTCTTCTTTAATGAATTGCATGAATTTTTGAGGATAAACATGGGCATCACTTTTATAATGAACACCGCCAATTACGTTTGTAGCGGTTCCTTTTTCTAATTGTGAAACTTCTTCTTTAGATAAAAAATCGACTTCTAAGCCTAATTTTTCTGCCAGTATTCCTTCGTGCTGAATTTCTTCGCCTGTTTTTTCAGTTTTATAAAGCATCAAAAGTCCTTTTTCTTCATAAAAAAAAGAATTGTTTTGTTGGGCAAAATCCTGATACAAATCTTTACTTAAAAGCGATAAATTGCAAAGTGCGGGCATGGCTTTTTCGACATGCTTTAAATTGGCATGTTTATAGAATTGTAATCCCCATTTCATTAAATCTAAGTTTAATCTGGGTTTTACATAAAACGGACTCTGACTATCAAACATCCATTTTATTCCTTGTGCGATCATGCCGGGCTGTGCCAGCGGAATGATATGAGACGGAACAATCATTCCTGCATTTCCGTAAGAACAGCCATCACTCATATCTGATTTATCAAAAACAACTACTTCATAACCTTCTTTGGCTAGATAATAAGCTGAACACAAACCTATTATTCCTCCGCCAATTATACTTACTTTTTTCATTAGTATTCTAAATTTAAAAAATCATTGGCAAGAAGTTTTTCTGTAAACCAATGATTTTTTTATATTATCATTTCTTTAAATCACCTGGAAACCAAAAGCATACGGATCATCATCTTCATCAATAATGATATTATTATAACCGTAAACTTTTGCCCAGCCCTGAATACTTGGTACTATGGCTTTGATATCTCCTATAGAAGTTTCTTCTTCTACTCTTCCAATAAATTTACTTCCAATAAAACTTTCGTGTATATAGTCTTCTCCTTTTTTTAGTTTTCCTTTGGCGTGAAGTTGTGCAATTCTAGCCGAAGTTCCGGTACCACATGGCGAACGATCGATGGCTTTGTCTCCATAAAAAACAGCATTTCGTCCGGACGAAGTTGGGTCGATAGGATCTCCTGTCCACAACATATGACTTACATCGCGAATCGTATCGTTTTCAGGATGAATGAACATATTTGGGTATTTCTCATTGATGCGTTTACGTACTTCCTGACTGTATTGCACAATTTTTCCGGCGGTGAAATCCTGAACGCCTGAGAAATTTTGCTGCGGATCTACAATCGCATAATAATTTCCGCCATAAGCGACATCAAAAACAATTTCGCCTAATTCCGGACAATCAATAGTTAAACCTTCGGCTGCCAGATATGATTTTACATTCGTCAGTCGTACCCAATCCACTTTTTTACCGGTTTGCTGGTATTCGATCTGAACAAGTCCTGCCGGCGCTTCCATCTTAATTTTTCCTGGAACTTTGGGTATCACCAAACCTTCTTCAATTGCGATAGTTATAGTTCCGATGGTTCCGTGGCCGCACATGGGCAAACAACCTGAAGTTTCTATGAATAAAATTCCGAAATCATTTTCAGGGTTGCTTGGCGGATACAAAATACTGCCACTCATCATGTCATGACCGCGGGGTTCAAACATAAGTCCTTTACGAATCCAGTCGTATTCTTTTAAAAAATGTTGTCGTTTTTCGCTCATGTTGTTTCCCACCAAATTGGGACCGCCACCAGCGACAACTCTTACCGGATTTCCGCACGTATGTGCATCAACACAAAAAAAGGTTTTTCTTGGCATAAATTATATTGGGTTCTTTGTTAGTATATCGTTTACAGTTCTGGTAATATTGAGCGGATTTTTATCCTGTAAAGCGTCCGGTAATAATTGATCCGGCCAATCCTGAAATGTTACGGGACGAACCCATCTTTTTACTGCCGTTAATCCTACAGATGTAAATTTACTGTCTGAACTTGCAGGAAAAGGTCCGCCGTGAGTCATTCCGGAACAAACCTCTACTCCTGTTGGAACATTATTAAAAATTAATCGTCCGACTTTGTTTTTAAGGTTTTCGATTACTTCTCTGAAGTTATTCCATTCTTGTAAATCGGCATTTAAAACCGTTCCTGTCAATTGGCCTTCTAACTCCAGAATAATAGTATTGAGCTGCTGCACATCATCACATTTGACCACTACAGAAAAAGGTCCGAAAACTTCTTTGTGAAATGTTTTATTTTTTAAGAAGGTTGCGCCATCCACCGCAATTATATTTTGCAATGCATAATTGGGCTTTACTACTTTCTCTAAGCTAGTTTCCTGCGTATACCCCTCCTGGTCAAGCACTTCTGATTTCAGGTTTTCGTATTGCTTTTTTATCGTGGGATGCAGCATGCAGGTTGGATCTAATTTGTCTGTCTCTAAAGCTAAAATAGCAATAAAATTATCTAACTCAGCGCTTTTTATTCCTAAAATAAGCCCCGGATTTGTACAAAACTGACCTGTTCCTGCTACAATGGATGCAGCATAATTTTTAGCCCATTTTTCGCTTTCTGTTTTTAAAGCTGAAGGCAAAATAAGTACGGGATTGATACTTCCCATTTCTGCATAAACCGGAATTGGAATGGCTCTGTTGGCCGCGATTTTGCAAAGTGCTGTACCGCCTTTTATACTGCCTGTAAAACCTACTGCCTTCACTGACGGATGTTCTACTAATGCTGTTCCAACTGCGATACCGCTGCTATTAAGATTAGAAAATACACCGTTTGGCATTCCGGTTCTTTTGGCTGCTTTTATCACCGCCGAGGCTACCAATTCTCCTGTTCCTGCATGAAGCGGATGCGATTTTACTACTACAGGACAACCGGCTGCCAATGCGCTGGCGGTATCTCCGCCGGCAGTAGAAAACGCCAACGGAAAATTACTGGCTCCAAAAACGACTACAGGACCAATTGGAATCTGTAATCTTCGAATATCAGGTTTGCCTTCTGTTTTATTGATGATTGCTTCTACCCATGAACCTTCTCTCAGCATGGTTGCAAATGCTCTCAATTGTCCGGTGGTTCTGCCACGTTCGCCATTTGCTCTTCCGGCCGGGAGGCCTGATTCCTGAATGTAGGTCGTTAATAATTCTTCGGCAAGGGTTTCTATTTCGTCGGCAATGGCTTCCAGAAAATCTGCTTTTTTGTCGTCTGCAATTGTTCCGTAAGTTTTAAAAGCTTCTTCGGCTAATGCTACGGCTTGCGAAATTTCTTCGTCTGTAGCTTCATAAAAAACAGTTTCATTCTCCGAGTTTAATTCGGGGTTGATTGTTTTATAGGTCGTTTTACCTTTTGCGGAAAGCACATCTCCAATATAATTTTTTCCTGTAGTCATGGCTTTCTTTTAAACTTTAATTAAATACTTTTATAGGCTGGCAATACGGGTCTGTTTTTCATTGCAAAATCAATGATCGACAAAACGCGTTCTCTTTCTTTACCCTGCAATGGCAACCTTGGTGCTCTTACGTTTTCTGTTCCAAGTCCTGTTGCTACTTCGGCTAGTTTGATGTTTTGTACTAATTGCGGAGAAATATCCAATTCTAATAATGGCATAAACCATCTGTAAATTGCAATTGCTTCGTCTACTTTTCCGGCTTTAACCAATTTGTAAATGGCTACTGTTTCAGCAGGATATGCTACGACTAAACCTGCAACCCAACCATCGGCACCAGCCACTAAACTTTCTAATGCCAAAGTATCTACGCCACAAAGTACTTTTAATCTATCGCCAAAACGGTTTCTGATTCTTGTTACATTGCTTATGTCTCTGGTAGATTCTTTTACTGCCTGAATATTATCCAGTTTTAAAAGTTCTTCGAACATGTCTAATGTTACCTCGATTTTATAATCTACAGGATTGTTGTAAATCATAATAGGTAATGAAGTGCTTTGGGCAATTTCTTTAAAATAAACTACCGTTTCGTAATCTGTTGCTTTGTAGCGCATTGGCGGCAATAACATTAAACCGTTTACGCCCAACTCTTCTGCACGTTTTGCAAGAGTAATGGCTTCGGTAGTAGTTTGCTCTGCAATGTTTACAATAACCGGAATTTTTCCGTCGACTATTCTTAAAGTGTTGGTTATTAAAACTTCTTTTTCTTCTTTAGTCAATGTACTGGCTTCTCCAAGGGTTCCTCCCAGAATGATTCCATTAACTCCAGCATCAATTTGTGCTTTAATATTCTTTTCGAACATTACGAGGTCCAGTTGACCTTCTGCTGTAAACTTTGTCGTTACAGCTGGCATTACGCCTTCCCAATTTATTTTCATATTCTTAATTTTTATCAAAAATAAAGCTTAAAGAAACGAGCCCCTGTGTCATTATTAGCCTTTATCAATACTATATTACCATATCTATTGTATAATCTGTTTTTTTTGTTAATATTTACATATCCTAAAAATATCACGTTGAAAATTCTACCTTTTAAAATACCTAAAACCGAAAGAGAAGCTCTAATTTATCAGGAAGATATCGAGCGTGTTTTCTACGATCAATTGCACCAACATGAAGAAATTCAGATCAGTTATATTGCAAAAGGTTCGGGAACTTTAATTGTGGGAGATTCGATTAATGATTATAAGGAAGAGGATATTTTAGTAATTGGTGAGAATGTTCCTCATGTTTTTAGAAGTAATGTCGAGGCTAGTCCGGAATCTGTAATGCTGACTTTGTTTTTTACTAAAACTTCTTTTGGGAAAGATTTCTTTAGTCTTAATGATATGAGTACGGTCGAAGACTTTTTTAAAGATTCTGAGTACGGCATGAAAATCCTTTCGAATCAGAAGAAAATTACACACCATTTTAATAAATTAAAAAAGCAGAACAAAATTCAGCGTATTGCTTCTTTCCTGAAAATTATCAATATTATTATTTCTTCAGAGAAAACGCCTCTTTCGTCTTTTGTATACAAGAAAAAATATACGGATGATGAAGGTCGCCGAATGAGTGCTGTTTTTGAATATGCGATAGAATTCTACCATCAGAATATTACTCTTGATGAAGTGGCGGAAAAGGCTAATATGAGTAAAAATGCTTTTTGTCGTTATTTTAAAAAACGTACCAATAAGACTTTTTTTCAGTTTTTGATTGAAATTAGAATTGAAAATGCCTGTAAACTTTTACACAACAAAAAAGATCTTTCGATTTCGTCTGTGTCTGAACTTTGCGGTTTTCAGGATATTGCTAATTTTAATCGAAAGTTTAAGGAACTTAAGGGAATTTCGCCTTCTAGTTATCGCGCGCAGTTTTAAGTTTTATTTCACGTAGATTTTTTTTAATCGCGAAAAGACGCAAAGGCGCAAAGTTTTTATTTAACTTGTTTTTATAAATTGTCAAAAAAATAAGGCTTTAGCTAAATATTTACATTTTAGCTAAAGCCTTTCTTGTGGGGATCCCTCGTTCCTCGGGATGACAAACTAAACGATTATTCATTGTCGAGTTTCTTTTGGAGATTTGTTTCTCGTAGATCTTGCAGATTGAGCAGATTTTATTTTTTATTGGACTATAATTTTAATATAAAAAACTTTTGACGCCAAAAGTGATTATCACATTGTCAGGCTGAGCGGAGTCGAAGCCCACGTTCCAACTGGAGCGCCCTTCGACTTCGCTCAGGGTGACAGGATTGTGATTATCGTTATTATGAAAATGAATCTCCTAGCCCCGATAGCAGTGGAAATCCTTTTGTGCCGGTGTTCGGCACAAAAGATTGGAACGAATAGCGGGATTAGCTCCTAAAAAAATGAAAAGCCATTCCTAAAAGAAGGAACAGCTTTTCACACACTTATAATTACAAGTAACCAACTTGTAAAATCTTCATAATAATTTCTAGTATCCCGGGTTTTGCTTTAAATTACTATTTTTAGCCATTTCTGATTGCGGAATTGGGAAAATAGCTCTAAAACTATCATTGGCATCTGCTTTTTTAGAAAACCATGATTTTGTTGAGTATATTCCGAATCGTATTAAATCTTGTCTTCTATGTGCTTCTCCTACAAATTCCCATGCTAATTCGTCAAGGAATCCGCCGTACTGAATGTCTGCACCACCTTCTAAATTTGTAATAACTCCGGCTTGATACGTTCCGTATTTGTATATACTTCCTCCTAAAAGTTTTGCTCCGGATACTACGGCTTTGGCAGGATTAGTGTTTTTGAAATTTCTTTGTCTGACTTCAGTAACAATGGCTGCAGCTGCGCCGGCATCGCCTTTCCTTAGTAAACATTCGGCTTTTATCATCATGGCATCTGCTAATCTGTAAAAAGGAACGTCGTTACTGGCTTGTCCTATTACTCCTGGGCCAATTTCGTATTTCACCATTCGGTACCCTTCGTTTGGTTCGCAACCATCTACGCTGGTCATGTAATTGATGTATTCGAATTGTGTTACTTTATCGTCTAGCATTATTGGCTCGCCTTTACTTGTAAATTGTTTACCTCCTATCCAACAGTCTTTTAATCGTTGATCATCAGGATCGTAAGTATCGATGAACTGAGGAATTCCCCCAGTTCCGTTCCATGGACCTCCAGCTAAATCATAAGTTGCCTGACTTGCGGCTGCCAATGTTCTGTATGGCCAGCTTGTTCCTGGAGCTTTTACCTGATCGTAAGGAATTGATAAAATTTGCTCTGTAGAGAATTCATTTTTTATGATGAAATTGTCTCGATAATTATTGTTCAGTCTAAATCCGCCATTATTGATCACATCATTAACCTGAGCCAGAGCTTCGTCCCATTTTGGTGTTCCTAAATAAACACCGGCATTCAGGTACAATTTTGCCAAAGTCATTTTTACAGCCCATTGATTGATTTTACCGTAAGTCGAAGAATTATTTTTATCGCTTAAGTAAGGTAAAGCTGTTTTTAATTCGCTTTCGACAAAATCATAGACTTCTTTTCCTGTGTTTTGAACCGGTAAATATCCCGGAGGGTTGATATAAGAAGTCACAATAGGAACATTTCTGAAATTATCTAATAGCAAATAATAATAAATGGCGCGTAATGCTCTTAGTTCCTGAATGACATTTTCTTTATTGTCAACGCCTTCTAATTGCTCTATTTGATATATCGCTCTATTGACTTTATTTACTCCTGTAAACATATAATACCAGTTACCTTCGGCCATAGGAAGCGCCGTACCCCAGGTATGTTTGTGCATTGTAATGTAATAATCTCCCCAGCCAATTCCGTTTCTTTGAGGGGTTACCATTAGATCTGATGAATCTTCATAAAGGTTGTAAATAGCATCCCAATCTGAATAAATTTGTCTGAATGAATTATAGGCTGGTGCAATAATACTGGCTAAATCTTCCGAAGTTAATTTAGTATCCTCGGCACTTACTTTGTCATAAACGGTCTCATCTAGATTTGTACATCCTGTTCCTAAAAGGAATAAGCCCGAAATAAGAATTTTATATACTATATTTTTATTTTTCATTTTGATTTAATTTAAAAAGTTACATTTAAACCTAGTGTGATACCTCTTGTACTTGGATATTTATCTCTACCGTCCATACCTTGCGACAAAGGATCTTGTCTTTTTATTTCCGGATCTAAACCTTTGTATTTTGTAAATGTGGCTAAATTATTTCCTGACACATACAAGCGCATTGCGTTTATAATTCTAAATGGTTTTACATCAAAATTATACGAGAAGGTTACATTGTCTACTTTTACATAATCTCCTTGCTCAACATAATAACTTACATAGGTTTGATTGTAGTTTAATACGGCTTTATCATACACTTTATCGTATGCACTTTCTAGCATATTGTAAGCAATTGTTGGATTTTCGTAAAACATACGTTGTGTATTCAGGATTTGAAAATCGAATGCTCCTGTTAATACAACACTTAAATCAAATTTTTTGTATGTGAAAGTATTAGTCCATCCTGCATAATATTGAGGAATACCGTTTCCTAAATATTGCTTGTTAGCATCGTTATACATTTCTGTAGTAAGTGTTTTTCTTGTTCCGTCAGGTAATTCAACGATCCATTTTCCATCAGTTGTAATGTCTACAGATTTTAATCCCCAGAAATTACCTATTGATTGTCCTACTTCTAATCTGTGTGTTTCAAATGAAATTGGATCTCCTGTATTTCCTGTGTTTAGGAAATCTCCTTCGATTTTATATAAATCATTCGAAAGACTTGTTAGCTTATTTTTATTGTGTGAAAAAGTCATAGAAGAGTTCCAGACAAAATCTTTTGTTCTAACCGGAATTGTATTCAAAAGAATTTCAAATCCTTTGTTTTCCATTTTTCCAACATTTGCCGTAATTTGAGGGAACAAATAAGGAGGAGTTGGTACTTTATAATCCCATAACATATCGCTTGTTTTTTTACTATAAATATCAAAGCTTCCTGAAATTCTATTATCGAAAAATCCAAAATCAAGACCAATATTTACCTCGGCCGTTTTCTCCCAACGCAAATCAGGATTTGGATTACTTACCGGCTCTAAACCTTTAACCCATTTTCCGTTATTATAGAAATAGCCATCATAATTGTACAAAGTCATAGACATGTAAGGATCATTAGGTATTACTCCTGTTTCTCCGTAACCTCCTCTTAATTTTAACGTATTTATGGCTTTAACATCTTTTAGAAAAGATTCTTTATTGATGCTCCATCCTGCAGAAACCGCCGGGAAATTACCCCATTTGTGATTGTCTCCAAACTTAGAAGAACCTTCTCGTCTGATACTAAATAATAGATCGTATTTACTATCAAAATTGTAGTTAAGCCTTCCAAAAAATCCAATTAATTTACTGTCGTTTTTATAACTATCCATGGTTGCGATACCATCTGACAAACCATTTCCTGCATCTAAATTATTATACGAAAAGGCATCTGTTGGGAAATCAGAATTACGGGCAGAAAATCCTTCATTAACAGTATATTGATAACTATAACCGCCTAATACTGTAAAATCATGCTTGCCTAAATCTTTATGGTATTTTGATGTAATTTCTACATAATCATTATCTGTAACTCCTGTACTTCTTGAGGCAACTCCATTTCTTTTATTTATGGTATTTGAATAGTGTTGTTTACTCTCAGCATATCCTGTTAAACCTGAATTTTTATTTTTTGAAAGCTGCGCACTTACATCCCAGCCTGGTAATAAATCAAGAGTTAAATTAGCCGTAAATCTTTGCCATGTACTGTTTCTGTCCTGTGTAGTTTCATTCAAAATGGCTACCGGGTTGTAATACTGAAGTTTGTTAGGATCTTCGTTATAAGTACCATTTGGGTTATATACAGGAGCGGTAGGATTTCTGATCATTGCTTGTCTATAAGCATATGCAGCAATACCTTCGTCGATACCCATATCTTGTGTTCCGTTTAATAAGCTTAAGTTGATCTTTAACCTGTCTTTGAACATGGTATGATTGACATCAAATGAAAATCGATACTCTTTGTTATAAGTATTAATAAAAGCCCCTGTTTGATTTACATAGTTAAGGTTTACAATGTAATTTGTTTTAGCAGTTCCGCCTTTTAAAGCTAAATTATGATTTTGAGAAAATCCTGTTCTTGAAATTTCATCTAACCAATCTGTACTGGCACCACCATCTGTAAATGGTAAAGTAACACCTTGTGCACGCAAATTTCTTTGTTGACTGGCATCTAAAAATTTAGCTTTATTGGCAAAACTAGATGTTGTAGCAAATGTTGAATACGTAATTGTTGGTTCTATTTCGCTGTTTACTGTTTTTGTTGTAATAAGAATTACTCCATTAGCACCTCTGGTTCCGTAAATGGCTGCTGCCGAAGCGTCTTTTAAAACATCTATCGACGCAATTTCATTTGGCGCTACCGTATCGATACTTCCAGGTACACCATTAATTAAAACCAAAGGACCCGTTCCTCCTTTTAAAGTAGAGAATCCACGTAATGTAATATTGGGTGATGATCCCGGATCTCCTGAACCGTTATTAATGGTCAGACCTGCAACTTTACCTTTAATAAGATCAGACGCATCATTAATGGCTCCTCTTGTAAAATCTTTTTCTTTTACGCTGGCTATCGCACTGGTAATTCTTGATTTTTTCTGAGTTCCGTATCCTACAACAACTACTTCATTTAATTCTTCTTTACTTTCCTGAAGAGTAATATTTACTACATTCTTATTCAAAACAGTAATTTCCTGAGTGATAAAACCCATATAACTAAAAACCAATTTTGAATCTTTATTTTTAAGTGTAATCTGAAAATTTCCATCGAAATCACTTACAACGCCATTAGAGGTGTTTTTTTCTAAAACTGATACTCCGGGAATAGGAATGTTATTTGCATCTGTAATCTTACCGTTGATCTTCTGTTGTGAAAACGAACTAAAAACAACAAACAAAAACAAAATCGTAAAGAACATCTTTTCTCTGTGAGAGGATGTTGCAATACTTTTTAAAACATGCGTGGCTGGTTTCATAATTTAACAATTTGGTTAGTGTATTTTTAACACTTGTAAAATTATGTTAAATTGGAGTTAACGAAAACGCTGATATTACCTTATGATAATACTATATTATCCTCTTTTTTGAAAAAGTCTCTCTATTTAATAAATCAAGTATTAATTTAACAAAAAATTACACCAAAAAATAAATTATATCTCTTTTTAAACCCAAAACACCTATAAGTACTCAATGTGGATTATGAGTAATTATTCTTTCAAAAAACTTTTTACATCCTTATATTGAAGGAAAATAATAGCAAAGGCAATTAGATACTTACTGATTTTTCAGTTTATAATATAAAAAAGCCCTTTCTACAATTATGAGGACACTGAAAAAGTCCTTCTTTAGGAATGATTGTTAATTAAAAGGAGTAGAAGCTAAATGTTTTCTGCTCCTTTTTTTTGTATCTTTTGAGTGT
>NZ_CADCSU010000058.1 GCF_902804475.1 Flavobacterium bizetiae
GTTTTTATTTTAACACTAATAAGCTTTCTATTTATTTTAGCATAAAATCTAAAGTAAATTTATTCTTAGTTTTTCCGATAAAAAACTAAGAATCATACTTATCCTGCGAAAGTATTCAAAACTTTCATTGCCATTTTTATATCTTTTTTATTTACAAAAATATGATCATGATAATAAGCAGCAACCACATTACAGCTAATTTCTTTATCAGAAAGTGCTTTAGAAAATGCTGCTGTAAGTCCAATTGCTTCTAATGAGGAATGTACTGTAAGTGTTATCCAGGACATGATAACTGAATATTCCAGTTTTAATGTATCAGCAATCTCTTTCTTGAGAATTAATGTAATGGCTTCTTTTTCTTTGAACAACATTTCGATCTCACTTAAGTTTATGTTTTCTAAAGTTGCGACTTTACAAAAAACGTAATCGCCCCCATTGTGTTCAGGCTTCATACTTTTAAGCAATTGTTCTAAATTTTTCTCTCCCGACATTTTACAAATTGTATTTAATTGAATTATTTAAGCTTGTCTAATTTTGTTTTTGTCTCCGGAAAATCTTTATCCAGCGACAGTACTTTTTCATAATTGGCAATGGCATTTTTCTTATCGGCATTGGCTTCATAAAAATCTCCCAGCGAATCGTATACATTTGGACTTTGAGGATAATTGGTCACATTTAGTTGAAACAAGTAACCTGCTAAATCCATGTCTTTTTTACCAAGAGACTGATATCCGTAAGCATTTACAAGATTTTCGGGCACATTTACTTTATATCCTAAATGCTTGGAAACGTTGTCGAAATGCTTTTCTATTTTAGTAAAAACGGCTTTATTAAAATTGACCTGATCCGGTATCGAAAGCTTTAACTGATTAAACTGAAATATAAACCGAATGGCATCATAAGTCGCAATTAGTGGCACAGAACCGTGACTATCATCTTTATAATATTGATATCCGTAATTTAGATGGCTATTTTTATTCTTATTAAAGAAATCATTTAAATCTAAAATCGATCTGATATGCCTTGTAAAAACAGTAGTATCTTTTCTAACTTTTAAAATATTCATACTATCATCCATAGTATTGGCGGCTGCCATAAATAAGGAAATATTCGACAGATTTTTACCTGTTAGTTTTTTTGTTGTTTCTGCTAAAAATTTCTGATGATCCCACCACATACTAGGATCGATGGCAACATACGAATTGAATAATTGCGTATGGTTGGTAAGAATATTTATAGTTGTTAATCCTCCAAAAGAATGCCCTATCAGGGTTTTATATGGCGACGCTGGATATTTACTATCAACATATGGAATCAGCTCTTTTTCCAGAAACTCAACAAATTTTTCTCCTCCGCCAGATTGTTCGCTTAATTCTTTCGGTACAAACGGAAAATCAATCTCTGAATGTGTTGGCGTCAAATCTCTATTACGATTTGTGTTGGTAATGCCCACAAGAATCATTTCAGGACAATTTGTATTTCCGTTTACTTCGCTTAGCTCCTCTATTATACCTACAACTGAACTAAAATGACCTTCGGCATCTAATAAATACACTACCGGATACTTTTGTTTTGCAAAACTTTTATTTTGAGCGCTTTTAGGAAGATGTATCCAGATTTTTCTCTTCTCATTCAAAATTTTAGAAGAAATACTATCAATAGTTCCAATCTCAATTTTGGTTTTACTTTGCGCAAATCCAAAACCGGTAATCATTATAAAAAAATAAAAGAGAACCGATTTTACTTTTAAAATATCCGGTATACTATTCATTATTTTAATCATAATTCCTGAAGTTTTAATATTAGTAATAAAACAAAAATCTCATAAAAGCGTTTTCCTCAATAGAAAAAGACGCTTCTTGTCTATTATTTAGCAGTCCAAAGATTGTTTAAAGGCGTAGCATCCATAAAGATACCTCCATCTAAAGCTAGTGACTTGATTTGTTTTTTGTTTTTCAGAATAACTTTCGCCAATTTTTGATTTGATTCCCAAACTGCCGGCGTTTGGTGCAGCGTTTCTTTCGTATTATCCTGATAGGTAATAACTACATCAAACGGAATCGCAAAACCTCCTTCATTCGCAACGGAAACAATATTTTTATCTACATTTCTCACAGAAAGATCAATATAATTATTCGTAAAAAACCAGTTATTAAAAAACCAATTCAGATTTTTTCCTGAAGCGGTATTAAACGAATTAAAATAATCCCAAGGAATTGGATGTTTCCCGTTCCAGTTATCCATGTACGCATGCAATGATTTTTTAAACAAATCATCACCCAATAAATCTTTTAAAGCGATATAAGAAAGCGATGCTTTTCCGTAGGAGTTATTACCATAACCTGAATCTGATAACTGTGATGACATGGTAATAATTGGCTGATCTTCTTCTGTCGATGCATCTTTTATATATTCCTGCACTCTAAATTCTTTATAAAATTTATCTGCAGCTTCTTTTCCGTGTTCCGCAATTCCAATTAAATACTCAAAAGTTGTCGCCCATCCTTCATCCATAAAAGCATAACGCGTTTCGTTAATTCCCATATAAAAAGGAAAATATGTATGCGCTACTTCATGATCCTGAACCAATTGTGCAAAAACAGGATCTCCCATTTGAGAGTCATTGCACATCATAGGATATTCCATATCGGCAAAACCCTGAAAAGCGGTCATTTTAGAAAATGGGTATGGAACTCCCGGCCAACTATTAGAAAAGTAATCTAAAGCATATTGGTTGTTTTTTATGGAGTTTACAAAATCAGTTCCTTTTATATCATAAGCTGCCTGAACACTTGCACGGCGATTTGTTTTTTTATCGACCAAAACGCTGCTGGCATCCCATAAATAATGATCACTTAAAGCAAAACAAACATCTGTTATATTTTTAGCTTCAAATTTCCAAACGTTCCAGTCGCTTTGTTTTGTAACAATACCGCTTTTCATTTCCTGCTCATTTGCTATATGCAAAATTTCGTCTGTTATGTATGACTTTTTTAAACGTGCAGCAAATTCAGGTTGCAAAACCTCATCCGGATTTAATAAATCTCCCGTTCCGTAAACCACATAATTTTTAGGTGCTTTTACTGAATAAGTATAATCATTAAAATCATTATAAAACTCCTGACCAGATGTATGCGGCAAATCATCCCACTTGTTATAATCATCAAAAACAGAAACACGAGGATAACTATAAGCCACAAAAAAGGTGGTTTTATCGATTTGTCCTTCTCTCCCGCTTACTTCTGATAATGGATAATTCCAATCGATATCAATTGTAATTTTAGAATGTGGACGCATAGGTTTTTTCATTTTTACGATTCCTACTGTTCCCCAGTCTTTTCCATCTTCTTTGTAGACTTCGCCTTCAATTTTTAAAGCCGTAATCGTTAAACCATCAGTAAAAAAACCGTCACTATTTTGTACCGCTCTTGGTGAAGTTTTTTTATGAATATTATTTACAAATCTAATTCGTAAATTTTTTAAAGTATCATTACTGTTATTTTCATATACAATAGTTTCCGTTCCGCTAACAACTTTCGTATCGGCATTTACGCTCATTGCAATGTTATAATTTCCATGATTTTGCCAATAGTTTTTACCGGGTTTGCCGTCCATAGAGCGAACTCCGCTAGAATAGGACTTCTTAATATTTCTTGGCATGTAAAGTTCTTGTGCAAAACTATTTTGTGCCACAAATAAAAAGGCCATAAATAGTATTTGAAGTGATTTTTGTTTCATACGATTTTTTTTGATTTGATGATTGAATAGAATTATAATATTAGTGGCGGTTTTCGTTTTAAAGTTACAATTCTATATAAAAATATATTATTTCAAATAAAAAAAACATCTAATTCTTAAAAAGAAAAAGATGTTTGCAAATGTAAGAACCAAAATATGACGTCACTTATTATTTAATTCTACTATAATAAGCTTCTTTATTATCTATATCAATTCGTTTTCTGCCTGATGAGGTTATAGTGCCGGTCTGAATTAAATGAAGACTATTTGAAGATTCGTCTACAATATACATCCATAATTCGTTATCCGGATTTACCATTTCTGTAACAGAATAATCATTTTCGAAACCTTCATAAAATTCAATTTTATCAGTTTTAATCAGTTTAGTTTCTTTTGTTTTTATATTTTTTACATAATAGGAAATTTCCTGATTTGAAATTACCATCAAACTATCTGAATCTCTAGCCGCTTTTAAATCTTTGTTTACCCAAGTTGGTTCATTACCACTTAAACTCCATGTTCCGATTATCTTATTGATGAAATTTTTTCTAACAATAGGTTTAAGAGAATCAATTATATTTTTTGATTTTTTTCCAATTTCTGATTCAGAATTAATTTTAAACGCGAATAAAAGAGGTTCAATAGCTTTATTAAATTGTTTTTTTTGAAAGTAGGACAATCCTAAACTATATTTATTTCCTTGAAGCCATAGCTTTTTATCGTCTTGAGACCAGGAGTTTAACGTAAATAAGAGAAGAACAGCAATTGTAATTTTTTTCATTTTAGGCATTATTTTCTTTAAATTAAAATGTAGTAAAAATAATACAATAAATTTATTTAGCAAGAAAATAACTTTTATTATATTAAAAAGAAAAAACGCCTGATTCTAACAAAAGAAAAAGGCGGTATCTACAATTAATATATAACCTTGATTGCTACAAAATATAATCGGTATTAATAAAATTTGATTCTTTGCTGTTTAGCAATTCCTGCAAAATTTCATTATTATAGTCGATGTCTTTTGAAGCTACAAACGTACGAATTGAGAATGAGCGTAAAGCATCCGGAATACTCAAGGTTCCTACAGCAGAATCTTTACGACCTGTAAATGGGAACGCATCCGGGCCTCTCTGACAAGAACTGTTGAGGTTTACTCTACACACTAAGTTTACCAAAGCATCGATAAGCGGTGCTATAGTTTTGATATCCTTCCCGAACAAACTTACTTGTTGTCCGTAGTTCGATTCGGCCATATCTTCTAGTGGCTCATCAATATCTTTAAAAGAAATAATAGGCACAACAGGACCAAATTGTTCTTCGTGGTATACACGCATATTTTTATTTACAGGATAAAGAACAGCAGGGAAAATGTAATTCTCAGTATGTTTTCCTCCTTTTTCGTTCAATACTTTTGCGCCTTTACTTGTAGCGTCGTCAATTAATCCCTGAATATAATTTGGCTTTTCAGTCTCAGGAAGTGGCGTTAGCGAAGCTCCTTTTTCCCAAGGATTTCCAAATATTAAACCATCCACTTTTTCAGAGAAACGTTTGTTGAATTCTTCTACTATAGATTCATGTACATAAAGCACTTTTAAAGCTGTACAACGTTGTCCGTTGAAAGACAAAGATCCTGCAATACATTCCTGAATTGCCAAATCCAAATCGGCATCTGGTAAAATAATCGCCGGATTTTTAGCTTCTAAACCTAAAATCAAACGTAACCTGTTTTTATTAGGATGTTGATCCTGCAATGCAATCGCAGATTTACTGTTTCCAATTAATGCCAAAACATCAATTTTTCCTGATTTCATGATAGGCGAAGCTACTTCGCGGCCTCTACCATAAACAATATTGATAACACCTTTTGGGAAACTGCTTCTAAAAGCTTCTAACAATGGCGAAATACATAAAACCCCATGTTTAGCAGGTTTAAAAATCACTGTATTTCCCATAATCAATGCCGGGATCAACAACGAAAAAGTTTCATTAAGAGGGTAATTGTAAGGTCCCAGACACAATACAACCCCAAGAGGTCCACGACGAATCATAGCGTTTACACCTTGTACTTTTTCAAAATGTGAGCTACGTCCGTTTAATTCTTTATAACTGGCAATAGTATCATAAATATATTCAACTGTTCTGTCAAATTCTTTTTGCGAATCGCCAAGGTTTTTTCCAATTTCCCACATCAAAAGTTTCACCACTTCTTCGCGGGTTTCCTTCATTTGCTTTACGAAATTTTCCATGCATTTGATACGATCAACCACTTTCATAGTTGGCCATAATCCCTGACCTTTATTATAAGCACCATTTGCAGCTTCAACTACTTCTGCAGCTTCTTTTTCAGCCATAAAAGGAATCGATCCTAATAATGTTGGAGTGTATTTTTCTGTAGATGAAATAGTCGAAAACACAGGAGTAGTTTGTCCTGTCCATTGTTTTAATTCGCCATTTACAAGATAAGTATCTTGATTTATTAAGTTTTTAATCTGGTACTCTTCCGGTATTAAACTCATAATCTGGTAATTTTATGTTTGGTTATTAATAGTTTATAAAAGAAAAAAGAGGCTCTTTGCGCCTCTTTAAATGTTATTATGGATTTATGGTTTCGCCTTCCCAGTCCAGTATTCCGCCAAGCAAGTTGTAGGCATTATTAATACCTAACTCGTTCATAATCTGACATGCTTTAGCACTTCTGGCTCCAGAACGGCAATACACATAATAATTTTTATTTTTATCAAGTTCTTCGATTTCATAAATAAAACCCTGACCTTTATTGATGTCAATGTTTACGGCATTTTCGATATAACCGTCATTAAATTCGTCTTCAGTTCTTACGTCCAGTATAACTGCATTCTCGTCAGCAGCAAGCTGATTAACCCAATCTTCTTGTGATAAATTCATAGTATCTGTTTTTTGTAAAATTACGACGTTTCTATTAATTAAAAACGTGCTCAATGCGATTTCGATTATTATTCTCAGAAAACGTTTTAGAGAAAGTATTATAATCAGTGAAATACAAATTTACTTACTATTTTTAAAATTACAGTCTATAAAATCGATAGAAAATAGGATATCATCATTTTCATAAAATGCATCTTAAATATAGTTTTCTGACAATTAATACGATTTCAATCTGCTATCTTTACATCTAATTGTGCACTTTAATCTTAATTTGATAAAAAGGCGAGTCACGAATATTTTTTTGCCACAGATTAAAATGATTAAAATGATTAAAATGATTAAAATGATTAAAATGAATAAAAATGTTTGCCACGAATTGCACTAATTTTCACTAATTCATTAAGCTCAAATTATTTTTTTTGCCACAGATTAAGTGATTATAATGATTAAAATATTCGTCACAAATTAATTCGTGAAAATTCGTGAAATTCGTGGCAAAAAAATCTGCGCACACCAGTTCAAACCGTAAAATCCGTGGCTCAATAATTACAACATTAAAACCATGCAAAATTCACTTAAAAATATATTCCCTAATTTCTCTACTGAACTTATTTCGACCATCGAAGAAAACGGAAGCCTGCAACATTTTGAAGCTGGAACGATCTTAATGCGAACCGGACAATACATAAAAAACACTGTATTAATTACCAAAGGAAAAATCAAAATCTATCGTGAGGGCGAAGACGGCGGAGAATTTTTAATGTATTATCTACAACCGGGGCAAGCCTGCGCCATTTCGATGATTTGCACCGCCAAAAGCGAAAAAAGCCAAATCATGGCAAAAGTAGTCGAAGATGTTACGGTTATGATGATTCCGTTGCAAATGATGGACAAATGGATGATGGAACACAGATCCTGGTACGAATTTGTAATCGAAACCTACAGAAGCCGATTCGAAGAAGTGCTCGAAGTTGTCGACAACATCGCGTTCCGATCAATGGACGAGCGTTTAGAGTTTTACTTAAAAAGACATTCAGATGCCTGCGGTTGTCAGGAAGTAAATCTTTCACATCAGGAAATCGCAACCGAATTAAACACCTCAAGAGAAGTCATATCCAGATTACTAAAAAAAATGGAACAACGAGGCTTGGTGAAACTTAATAGAAACCAAATTGAGTTATTAAAATAATTACCCACGGATTTTACGGATGAAACGGATTGTCACCGATTTATTTTTTTGCAATGTAAACTCTTAATCCGTAAACTTTCCAATTGATAAATTTAATCATCAATAGAAAAAAGAAAAAACCTGCGAAAATCCATTTAACCCGTAAAATCCGCGGGCCAATAAATCGATAGTAAAAAATTTCCTTATGTGATAAATGTTACTGTAGATTTCTTTTTATCCAAGCACCTTTGCATCAAAACAAATGCAATGGAATATTTAGGTTATTTTGCTTCGATTATTATCGGGATTTCGCTGGGCTTAATTGGCGGAGGCGGATCAATCTTAACCATTCCGATTTTAGTGTATTTGTTCAAAGTAAATCCTGAACAAGCCACATCGTATTCTTTATTTATAGTAGGACTAACTGCTATGTTTGGGAGTTACAGCCATTATAAAATGGGAAATTTAAAACTAAAATCGGCATTGTATTTTGCCATTCCGTCGGTAATTTCTATTTTGATTATTCGTGAAGTTATTTTTCCTCAAATTGCTTCTACCCTATTCTCTATCGCTTCGTATTCAGTTTCAAAAGATTTTCTGATCATGATTATCTTCTCTATATTAATGATTACGGCTGCAATCTCAATGATCAAAAAAAATCAACCCGAAATAAAAACAACCGAAACCAATTACACACAATTAAGTATAATAGGTTTTATTGTGGGCATCATAACCGGATTTCTCGGTGCCGGCGGAGGATTTCTTATTATTCCTGCCCTATTGTTTTTCGCCAATTTACCCATGAAACAAGCCGTTGGAACATCATTATTAATCATTACCATCAATTCATCAATAGGTTTTGGCGGCGATTTATACATTGGCACACCCATAAATTATCCCTTTTTATTAAGCGTTTCAGCAATGGCACTTTTAGGAATGTTAATCGGAAGTCAGCTTTCTAAAAAAATCGACGGTACAAAACTAAAACCCATTTTTGGCTGGTTTGTACTCGTAATGGGATTTTATATTATTACAAAAGAGGTTTTGTTTTAATTTTTAATTGTAAATCAATCTTTGTCAAAGTTTAAAACTTTGACAAAGATTAAAGCTAACAAAAATGAGGAAACACTCCTGCTTCCCCATTCTCTATTTTTACTTCCACCAATGGTAATAATTATGCAAACCGTCATATTCAAACCCGCAACGCGGATATAACTGATTACCAATATCATTAGTCTTTTCTGTTTCCAGCATTAAACCACAAGCATTTGTTTCCTCGCACCATTGTTTGCTACGATCAATTAATGCTACCGAAAACCCTTTTCCTCTATAATCAGGATGTACAAAAAGATCACTCAACAACCATTGTTTTTGCAATTTAGTATAATGAAACAATTTATAAAGCTGCACAAAGCCCACCGCTTTTTCGTCCGCAATTACTAAAAAAATATCAGACTCGTTATTTAGCAATCGTTCTTTAAGAAATGCTTTTCCTTTTTCTACATCAGATTCCTGACGGTAAAAAACACGATAAAGATTAAAAAGTTCAGCTGCTTCATTAAGATCTTCAATACTCGCTTTTTTGATTTGGTAATTCATTGTTTGAAATATTTAGATTAAAAAAGCGAAAGTATTGCAAAGAACAAATTCATCTGTAGTCCAGTTTATATAAAACCAAGCCATCCAGTATTTGATCCGTTCAAACAAAGTATTTAAATCAGTTACTTTAGTATTAATTTGTAAAAACAAAAAAATCAATGACAGAAATATTCCGCCATTGATTTTTTTCATTTTTCTAAAGCTACCTATAATTAGCGTTGTCCACCCGCAACAGCAATAGTTTCTCCAGTAATCCAATACGAATCATCAGAAGCAAGAAATACCGCAACTTTTGCAATATCCTCTGGTTTTCCAACTCGGCCAAGCGGAGTTTCTGATACATGCCATTTTTCTGCATCTCCATTCATAACTCCTGAACTATGAGAACCTTCAGTTTCAATCAGTCCCGGATTAATAGAGTTGATACGTATTTTCTTCGGACCAAGTTCTTTGGCCAGAATACGTGTCATTGCATCAATCGCATATTTTGTTTGTGTATAAACCAAAGCAGTTGGCATGTCAAGTGTAGAAACTATCGAACCTGTATTAATAACAACGCCACCTTTATCACCAAATAACTTTACAGCTTGCTGAATCGTAAATATGCTACCCAATACATTAATGTTGAACATATTGTGAAATGATTCTTCTGTAATATCATCAATACCTGCAAAACTATAAACCCCAGCATTATTGACTAATATATCAAGTTTACCAAATGATTTTACAATTTCTTCAAAAATGCGTTTTACATCAGCCGATTTTTCAACATTACCTTGTATCACAATTGCTTTTCCGCCATTAGCAGTTATTTCCTGAACAACTTTGTCTGCGTCATTCTTACTACTAGCATAATTTACGATTACTGTTGCACCCTGATTTGCATAAGCTTTTGCGATTCCGGCACCAATACCTTTTGATGCTCCTGTTATTAATGCTACTTTACCGTTTAATTTTCCTGAATTTTCCATCTTTATTTTATTAATTATAAGTTGTTAATTGATAAAGCAAAGTTGGGCATTAAGTCAGGCTGAAAAATTGAAGTATCTTAAGAAAAAAGGTTGAACTAGTTCAACCTTTTTTCTTCACTTTTTCATTTCGTATTTTAGATAAAAACTCTGTAGTCATATTTAAGTAAGACGCAAGTGCGTATTGTGGTAAGCGTTGCACCACTTTTGGAAACTTCTTCAGAAAATCATTATAACGCTGTTCTGCATTTTGAGTAAGCATTGTAACAACACGACGCGCAAAAAATGCCGCCGATTTTTCGGCCATTAATCGAAATAATGTTTCGAGATTATGAGTTGAGGATTTTAATTTCTGTTCGGCTTCATGATTTATCTGTAGTATCACACTATCTTCTAGCGCTACAATAAACATAGTTGCCGGAGTTTGATAGATATAACTATTATAATCTGCTATCCACCAATCTTCAATCGCAAACTGAATCGTATGTTCAACACCTTTTTCATCCACAACATACGACCGAAAAGCTCCTTCAAGTACATAAGTTCTTTGTTTGTTTACAAATTCCGGCTGTACAATAAATTGTCTTTTCTTTATTTTCCGCACTTTAAACTCAGACAATAAAGCATCCATTTCGTCTGGTAATAAGACCACTTTCTTATTAATATTTTCAATAAATAATGTCAGGTCTTCCATGAAATTTTAAGTTGCTTTTAGAGTCGTTTAGTAGTTATACAAATTTATTCTAAAAACGGTAGCAATACGAGAAATTGCATTGTTTGTTTTGGGCGTTCCCTCCGGTCGGGCTATCCGCTATATTCCAGATTAACAAAAACTACGGCTAAAAAGCCTTGTTTTTCTAAATCGGGAGATACCGCTCCTATCCCTAACGCAAAACTGTGTAAAATAGAACGTTTTAGGGTTTAATGATTTCCAATAAAACAATAAAGCCATCAATAATGAGATTGCTTCGTTCCTCGCAAAGACACACGCAAAGTCATTGCGAAGAACGAAGCAACCACACTAATAAAATTCAATATTAAACTCATTAATCTTTGTCAGTTTAAAACTTTGACAAAGATTTCAAACAATATAAAACAGTTCCGCTAAAGCAATTATTCATAAAATAAAAAAACCGTTGGCTAAAAACCACCGGCTAATCATATAATTCATTCGTAAAAATTTGTGTAATTGCTTCGCCTGTTCACTATCGCACGGATCTTGGCTAAAAACCATTAATGTTCTCCATACCCAACATCATCCATTTTACCACTAAAAACACGGTATTGAATAATAAAATAAATAATCACCAGAAACAAAGCAATAAAGAACCAGTTCAATCCGGCATTTAAGCCATATTCATGAGCTGCAGTATTATAAATCGTTAACGACGGATTTACATTATTGGTCGAAGGCAAAACATTTGGGAAAATCGAAACGGCTGTTGAGGCAAACCCGCCAACGAGGAATAAAGTTGAAAACAAAAATCCCATTCCGTCTTTTTGCCACGAGCGTACTTTAAACAAACCTAAAATTCCAACGAAAGTCATTAATGGAAAAAACCAAAGAATCGGATTTTCGACAAAATTATGAAACGGTTTAGGTTCTATAAAATGCCAGATTTGCAACGAAATACAAACCAAGACCAATAAAACAATATTCAGTTTGAAAACTACATTTTTTAGTTTTGGATTCAAAGACGAATTCGTTTTATAAATAATCCAGTTAGCGCCGTGAATTGTTAAAGCAACAACGCTTACAATCCCTAAGAAAAGCGTAAACCAATCTATAATTCCCAATTCATTTGCTTGTGGACTAAAAGTTGGATTCCATAAAGGCAAAAAGAAATAATGCGCTTCTTGCGTCGAAACGCCGTTGGTTACCATTCCGAGATTGACACCACGAACGATATTACCTAAAGCAATTCCAAAAAATAATGCCAAAAGCAAACTTGCGATCCCGAAAGCTTTATCCCAAATGGCTTCCCACATGGGGTGATGCACTTGTCCGCGCATTTCTAAACCAATTGCACGGAAAATTAAAAGCCATAAAATCATGATTAAAGGCAAATAAAACCCGCTAAAAGAAGAAGCATACAAAGTAGGGAAAGCGAAGAATAAAACTCCTCCGGCAGCAATGATCCAAACTTCATTGGCATCCCAAAACGGACCAATAGCACTTGTAATTGCTTTTTTATCTTTTTCGTTTTTAGCCAAAAATAAATGAATAATTCCTGCTCCAAAATCGTAACCGTCTAATACAATATAAACGGCCAGAATTCCCATTAAAACAACGTACCAAAAAAATTCCATAATTATATTTTTTCTGAATTCAGTTCAACATTATGAGGTCCTTTATTGATGATTTTTCCAATCAAAAGCAAAAACAACATTCCAAGTAATAGATACAATCCTATAAAACCTAATAAAGTAAACAAGGTATTTCCGGATGAAACCGTTGGCGATGCGCCTGCTGTAGTTCGCATTAAATTATAAACCAACCAGGGTTGTCTTCCTAATTCTGCCGTGTACCAGCCTGTGGTATTGGCAATATACGGAAATGGCATCATAAACATCAACGACCATAAAACCCATTTGGTTTCGAATAATTTCTTTCTGCAAAGCTGAAAAACCGCAAAAGCCATCAAACCTATAAATATGGTTCCGAGTCCCACCATAATATGGTAGGCATAATACAAACCGGAAATATTAGTTGGATGTAAGTCTTCATCAAACTGATCTAAACCTTTTATTTCTTCGTGCCAGCTTCCGTAAGTCAGGAAACTCAGGATATTAGGAACGGCAATTTTATTGTCTAGTTTTTTGTCTTTTACATCGGGTTGTCCAATTAAAACAATTTCAGAACCTTTCTTTTCAGTATGAAAAATTCCTTCCATTGCAGCAAAAGTTACAGGTTGGTATTTCACGACATTTTTCGCCAATAAATCCCCTGTAGGAACAGCTACAATAACACTGGAAATCAATCCGAAGATTACTCCCGTTTTCAGAAATATTTTTCCAAAAGCAACATTCTTTTTACTTAGGATATAAAAAGCTCCAATTCCGGCCACAACAAAAGAACTTGTCACCAATGAAGCTGCCTGATTGTGTAAATACGAAGGCCATAACCACGGATTCAGGAATAAAGCTTTAAAATTCGTCAAAACAAATTTTCCGTTCTCGAGAATTTCATAACCTACCGGGTTTTGCATCCACGAATGTGTCGCTATAATAAGATATCCGCTGGCCCAGGAACCAATCATAATTAATAATCCGGTTACAAAATGCCATTTATGTCCAATTATTTTTTCTCCAAACAAAAAGATTCCCAGAAAAGAAGATTCTAAGAAAAAGGAAAACATCCCTTCCATTGCAAGAGTCTGTCCGATGATTCCGCCTGTTAGTTCAGAGAATTTCGCCCAATTAGTTCCAAACTGAAACTCCATTGGGATACCGGTTACAACACCCATCGCAAAATTCAAAGCGAAGATTTTCATCCAGAAATGAGTGGCGTGATTGTATTGATCGTCTTTAGTTCGTAGATATTTCCATTTAAAATAAACAATGATCAGCGAAAGACCCATTGTAAGTTGCGGAAAAAGATAATGAAAAGTAATTGTGAAGGCGAATTGCATTCGGTCATAAAAAAGCATTTCTTCCATAGTGGTGATATTATTTATGAAGTCTCCTCAAATTTACCCATTAAAACCTGAATTCCCTGCCTTTAAAAGAAGTTTTTTCTTTTTCAAACCATATAAGTTATATCAGAAAAATAAGCTTAGTCTTAATTACAAAAGGCTAAACATAATGCAATAAAAAAAATCTTTTAATACATTTAATATAAATTTAAAATTCGCAAAACCTAAAATAAACCTATATCACTTATAGGGCAAAATTGATATTTCTTTACAATCTGGAATGTTTAGAAATTTAGTCCTTCTTCAAAATTCCTTTTGCTACACTTTCGTTGATTAATCCTTCGGCGTAATTCCATATCGTTTGAGAACCTTCTTTCATGATGCTCTTTTTTTCATAGACCTTACTATAAGGTACATCAAATTCTCTCCAGGTTCCTCCGTTATTCGATGTGTTTTGCAATAAAGGTTCTAATCTGTCCATTGATCTTGCAAATTTCGCTTCGTTCGTTTCTCCGGCTTCAAATTCTTCCCAAATGGCAATAAAATCCTGAACTTGCTTTTCAGGAAGCAAACCAAAAATTCGATTCGCCGCTAATCGTTCTTCATCAGTATTATCGTGATTTAACTGAGAATCGTACAAAAAGATATCTCCGGCATCGATTTCTACAATATCATGAATCAAAACCATTTTTACCACTTTTAGAACATCAATTGGTTCATTTGAATGTTCGGCCAAAACAATCGCCATCAAAGCCAGATGCCAGCTGTGTTCCGCATCATTTTCACATCTGTCACTATTAAACAGCTTCGTTTTTCGCTGAATGTATTTTACTTTATCAATCTCTTTAATAAAAGCAATCTGATTCAATAAATCTTCTGTGTTCATATCCATAATTTTCGTCAGTTGTAAAATTACGGAGATTTTTTTTCTCACCATATAAGTGATGTTGCAAAACCAACTATCTTTTTTTTCTAAACCATATAAGTTATATAAGTTCATTTTAGTAAAACCTAAGATTAGACAAAAACTTAAATTTCCTTATATCACTTATATGGTGAAACCGTCAAATTTTTAAACCATATAAGTGATATAAGTTCATTTTAGTAAAACTTAAGATTAAACAAAAAACTTAAATTTCCTTATATCACTTATATGGTGAAATCGGCCTCTCTAGCTTTAATTTATTAGGCCTGTTTTTAAATTTCCTATGGGGTTTATATGGTAAAACGATCCAAGGTTTTTTTACACAAAAATCAAATTTGTGTAACATTAGTCACCTATTTTAAGCAAAAAGTAGGTTACCTTTGTATTCCCATATTTTTAGAACACGTATCATGAAAATAGAACAAATTTACACCGGATGCCTTGCGCAAGGTGCTTACTATATTACTTCAAACGGAGAAGCTGCAATTATCGACCCTCTAAGAGAAATTCAACCTTATCTAGATCGTTTAGAACGCGATGAGGTGAAACTGAAATACATTTTCGAAACGCATTTTCACGCTGATTTTGTTTCCGGACATGTCGATTTAAGCAAAGAAACTCAGGCGCCAATTGTTTACGGGCCAAATGCGACTTGCGAATTCGATTGTATTTCTGCCAAAGACGGACAAAAATTTAAAGTAGGAAACATTACGATTAAAGCGTTGCACACTCCGGGACATACCATGGAAAGCACTACTTATTTACTGATTGACGAAAACGGAAAAGATCACGCGATTTTCTCCGGAGATACTTTGTTTATTGGTGATGTCGGACGTCCGGATTTAGCTCAAAAAGCAGCCGGAATGACACAAGATCAATTAGCAGGGATTTTATACCATTCGTTAAGAGATAAAATCATGACTTTGGCTGATGATGTAATCGTTTATCCGGCGCATGGTGCAGGAAGCGCTTGCGGAAAAAACATGAGCAAAGAAACCGTTTCGACTATTGGCAATCAAAAAGCAACCAATTATGCTTTGCGCGCCAATATGACCGAAGCTGAATTTATCGAAGAAGTTACAGACGGATTATTGCCTCCGCCAGCTTATTTCAGTATGAATGTAGCGATGAACAAACAAGGTTACGAAAGCTTTGAATCCGTTTTACACAACGGAATGAAAG
The DNA here is from genome assembly GCF_902804475.1 of Flavobacterium bizetiae. Taxonomy (GTDB): domain Bacteria; phylum Bacteroidota; class Bacteroidia; order Flavobacteriales; family Flavobacteriaceae; genus Flavobacterium; species Flavobacterium bizetiae. The sequence goes on from NZ_CADCSU010000058.1 coordinate 16,120, forward strand.
CTATTGATGTAAAAGAATTTGAGGCTGTTGCCGAAGAAACCGGAGCATTAATTTTAGACACCAGAAAAAGCGCCGATTTCCATAAAGGATTTATTCCGCAATCTATTAATATCGGAATCAATGGCGATTTTGCGCCGTGGGTTGGAACTTTAATTGCGAATGTAAAACAACCTATTATATTAGTGACCGAAGTAGGTCTTGAAGAAGAAACCGTAACACGTTTAAGCCGCGTAGGTTTCGATTCGATCATCGGGCATTTAGACGGTGGTTTTGAAGCCTGGGAAAAAGCAGGTTTTGAAGTTGATACTGTGAACAGAATTTCGGCAGAACAATTTGCCAGTCAATTTAAAATTGAAGAAGACAAAGTAATCGACATTCGTAAAGAAACCGAATACAGTGCAGAACATATAGATGATGCTTACAACAAACCGTTGGCTTTTATTAATGATTGGGTAAAAGACATTAACCCAAACGAGCATTTTTATTTGCATTGTGCCGGAGGATATCGCAGTATGATTGCCGCTTCTATCTTACAAGCTCGCGGTTTTAGAAATTTCACCGAAATCGAAGGCGGTTTTGGAGCAATCGCAAAAACGAATATCCCAAAATCAGATTTTGTTTGTCAAAGTAAAGTATTGAAATAAATAAAGGTACTGAATTACTAAGGTTCTGAGGTTCTAAGATTTTTAGCCTTAAACTTAAAACCACAAAGGAAGAAACCTTAGTAACTTAGAATCTTAGTACCTTAGAACCTAAAAAAAATATGCTAGAAATCATCAAAGAACCATGGCCTTGGTATGTTGCAGGTCCGTTAATTGGATTAACAGTTCCTATTTTATTAATTATCGGAAACAAATCTTTCGGGATTAGTTCTTCGCTTCGTCATATTTGCGCGGCTTGTATTCCGGCGAATATTTCATTTTTCAAATACGATTGGAAAAAAGAAAGCTGGAATCTATTCTTCGTTTTCGGAATTTTCCTTGGCGGAGTCATTGCAGCTTATTTCCTGGCAAATCCAAATCCGGTTGAAATCACACCACAACTTTCTGAGGAATTAGCAACTTACGGAATCACCGATCATTCGGGTTTATTACCAAAAGAACTTTTCTCTTGGGAAAGCCTTTCCACACTTCGTGGTTTTATCATGATTGTAGTGGGAGGATTTTTAGTAGGTTTCGGAACACGTTATGCCGGCGGTTGTACAAGCGGACACGCTATTATGGGAATTTCAAACTTACAATGGCCTTCATTAGTAGCTACCATCTGTTTTATGATTGGCGGTTTTATCATGGCAAACTTGATCTTACCTTATATTCTTTCACTTTAAAATTTCAAAAATGAATAATTTAGAAAATAAAAATACAGACACTGAAGGAATCAACGGAAGTCAAATTAAAGATTCAGGATTGTCAAACTTAAAATATCTTGTCGTTGGAATCTTTTTCGGGATTGTATTCGTAAAAGCCGAAATCATCAGCTGGTTTCGTATTCAGGAAATGTTTCAATTACAATCTTTTTTCATGTACGGCGTAATTGGCAGCGCAGTTGCAGTGGGACTTATATCGGTTCAAATCATTAAAAAATTCAATATTAAAACCTTGCAAGGCGAAAAAATCGAAATTCAGCCCAAAGTATTCAGCAAAGGACAAATCTACGGCGGGTTATTATTTGGTTTTGGCTGGGCCATTACCGGAGCATGTCCAGGACCACTTTACGCTCAAATTGGTACCGGAGTTACTGTAATTGTGGTTACTTTAATAAGTGCCATTTTAGGAACCTGGTTTTACGGTTTAATCAAAGACAAACTTCCTCATTAAGATTTAAAATATAAAAAATGAGCAACACAACAGAACAACTACTACTAAGAAAAGCAACTATTACAGACTTGCCAGTTATCTGGACCATCATACAAGATGCTATCGAACAAAGACGTCAGGAAGGAAGTTCGCAATGGCAAGACGGTTATCCTAACGAACTTAGCATAACCAACGATATAAACAATGGTTACGGATATGTACTTACAGAAAACGAAACCATTTTATCCTATTCTGCTATTATATTCGACAAAGAACCCGCTTACGAAGACATAGAAGGCGAATGGCTTACCAACGGAGATTATGGCGTTGTACATCGTGTAGCCGTATCAAAATTGGCAAAAGGAAAAGGTATTGCAACCAAACTCTTTAAAAATATCGAAGGTTTATGCCTCGAAAAAAATATTCATAGCATAAAAGTAGACACCAACTTCGACAATGTGCCTATGCTTAAAATTTTAGAAAGATTAGAATATACCTATTGCGGCGAAGTCTATTTTAGAGGAGCAGCCCGAAAAGCTTTCGAAAAAAAGCTAGCTTAAAAATATACAATCTCAATATTACAAATCAAACCCGGCAGAATTCAAAAAACTGTCGGGTTTCTTATTAAAGCGTATCAAAAAAAATGAACAAAATATATTTTCAGATTTTATTATCCTTATTTTTAATAAGTTGCTCCAATACTAAAAAATCAACAGTTCAGACATCAAATAAAACCTATGATGTTCAGCTTGATAGTTTAGAGTTATTTGATAAATCCAGTAACCGCAAAATTCCGGTCGCAATGTATCATCCAAAATCTGATACGAAAATAAAAAACCAGCAGGTAATAATCTTCAGCCACGGATACGGAGAAAACAAAGGCGGAGACAATAAAATCTATTCTTACTTAACAGAACATTTAGCATCGCAAGGATCTTTCGTTATCAGCATTCAGCACGAATTACCTACCGACGATCTTTTAGCAATGGAAGGAGAACTAAAAGTTACAAGAAGACCAAATTGGGAACGAGGTACACAAAACATTCTTTATGTTTTAAACGAATTCAAAACAATCAAACCCGAATTAGATTTCAAGCACCTAACACTAATTGGCCATTCGAATGGCGGAGACATGACAGCTCTATTCGCTACCAAATATCCCAAACTGGTTTATAAAATAATCACAATGGACAATCGAAGAATGCCTCTTCCAAGAGTTAAGCATCCTAAAATATACACGTTGCGCTCTAAAAACTATGCTGCAGACGAAGGCGTGTTACCAACAGAACAAGAACAAAAGAAATACGGAATGACAGTTCAGTTCACCCCAATTAACCACAGCGACATGGACAATGACGCAACAACCGAAGAACGAAAAATACTATTTACCCACATCGAAAAATACTTAAGCGAGTAACTTAAAAAAATTAAAACCCAACGAGTTTTGAAACTTGTCAGGTTTTATTTTTTAATCTAAATTCAGAAATCTAAAATCTAAAATTAATCTGGGCGTGCCACCATCCCGATAAGAGGGCAAATATACTTTGCGCTTATACGCCCTCTTATCGGCATGCTGTCGGGCTATCCACGCTACTTCGGTAGCCTGCTCCTATCCCTCACGCGCGTAAACGAAGAAGTATTTCAAAAAAACTAGAAGTTTCGTTTTTTCGAATCTTTATAAAAATGCTATTTTGAAGCAATTATAACCTCCACTCCTATTTCTTCTAGTTTCGTTTTGGTTTCGATATCGATACCATCATCCGTAATCAAAACATCGATTTTATCCAGATTACAAATTTTACCAAAACCTCTAACATTCATTTTTGTAGAATCTACCAGTACAATCACCTTTTCTGCCAGCGAAATCATTACCTGATTCAGATGCGCTTCAGAAGCATTCGAAGTACTTAAACCAAAATCTAAATGAAGTCCGTCTGCCCCTAAAAACAATTTATTACAAGAAAACTCTTTTAATATCGCCTCAGAAATTGGCCCAATTACAGAATTTGAACTCTTACGAACATCACCACCCAACTGTATCGTATCAACATTTGTTTCCTTACTTAATTCTAAAGACACCTTTAAAGAAGGCGTAATCACAGTCAGTTTTTGAAATCCTGAAATGATTTGCGACAAATAATGAACATTAGATCCTGAACCTAATATGATGTAATCAAAATTATTAATATACTTTAAAGCCTCTTTTGCAATTTGTTTTTTTTGCTCTACCTGAAGTCCTTCTTTATCACTTAAATCTCTTTCGAAAGCGTAAATAGGCTGTTTACTTGCACCACCATGAGTACGATGTAGCAAGTTTTCATTTTCTAAAAAATTCAAATCCTTTCGTATTGTTACGGTTGAAACGTTCAGAATTTCGCATAAATCCGCCACATTTACGTATCCGCTTTTATCCAGTTCTTTAAGTATCTCCTCTTGCCTTTTGTTTATAATAACCATAATAGCCTGATAATATTAAGATTTTTGAAGGTATAAATGTACGACAAAAAAATAATTCAAAAAAAACCTTATTTTATTACTTTAGTTTCGTTTAGTTTCGTTAATTTTGCTTTAAAGAAATAAAAAACAGAAAAAGAAACAAAAACAAACACTATATGAAACGTTCAGAACAGTTATCGAAACTAAAAAGCACTGAAAAGTGGGATGTGATTGTAATAGGTGGTGGAGCAAGCGGCCTTGGAACTGCTCTTGATGCTGCAAGCAGAGGTTACAAAACAGTCTTGGTCGAAGCAGTAGATTTTGCTAAAGGAACTTCAAGCCGAAGCACAAAATTAGTTCATGGTGGCGTACGTTACCTGGAGCAAGGTGACGTGCATTTGGTAAAAGAAGCCTTAAAAGAAAGAGGATTGATGGCAAAAAATGCCGGACATTTAGTTAAAAATCAATCTTTTGTTATTCCTAACTACAATTGGTGGGGTGGTTATTTTTATACCATTGGTTTAACCATTTACGATTTACTGGCCGGACGTTTAAGTTTAGGACGCTCAAAATATATTTCGAAAAGAAAAACAATCGAAATGCTTCCTAATGTGCAGGAAAAAGGTTTAACAAGCGGTGTTATTTATCACGACGGACAATTTGATGATTCACGTCTTGCCATAAACATAGCTCAAACTGCTGCCGAAAAAGGTGCTTGTATTGTAAATTACTGTAAAGTTGTTAATTTATTAAAAGACGACAACAATCAGGTTATTGGTGTTCAGGTATTAGATCAGGAAACAGGAGACAAATACGATTTAAAAGGATCTGCGATTATTAATGCAACTGGAGTTTTCACCAATGCAATAATGAAACTAAACGATACCGTTTACAAAAAATATATCGTACCAAGTCAGGGAATTCACTTAGTTTTCGATAAATCATTTTTACCGGGAGATCATGCTTTAATGATTCCTAAAACAAGCGACGGAAGAGTTTTATTTGCCGTGCCTTGGCATAACCGAATTGTAGTAGGAACAACTGATACTTTAATTAAAAAACAAAGTTTAGAACCAATCGCTCTTGAAAGTGAAATTGAATTTGTACTCGAAACAGCACAACGCTTTTTAGCAAAAAAACCAACCAGAGCAGATGTTTTATCTGTTTACGCTGGTTTACGTCCTTTGGCAGCACCAAAAGAAGAAGGAAAAAGCACCAAAGAAGTTTCAAGAAGCCATAAAATCATCGTTTCGGATACGGGTTTAATCACCATTACAGGAGGAAAATGGACTACTTACAGAAAAATTGCCGAAGACATTATAGATAAAGCAATCAAAATACGTAAAATACCTGCAAAAGGTTGTAATACAGAACATCTTTCCATTCACGGAAATCAGCCTACAACTACTTTAGACAGAGAAAACCATTTATATATTTATGGTTCAGACATTCCTAAAATACGTCAGCTGCAACAAATTGAACCTGAATTAAAAGAGAAAGTACATCCTGATCACGAATTTACAATGGCAGAAGTTGCCTGGGCGATTCGATACGAAATGGCCAGAACTGTAGATGATATTTTAGCAAGACGTGTTCGTTTATTATTCTTAGACGCCAGAGCTGCAGTTCAGTCTTCTGAAAAAGTAGCAAGATTATTAGCCAAAGAATTAGGACACGATGAAGCGTGGATCACTCAGGAAATTGCAAATTTTAAAGAGATTTCAAAAGGATTTTTTCTATCAGAATTTCGATAAAATGATGTGAATTTCAATAACAGAACTTTATTAACTTAATTATACTATCAACCATGCAAGAAAAATTAATTTTAGCTCTAGACCAGGGAACCACTTCCTCCAGAGCTATTCTATTCAATCACGAAGGAGAAATTGTAAGCCTCTCACAGAAACCATTTGAGCAAATTTTCCCTAAGCCAGGGTGGGTAGAACACGATCCTAACGAAATCTGGTCTTCTCAGATAAGTACAGCTGCCGAAGTAATCGCAAAAGTGGGAATTTCAGGCCGCGAAGTCGCAGCAATCGGAATCACTAATCAGCGTGAAACTACTATTGTATGGGACAGAGAAACCAGCGAACCTATTTATAACGCCATTGTTTGGCAAGATCGAAGAACAGCAAAATTTTGTGACGAATTAAAAGCACAAGGTCATGCTGATATGATTCAGAAAAAAACGGGATTAATCCTTGATGCTTATTTCTCTGGAACAAAAGTAAAATGGATTCTTGATAATGTTCCCGGAGCACGTGAAAAAGCAGAACAAGGAAAACTTTGTTTTGGAACTGTAGATACTTGGCTTATCTGGAAACTTACCCGTACCAAGTTATTTATGACTGACGTTTCTAATGCGAGCAGAACTTTATTATTCAACATTCATACTTTAGAATGGGATAATGAATTGTTAGAATTATTCGATATCCCGAGAGCAATGCTTCCGGAAGTAAAACAAAGCAGTGAAATTTACGGAGAAACCTGCACTACCCTATTTGCAACAAAAATTCCTATTGCAGGAGTTGCAGGAGATCAGCAAGCTGCCCTTTTTGGTCAATTGTGTACGAGTTCAGGAATGGTAAAAAACACGTACGGAACAGGTTGTTTTATGTTAATGAATACGGGAGAAAAACCAATTCAGTCTACAAACAATTTATTGACTACGATTGCCTGGAAAATCAACGGAAAAACGACTTATGCTTTAGAAGGAAGTGTTTTCGTAGGAGGAGCCGCTGTACAATGGCTAAGAGACGGAGCCAAAATGATTGATTCATCAGAAGAAATTGAAGCTCTTGCCGCTAGCGTTCCTGATAATGGAGGCGTATATTTTGTACCGGCATTAACTGGTTTAGGAGCTCCTTATTGGGATCAATATGCCAGAGGTGCGATTGTAGGTATTACAAGAGGAACAACAAATGCTCATATTGCCAGAGCAACTTTAGAAGGAATTGCTTATCAGGTAAATGATTTAGTGAAAGCGATGGAAGCTGATTTTGGTGACAAAGGAAAAGAATTAAGAGTTGACGGAGGTGCTGCTACCAATAATTTATTGATGCAATTTCAATCTGATATTTTTGGTTCTACTGTAACACGACCAAAAACACTTGAAACAACAGCTCTTGGCGCTGCTTATTTGGCTGGACTTGCTGTTGGATATTGGGCAAGCTTAGATGATTTGAAAGAGCAATGGTCTATAGACAAAGTATTTTCGCCAGAAATGGAAGAAAAACAAGTACATACACTTGTAAAAAACTGGGACAAAGCTGTAGGCCGCGCATCAAACTGGATTGAAGAATAACTAAACACAAACGATATGACTCCTTTTATAGCAGAAATTTTAGGCACCATGGTGATGATTTTATTAGGAAATGGCGTTGTGGCAAACGTTAATCTTAAAGGTACAATTGGTAATAATTCAGGTTGGATAGTCGTTACCAGCGCATGGGCATTTGCCGTGTTTGTAGGTGTAACTATTGCAGGCCCGGTTAGTGGTGCACATTTAAACCCTGTAGTTACTCTTGGTTTGGCACTTATAGGAAAATTTAGTTGGGATTTAGTTCCTACCTATATATTAGGCGAAATGATTGGAGCAATGTTGGGTGCATTTTTAGTATGGTTGTCACATAAAGACCATTTTGCAGCAACAGAAGATGAAGGCGCGAAACTTGCTTGTTTTTCTACAGGACCGGCCATCAAGAATAATTTTTCTAATTTGATAAGCGAAGCAATTGCAACTTTTGTTTTGATATTTTCTATTTTCTACATTGCAGGTCCAAGCTTACAAATTGCAGCTGATGCCAACGCAACAATTGGTTTAGGAACTATAGGCGCACTGCCTGTTGCAATAGTCGTATGGGCAATTGGCCTTTCATTGGGAGGTACTACCGGATATGCTATAAATCCCGCGAGAGATTTAGGACCAAGAATTATGCATGCTATTTTACCCATAAAAGGAAGTAGCAACTGGGGATATGCCTGGATCCCGATTGTAGGACCTATAATTGGAGCTTCTTTGGCTGCAGCATTATATCTCAGTCTTAATTAAAAACATCTTCTTTTAATCCATAAATTTTTATGAAAAATCTTTTTCTTTCTATGATAATCTTCATAGGACTAGCTGGCTATGCTCAAGAATCAACGCCGGAAAGTGCAGCTAGTAAAGAACCAAGCCGATTAAATTTTAATGTTACGCTTGCAACAAGTCACCTTTGGAGAGGATTAATTATCAGTCCAAGTATGACGGCTATGGGAGATATTCATTATACCTTCGATAAAAACCGAAACTTTTCGGTTGGTGTTTGGGGCGGTAACAGTTTTGATGGTAAATATACTGAGGTAGATTATTACGTTCAGTACAAACATAAAGGACTTACAATTGGTCTGTGGGATTTATTCAACACTACAAATGTTGAACATCCGGAAGTTTTTAATTACGATAAAAACACGACGACTCACCTTATTGATTTAAGAACTTCGTATCGTTTTTCGCAGGAATTTCCGTTGCGAATCGAGGCTGATATTATTCTTTATGGCAATGACAAGGAGTTAAACTCTGATGCTAATTATAAAAACAGATATTCTACTTATGTAGAATTAGGATATCCGATTATAAAAAATGACGAAATAACGCTAGATGCTTATGTAGGAGCAGGATTTTCGCTTGATGGAAAAACGAATCTATATATAAAGGATCCGGATCGTAATTTTGGTATCGTAAATACCGGATTGAAAGCTTCTAAAGATATTTCGATATTTCAGTATAAACTTCCGGTTTTTGCAGGCATAATGTGGAATCCTGCTGAAAAATATACTCGTATGCAATTAGGAGTTTCATTATTCTAAGACTGAAATAAATTATTCTATTAAACCCGACACGCTCTTAAAGCCTGTCGGGTTTCTTGTTTACGTGAGCCGCATGAGGGATAGAAGCTAACTGCCGAAGCAGTGTGGATAGCCCGACAGCATCCTGATAAGAGGGCGTATACGTGCAAAGTAACTTTGCCCTCTTGTCTGGATGGTGGCATGCCCCTATTATAATTTTAGATTTCTGATTTTAGATTTTAGATTCCTGATTCCTGATAAACCCGACAGGTTTTAAAAATCTGTCGGGTTTAGCGAAGACTTTGTTGAATAGTATCAAAACTCTATTTTAGCTAAACAACATTGTTATTAAACAATCGTTAAATATTTATCAGACAATATTTTAAGTTAAAAATTATATTATTTTTATACTAATTATATAGAGTTTATCTAGCTAATTATTTCGCTTTTTTTGAATTAACAAAAATTTAACATGACATTTGTATATACAACTATTAAAAGATATACATTTGTATATACAAATTATACACTTACGACTATGACAATTGAAGAGGTTATAAAAAGTACAGTTAAGATGGATAATGCGAAAAAAGTTATTCTGAATATCATGTACACGCAAAACGTGATTCAGGATCATTTCAACGAGTTGATAAAACCGTATGATTTATCCGGAGAACAATATAATGTGTTACGTATATTAAGAGGACAAAAAGGAAATCCTGCTAATATGTGTGTAATACAGGAACGTATGCTGGCTAAAACAAGTAATACAACCCGATTGGTAGACAAATTATTACTAAAGGATTTTGTTACAAGAAATGTTTGCCCTGGCAATAGACGTAAAATTGAAGTTTTAATCACCCAAAAGGGATTAGATGTTTTGAAAGAATTAGACCCGAAAGTAGATGAACACGAGCGTGCATTTGCCGAGAATATAAGTCCAGAAGAATTAGAATTACTGAATAAATTATTAGAAAAATACAGAACCCAACAAAATTAATATTATGAGCACATTATTAGACAATCTAAATTGGAGATATGCAACAAAGAAGTTTGATGCAACAAAAAAAATATCTTCGGCAGATTTGAATACTTTAAAAGAGGCTGTTAGACTTGCTGCTTCTTCATACGGATTACAACCTTATAAAGTTGTTATCGTAGAAAATCCTGAAATTAGAGAGCAATTAAAAGCTGCTGCTTACGGTCAGACTCAAATTACTGACGCTTCTCAAATTTTTATTTTTGCTAACGACTTGAATGCCGGAGCAGAATCTGTAGATGCTTACATCAAAAATATTAGCGAAACAAGAGGTGTTCCTGCTGATGCTTTGGCTGGATTTGCTGATATGATGAAAGGTACAATTGCTAACTTATCTCAGGATGCTAAAAACATCTGGACAGCAAAACAAACTTATATCGCTTTAGGAACTTTATTGGCTGCTGCTGCTGAATTGAAAATCGACGCAACTCCGATGGAAGGATTTAATGCTGCTGCATTTAATGAAATCTTAGGTTTCGATAAATTAGGCTTAAACGCATCAGTTATCGCTACTGTAGGTTACAGACATGGCGAAGATGATACACAACACTACAAAAAAGTTAGAAAATCTCACGAGGAATTATTTATCACTATATAATTATTATTAATCCAAAATCAATTTAAACAACATGAAAAATTTAAAAACAATTGCAATAGCATTATTCGTAGCAGCGGCTAGTATTTCAGTAAATGCTCAAACTAAAAAAATCGACGTAAAAGCATCTACTATCAAATGGGTAGGTAAAAAAGTAACTGGAGAGCACTCTGGAACTGTAAACTTTAAAGACGGAGCTGTAGTTTTTAAAGGAAAAAAATTAACTGGTGGATCTTTCACTGTTGATATGACTTCTTTAACTTCAACTGACTTAACTGGAGAATACCAAGGAAAATTGAATGGTCACTTAAAAGCTGACGATTTCTTTGGAACTGACAAATTCCCAACTGCAAAATTAGTTTTCAAAACTATCGGAGCTAAATCTACTGACGTTTACACTGTAACTGCTGATTTAACTATCAAAGGAATCACTAAACCAGTAACTTTTGACATTACTGTAGCTGGAAATACTGCAACTACTGCTTTCAAAGTTGACAGAACTAAATACGATATCAAATACAACTCTGGTAACTTCTTCCAAAACTTAGGAGACAAAACTATCAATGATGATTTCGAATTAACTGTAGCTTTAAAATTCTAATATTTAAAGATTAACACACAATTCTTAATATTATAAGAAAAACCCCAATGGTTCAAAACTATTGGGGTTTCTTTTTACATTATTTTCAAAAAGATAACATCCTTAATATTCACATAACACTTTCGTAATAACATCTAAGACTTTGATTAACATTGGGCTTCTAATTTTGGGCTAACTAAAAAAACAACACTAGAAATCAAACTCATAGTTATGAAAGCAAAACTACATATTGCAATTATTACTCTTCTAAGTACTTTATTTTTACAAGCCCAACAACAACCCAAAGGAATTATTGGTAACTCTAACTGGATGAGCAACTGGACCAATTTTAAACCGGCAAATACTGAATATAACGAAGCTACAAATATTATCGCAGGAACTATTGATAAAGACACCAGATTAACCAAACGCAATACATATCAATTGGTTGGTGTGGTTTATGTTACTAAAAATGCTGTTTTAACTATAGAACCGGGAACTGTTATTCGCGGAGATGATAAAACCTGCGGAACTCTTGTCATCACCAATGGCGCAAAAATCGTGGCCGAAGGTCTAGAAACTGATCCTATTATTTTTACTTCGAATAAAGAAATTGCAGACAGAAAACCTGGAGACTGGGGCGGAATCATCATTTTAGGTAAAGCACCAATAAATACGATTGGCGGTGTACACACTTTACCTTTTGATCTTGAACCAATGCTTAATCATTATGGAGGTCAGGATGCCGAAGACAACTCTGGAATTTTAAAATATGTAAGAATTGAATATTCCGGAAGAAAACTAAGTGCTGCCAAAGAACTTAACGGACTTTCGCTGGCCGGAGTGGGCAGAAAAACAGTTTTGAGCAATATCCAGATTAGTTACTCAAACGACGATTCGTTCGAATGTTATGGTGGAGATTTAAACATGAATAACCTTGTTTCATACCGAACTACAGATGATGATTTCGATTTTACACAAGGAGCTCAAATCAATATTAGTAATAGTATTGCCATTCGTCACCCGTTTTCATCAGATATTTCAGGATCAAGATGTTTTGAAGTAGATTCATACGACAAAATTCAGAATACTGATATGTCTAAAAAATTAACCAAAATAAACGCGAGTAACATCACTTTGGTTAATTTAGAAGAAAACAATCAGGGACTTGTGAGAGAATCTGTTTACGTAAGAGAAAATACTTTCTTTAATTTAACCAATAGTATTATTTCGGGCTTTACTCCTTTTGCTTTATTAGAAGGAAATATTGGTAATGGAGAGGTTAATTTAGCGAAAATTACTTTCAAAAACTTAATCGTTAACAATTGTAATGGCGGAATTATAAGCGAAGCTGGTGGTGCAAATCCGGCAATCGAAAAATTCTACAGCAATCCTGATTTCCAGATAAACTATACAAAAATCAAAAACAGCGAATTGTTTACGACGCCTAACATCAAAGGAAATCCGGATTTTAGAATGAACCAAAACAATACAATTGCAATTGGAAATTAGACATTTAAAGTAATTGAGAAGAATGAAATTTAACAAATTTTAAAATTTAGAAAAGATTTTTTTTAAATTTTATGTATTCTAATCCAAATTACATTTATATCTTTGTCACATCAAAATAAAGAAATGAAAACATTAATGAACAATACTTGGTGGTGGAAGAATTTACGTCAAACGTCGTGAACGAAGCTTCCTATGGTACTGTAAAAACTATAAATATAAAGGGCTTGTCATCACGACAAGCCCTTTTTTTTTGATCAAAACTTAACTGGAAAATATTAAAAACTAAAAAACAACATACTTTGAAACCTTTTATACTCAACACACATTACAAACAAATTCTGGCAGACACCATTACGCCGGTAAGTATTTATTTTAAAATAAGAGATAAATTCCCAAATAGTTTATTACTTGAAAGTAGTGATTATCACGGAAATGACAATAGTTTCTCTTACATCTGCTGCAACCCGATTGCCACAATTAAGATCGAAAACGAAACGATTTCAAAAACTTTTCCTGACGGAACTACAGAACAAATTTCAATTGACGCTTCAACTAACATTCCAGAAGTAATTCAGGAATTTTCAAGTCAGTTTCAATCAGAAAAAAACGATTTTAAATTCATCAATAACGGATTATTCGGATACATTTCTTACGATGCCGTTCGTTATTTCGAGAAAGTTTCAATTGCTAAAAAAGATAATGCAACTTTAATTCCGGATGTATTTTATGCGGTTTACCAAAACATCATCGCCATCAATCACTTCAAAAACGAAGCATACATTTTTTGCCATAGCGTAGACGGAAAAAATAATATTGCCGAAATCGAACAATTATTACAATCCAGAAATATTGCTTCGTACAAATTCACCAAAGAAGGTGAAGGATTCTCTAACTTAACCGATGATGAATTCAAACACAATGTGGCTTTAGCTAAGAAGCATTGTTTTAGGGGAGACGTTTTTCAATTGGTTTTATCACGTCGTTTTACCCAAGGTTTTAAAGGAGACGAGTTCAATGTTTACCGCGCTTTAAGAAGCATTAATCCTTCTCCTTATTTATTCTTTTTTGATTATGGAGATTTCAAAATATTTGGGTCTTCGCCCGAAGCTCAAATTATCGTAAAAAACAGAAAAGCCGAAATTCACCCAATCGCAGGAACTTTTAAAAGAACCGGAAATGACGAACGCGATGCACTTTTAGCCAAAGAACTTTCTGAAGATAAAAAAGAAAACAGCGAGCACGTTATGTTAGTCGACTTGGCCAGAAACGATTTAAGCAGAAACGGACATGATGTGAATGTAGAAAAATACAGAGAAGTTCAGTTTTTCTCTCACGTAATTCACTTAGTTTCTAAAGTTACAGGTCATTTACATGAAAAAGCAACTACGATGCAAGTTGTTGCAGATACTTTCCCGGCAGGAACTTTAAGCGGAGCACCAAAACACAGAGCAATGCAATTGATTGAAGATTACGAAAAAACAAATCGTAATTTCTATGGAGGAGCAATCGGTTTCATGGATTTCGAAGGAAACTTTAACCACGCGATTATGATTCGAACTTTCCTGAGTAAAAATCATCAATTACATTGTCAGGCCGGAGCCGGAATTGTAGCAAGTTCTGATGAAGAAAGCGAAATGCAGGAAGTTTATAACAAATTAAGAGCATTGAATACAGCTCTTGAAATGGCAGAGAAAATTTAGCATTAAGATACGTCTCCCGAGGTTGAAACCTCGGGCAATGTTTAAAAAATAATCTATATAAACATAGCCGACGGTTTCAACCGTCGGGACAAAGATTAGCAAGACCATAAAAAATTAAAAACCACAAAACCATAAATCATGAAAAAAGCAATTTCAATTTTAGTTTTAATCATTACTATCACCTCTTGTAATTCGGAAAAAAAGGAAATTCCATTAGCTGGAACCTGGCGTCTGATATCAGCAGAAACCACTGAAAAAGATTCAACGTTCTCGACTTTCAATCCAAAAACAAAAATGATTAAGATTATAAACGATAGGCATTTTGCTTTTTTCAATCATGATTTAAATAATGGTAAAGATTCAACAAATTCAGTATTCTTTGGCGGAGGCGGAAAATACACTTTAAAAGATAGTACATACACAGAGAATTTAGAGTTTTTCAATAACAGACAATGGGAAAACAACAAATTTGAGTTTATAGTAAAAATTAAAAATGATACACTGATTCAAAAAGGAATCGAGAAAATAGAAAAATTAGGCGTTGATCGTGTTATAGTCGAAAAATACGTTCGAGAAAAATAGAAATTTAGTTGTCAGTCTCAGTATTCAGTCACAGTTTAAAAAACTTAGAATCTTAGGCCCTTAGCAACTTAGAACCTCAAGAAAAATGAAAAAAATATTAGTTATAGACAATTACGATAGTTTCACTTATAATTTAGTGCACTATTTAGAAGATTTAAATTGCGAAGTTACCGTTTACAGAAACGACGAATTTGATATTGATGAAATCGCTTCTTTCGAGAAAATATTACTTTCTCCGGGGCCCGGAATTCCTGATGAAGCTGGTTTATTAAAAGCGGTAATCGCAAAATATGCTCCAACAAAAAGCATTTTAGGAGTTTGTTTAGGACAGCAAGCTATTGGAGAAGTATTTGGAGGAACACTTTCAAACCTTGATAAAGTTTATCACGGCGTTGCAACGAATGTAAAAACAGTAGTTTCTGATGAAATTTTGTTTGAAGGTTTAGGAAACGAATTTGAAGTTGGAAGATACCATTCATGGGTTGTAGATGCTAATTTGCCTGATGTCCTTGAAGCAACTTCAGTCGACGAAAACGGACAAATTATGTCATTAAGACACAAAACTTTTGATGTAAGAGGCGTTCAGTTTCACCCGGAAAGTGTACTTACACCAAACGGAAAAAGAATTTTAGAGAATTGGATAAAGAGCTAGTTTATAGTCTCAGTATTCAGTCTCAGTCACAGTTTACAAAAAACCCTTAGAACCCTAGAATTTTAGCAACTTAGAGCCTTAAAAAAAATGATAACTATTTCAGAAACTAAAGAAATCAATATCGAAGACGTTTTGATATTATACAAAGCAAACGAATGGAGTTCAGCTAATAAACCAAACGAATTGTATAGCGGTCTTTTAAATTCAGAAACTTTAATCACGGCTTGGGAAGATCAAAAATTGGTTGGACTTGGAAATGCAATTTCTGATGGATTCTTAACAGTATATTATCCACATTTATTGGTGCTTCCGGAATATCAGGGAAAAGGAATTGGAAAATTGATCCTGGATAAAATGCAGGAGAAATACAGCCATTTTCATATGCAAATGTTAAACGCCGATGGAAAATCTGTTGACTTCTACAAGAAAAACGGATTTGAACGCGCAGGAAAAACAGAACCCATGTGGATTTATCAGGGAAATGAACATTGAAAAAGTAAACAGTCGCAGTCACAGTTTTTAGTCTCAGTTACAGTTTTCAGAAAAAAAACTTAGTAACTCAGAACCTTAGCAACTTAGAACCTTAAAAAAAATGAAAACTATATTAAATAAATTAATCAATCACGAAGTACTTTCAAAAGAAGAAGCTAAAAACGTCTTGATTAATATCTCAAGTGGTCAATACAATCCGAGTCAGATTTCGGCATTTTTGACTGTTTTTATGATGCGAAGCATTACCATTGATGAACTTTCCGGATTTCGTGAAGCTTTATTAGAATTATGCGTTCGCGTTGATTTATCAGCTTACAATACTATCGATCTTTGCGGAACTGGTGGTGACGGAAAAGATACTTTTAATATCTCGACTTTGGCATCGTTTATTTCAGCCGGAGCAGGAATAAAAGTAGCCAAACACGGAAATTACGGTGTTTCTTCAATCTCAGGTTCGAGTAACGTAATGGAGAAAATGGGAATTAAATTCAGCAATGAGGCTGCATTTTTAGAAAAATGTATCGACAAAGCCGGAATTTGTGTTTTGCACGCTCCCCTATTTCACCCAGCGATGAAAAACGTCGGACCAATTCGTAAAGAATTAGCCGTAAAAACATTCTTTAATATGTTGGGACCAATGGTAAATCCATCATTTCCACAGAATCAATTGGTTGGTGTTTTCAATCTAGAATTGGCGAGAATGTATGCTTATTTATATCAAAACACAGATATCAATTTCACGATCCTACATTCGCTTGACGGATATGACGAAATCTCCTTAACAGGCCCGACAAAAACGATCACATCGCACATGGAAGGAATGTTAAAACCTGAAGATTTTGGTGTTAGACTTTTATCTCAAAGTGAAATCGAAGGCGGAAAAACAATCGAAGAATCTGCTGATATGTTCATCAACATCCTATCCGGAAAAGGAACCGAAGCGCAGAATAATGTGGTTTGTGCCAATGCTGCAATGGCAATTGCAACGGTTACAAAATGTTCTCCGCTGGAAGGATTTGAACTAGCAAAAGAAAGCTTATTCTCCGGAAAAGGACATCAAGCGCTTAAAAAATTACAAGAGTTATCTCTTTAAAATTAAAAAACTTAGTACCTCAGTACCTTAGAAACTTAGCACCTTAAAAAATGAATATCCTCGATAAAATAATATTTGATAAACAAAGAGAAGTCGTTCTTAAAAAATCGATCATTCCGGTTTCGCAATTGGAAAGTTCAGTATTTTTTGAAAGAGAAACGATTTCTTTGAGCCAAAAACTAAGAACAAGTTCCACCGGAATTATTGCAGAACATAAACGTCGTTCTCCATCAAAATCAGTCATCAATCATAGTTTTACGGTTGAAGAAGTGGTTAAAGGTTACGAAAATGCCGGAGCTTGCGGAATTTCAGTTTTAACCGACGGTAAATATTTCGGAGGTTCACTTGACGATTTACTTTTGGCTAGAGCTTCAGTAAATATTCCGCTTTTGCGAAAAGAATTTATTGTAGATGAATACCAGATTCTTGAAGCCAAAGCACATGGAGCCGATTTGATTTTATTGATCGCAGCGGTTCTAACTCGCGAAGAAATCAAATCATTATCTGAATTTGCAAAGAAATTAGGCTTAGAAGTTCTATTAGAAGTTCATAATCAGGAAGAATTAGAAAAATCGATTATGCCAACTTTAGATATGATTGGCGTAAACAACAGAAACCTGAAAACATTCGAAGTAAGTTTAGATTTCAGTAAACAATTGGCATCGCAAATTCCGGACGATTTCGTAAAAGTATCCGAAAGCGGAATTTCATCCATCGAAGCCATTTCAGAACTTAGACCTTACGGTTACAGCGGTTTCTTAATTGGAGAAAACTTCATGAAAACCGACAACGCCGGAAAAGCCGCAACAGAATTCATAAGCAAGCTATAATTAAGTTTGCCACGAATTACACAAATTAGCACGAATTGAATTAGCGAAAATTCGTGAATTGCTTCGCCTGTTCGCTATCGCTCGGGTCGTGGCAAAAACTAAACACAAAGCTTTGCGAACTTTTGCGTTTGTAAACATTACAATAGTAAAAAAATCTTAGCGCTCTTTGCGATAAAAAACACACAGAAAAAACACAATACAATGAAACTCAAAATATGCGGCATGAAATATCCAGAAAACATTCTCGAAGTAGGAGCGCTCCTACCCGATTATATGGGATTTATTTTCTGGGGCAACTCCGCACGATACTTTAACGGAACCATTCCGGAATTGATCAAAACAATAAAAAAAGTAGGGGTATTTGTCAATCAAAGTCAGGAAGAAATTCTGGAAAAAGTGGCACAATACAATTTACAAGCCGTTCAATTACATGGCAATGAATCCGTTGATTTTTTATCAGAACTAAAAAAACAATTGCCTAATAAAATCGAAATCATCAAAGTTTTTTCTGCCGATAATGATTTTGATTTCGAAAGTATAAAACCATTCGAATCCGTTTGCGATTATTTTCTTTTTGATACCAAAGGAAAATTACCCGGTGGAAACGGAACCACATTTGACTGGACGATATTAAAAAAATACAAATCTGATAAAC
Organism: Flavobacterium bizetiae; assembly: GCF_902804475.1. Classification (GTDB taxonomy): domain Bacteria; phylum Bacteroidota; class Bacteroidia; order Flavobacteriales; family Flavobacteriaceae; genus Flavobacterium; species Flavobacterium bizetiae. The sequence goes on from NZ_CADCSU010000058.1 coordinate 34,909, forward strand.
CCTTCTTTTTAAGCGGCGGAATCGGAATGAATGAATTAAAAGCCATCGAAGAAATTTCAAAAACCAATCTTCCTATTTATGCTGTCGATATAAATAGTAAATTTGAAATCGAACCTGGCTTAAAAAACAAAAATCTATTTAGCAATTTCAAACGCAAATTTGATGTTGCCAACTTTTAAAATTGGAATAAAATGAATTTTAACGTTAACGAAAAAGGATATTACGGAGAATTTGGCGGAGCTTACATCCCTGAAATGCTCTATCCAAATGTAGAAGAATTACGCCAGAATTATTTAAAAATCACCAGCGAACCCGATTTTAAAGCCGAGTTCGATCAGTTATTAAAAGATTACGTTGGACGCCCTAGCCCACTTTATTTTGCCAAGCGTTTATCCGAAAAATACAATACAAAAGTCTACCTAAAAAGAGAAGACTTAAACCATACCGGAGCACATAAAGTCAACAATACCATTGGACAAATTTTAGTAGCAAAACGTTTGGGTAAAAAACGAATCATTGCCGAAACCGGAGCAGGTCAGCATGGTGTTGCAACAGCAACAGTTTGCGCCCTTATGGGAATGGAATGTATCGTTTATATGGGCGAAATCGACATTGCGCGTCAGGCACCAAACGTGGCTCGTATGAAAATGTTAGGCGCTGAGGTTCGTCCGGCACTTTCAGGTTCAAGAACCTTAAAAGATGCTACAAACGAAGCGATTCGCGACTGGATCAATAATCCGGTTGACACACATTATATTATCGGATCGGCAATTGGACCACATCCTTATCCGGATATGGTGACTCGTTTTCAAAGCGTAATTTCGGAAGAAATCAAATGGCAGTTAAAAGAAAAAGAAGGACGTGAAAATCCTGATTATGTTGTCGCTTGTATCGGTGGCGGAAGTAATGCTGCCGGAACGTATTACCACTTTTTGCACGAGCCAGAAGTTGGTATTATTGCTGTAGAAGCAGCCGGAAAAGGTGTTGATAGCGGTCATAGTGCAGCAACAAGTAAATTAGGTAAAGTTGGTGTTATTCATGGTTGTAAAACCCTTTTAATGCAAACTCCAGACGGGCAAATTACGGAGCCATATTCTATTTCGGCAGGTTTAGATTATCCTGGCGTTGGACCAATGCACGCGCATTTGGCACAAACGGGTCGTGGCGAATTTTTCTCTGTGACAGATGATGATGCGATGAATGCAGGATTACAGTTGACCAAACTAGAAGGAATTATTCCGGCGATCGAAAGCGCACATGCTTTTGCGGTTTTAGATCAAAAGAAATTTAAACCTACAGATATTGTGGTGATTAGTCTTTCTGGCCGTGGTGATAAAGATTTAGACAATTATATCGATTATTTTAAATTATAATAAAAATCGTAATTTGGGCGTTCCCTCCGGTCGGGCTTTCGGCTAAATTCCCGATTAACAAAAACTACGGCTAAAAAGCCTTGTTTTTCTAAATCGGGAGATACCGCCTCTATCCCTAACGCAAAAAACAATAACGAGAAAAATAATAATTATGGAAAAGTTATTTTCATACGGAACATTGAGATCGAAACAAATTCAAATGCAGCTTTTTAGTAAAATCCTAACCGGAAGTCCTGATCAGCTTCTTGGTCATAAACTAAAAAGTCTCCAAATAGAAGAAGAATTTGGAATGGCAGATTATGTTGTAGCCGTACCAACTGTAGATTCTTCAGATCCTATACACGGTATTGCATATAATATTTCAGCTTCAGATTTAGCCAAAGTAGATATATTCGAATCGAATGCTTACAAAAGAGTTCAGGTCGAGTTGAAATCTGGAGCAGTAGCCTGGGTTTATATCGAAAATAAATAAAAATCGAAATGATGACTGGATAGGTAAGATTATAAAAATATAATACCAAAGATTAAAAAAATTTCCACTGATTATTTGTTTCACGCAGATTCTGCAGATTTAAAAAAATCTGTTTTAATCTGTAAAATCTGTGGCAAAAAACAAAACTCAAAAAAACACCTACAAGGTTTTAAAAACCTTGCAGAAGTAAATAAAAAGACATTAAAATGAACAGAATAACTCAAAAATTACAAGAAGATAAAAAGATACTTTCTATTTATTTTTCAGCGGGATATCCTAATTTAAATGATACCGTTCAGATCATTCAGGACTTAGAAAAAAATGGCGTTGATTTAATCGAAATTGGTTTGCCTTTTAGTGATCCTTTGGCCGATGGACCAACGATTCAGGCGAGTTCTACACAGGCGCTTCATAACGGAATGACAACTCAAATACTTTTCGATCAACTGAAGAACATCCGCGAAAGCGTAAAAATTCCGTTGATTATTATGGGATATTTTAACCCCATGTTGCAATACGGAGTTGAAGCTTTTTGTGCAAAATGTGCCGAAATTGGTATCGACGGTTTAATCATCCCCGATCTTCCGGTTGATGTTTATGCAGACGAATACAAAGCAATCTTCGAAAAATACGGTTTAATAAATGTATTCCTGATTACGCCACAAACTTCTGATGAACGTATTCGTTTTATCGACAGCGTTTCAAACGGATTCATTTATATGGTAAGTTCTGCAAGCGTTACAGGATCTCAATCTGGATTTGGAAATGTTCAGGAAGATTATTTCGAAAGAATTGCAAACATGAATCTTAAAAATCCACAAATTATAGGTTTCGGAATTTCGAACAAAGAAACTTTTACTCAAGCAACAAAGTTTGCCAAAGGTGCCATTATTGGTAGTGCTTTTATCAAACATTTAAGTGAAAATGGTTCTGGTAAAATTGCGGAATTTGTTGGTGAGATTCGATAATTTTATATTTAACTTGAAAACAAGTTACAATTTATCATTTCGATAAAGGAGACGAAAATATTGTTATGAAAATGATTACCCTAGCCCCGATAGAAGTGGAAATCCTTTTGTGGCGTCCCGATAGCTATCGGGAGCCACAAAAGATTGGAACGAATAGCGGGATTAGCTCCTGAAAAAAGATTTTATAATAGAAATCGAAATGACAAAATTACGTTAATAGCAAAGCTGAAATAATATTACAATTGATATTATTTCGGCTTTTTTTGGAGATAATAATATCGAATTTAACTTCTGTTCTAAAAACAAAAAGTTAAAAATAAACCGGAAGTATTAGCCAATTCATAACATTTGCAATAATTTTGTACATTTGAATAAAATCAATTATCATGGATTTAGAAGCTCGTAAAATATCTTTCGTTCAAGAATTTCTAAGACTTCAAAGTGAAGAAATAGTTATTGGTCTTGAAAACTTACTTCATAAACAAAAAGTGGAACTTTTAGATCAGGAAATGAAATCAATGAATATTGAACAATTTAATAAAGAAATTGATCAGTCATTAGATGATGCTAAAAATGCGCGAATTGTATCTGCAAAAGATTTAAAATCAAAAATTCAAAAATGGGGTTAACTGTTTATTGGACTCAATTTGCAGAAAACAAACTTGAAGATATTTTTGAATATTACAAATTTAAAGCTGGAATTAGAGTTGCTCAAACTTTAGTAAACGGAATAATTGATATTTCACTTTCCTTAGAATTTAACGCTTATGGCGGCCAAAAAGAAGAACTTTTATCTGAAAGAAAACAGGATTTCAGATATTTAGTTTTTAAAAATTATAAAATTATTTATTGGATCGATGAATTCAAATAAATAGTTTTTATCTCTAATGTCTTTGATACCAGACAAAATCCTCAAAAACTTTCGTTAGGAAAATAAGTATTTCCCCTTTAATATTTTGATAAAAAAAGGATAAAATCACTACATGGTTTTCTGTTAATATTATGTTAAAATAAAATTAAACGACTGTTTAATTTAAACGCTTGTTTAATTTTGTACCCGATTAGAAACAATACCATGTCAAACTTCGAATTAAACGATAAAAAAATTCAAATTCTTGAGGTTGCTGAAAAGCTATTCTCTGAAAAAGGATTCGAAGGAACTTCTATACGAGATATCTCAAAACATGCAAAAATTAACATTGCCATGGTTTCGTATTATTTTGGTTCTAAAGAAAGACTTCTCGAGGCTTTAATTCTTTATAAAACCTCTGATTTAAAACTACAACTCGAAAATTTATTGCAAGAAAATCTCGAACCTGTCGAAAAAGTCAATAAATTAATCGAAATTTACGTTAACAGAATCTGCCTTAACAAAGGGATTTACAGAGTATTGCATTTTGAACTTAATGCTAAAAAGAGAGAAAAAAGCATGATCGCTTTTACGGAACTAAAAAAAGGAAATCTAAAATCTCTGGAGAGTATTATTACTCAGGGTCAGGAAAAAGGTGTTTTTAGAAAGGATATTATTATTCCTCTTATTACGCCTACGATTATTGGAACCTTTTTTCACTTTCACATGAATCGGTCTTTCTTCGAAGAATTATTGGATTTAAAAACAGAAGAAATGTTTAACAATTACATTAAAACCAGTCTTACAAAGCACATTCAACAAACTATAAAAGCGCTACTTGTTTATGAAAATTAGTCAATTAATGCTCTTTGGAGTTTTCTTTATCGGAATATCTTCAGTAGAAGCACAAGAAAAAACAAGTTTAACCTTAGACGAAGCCGTTAAATTGGCCTGGGAAAAAAGTAACGAAGTTACGCTTGCCAGCACTAAGGTAAACACAAAAAAGTACGAATTACAAGAGGTTAAAAACAATCAACTTCCGGATATTAAAGTTTCCGGGCAATACCAGCGTCTTACAAAAGCGTCGATTGATATGCCTAATCAGGGCGAAGGTGCATCTTTAGCGTCTCCTGACAGAGCAATGCTTGGAATGGCAAATTTAAGCCTTCCTCTTTTTGCAGGATTTAAAATTCAAAATAGCATTAATGCATATGATAACTTATATGAAGCTGAAAATGCAAATGCTGCTAAAACAAAAGAAGATGTTGCTTTAAGAGTTATTACTTATTATACTGCTCTGTATAAGGCTCAAAAAACTTTGGATGTTTTAAACGAAAATCAAAAAAGCGCTAAACAACGTGTTACTGATTTTATTGAATTAGAGAAAAACGGAATCATCCCAAGAAATGATTTATTGAAGTCTCAATTACTAGTTTCAAAAACGCAATTATCTATTGATGAAGCTACTAACAACCTTAATAACATCAACTTTTATCTGACTACTTTACTTAAGTTAGATCCGAGCACAAAACTTCAGGTTAATGAAGCTGATTTCTTTAATTTAAAAACCAGCAATGCGCCAACATCTGATGCTGTAGCATTACAAAACAGAAAAGATTTAGAAGCAATTCGTTTTCAACAAAAAGCTTCTGAAGCAAATATTAAAGTTGCAAGAGCAGCATATTACCCTACGTTAGCATTACTTGGTGGCTATACTGCATTAGACCTTAAAGATATTATTACGGTAAAATATGCCATGAACTTTGGTTTGGGTTTAACGTATGATATCTCTGGAATTTACAAAAATAGTGCTCACGTAAGAGAAGCTGAAAGCAGAGCGCTTGAAGTTAAAAATACAGAAGCGGTAATGACAGATCGTATTAAAGTTGAAGTTCAAAAATCTATTGAAGATTATGACCTGGCTATTAATCAAAGTGTGGTTTATGACGAAGCGCTTCAACAAGCATCTGAAAATTACAGACTTGTAAAAGACAAGTTCGACAATGGTTTAGCTGATACCAATGATTTGGTTGAGGCCGATGTTGAGCAATTAAGCGCTAAAATTAATACTGCTGTGTCTAAAGCAACTATTATTCAAAAATATTACGAATTACTTTCAGTATCAGGACAATTATCACAATCATTCAATCTTTCTAAAATATAATCGATAGCTCTCATGGAAAAGAAAAAAACAAATAAAAAATTCATCATCATACTAACCGTGTTGGTTTTAGTGGGCGGAACTTACGGAATATCAAAATACTTGCACTCCCAAGCCCACGAAGAAACAGATGATGCTCAGATTGAGAAAAAAATGAATCCAATTATTCCTAGAGTTTCAGGATATATTAGCAAAGTGTATGTAAAAGATAATGACTTTGTAAAAAAAGGAGATACTTTATTTACGATCGATAAAAGAGATTATCAATTAAAAATCGACGAAGCAAATGCTGCATTATTAGGTGCTGAAGGTCAATACGAAGCTTCAAAAGCAGATATTGGAAGTGCTAATGCAAGTATTTCAGTTTCTGATGCTCAAATGAAATCTGCAACAGGATCTATCGAAAGTGCTAAAATTAGATTGAGACAAATTACTAACGATTATAACCGTTATAATAATTTGTATAAAACTCATACGATTACAAAACAACAATATGAGCAGGCTTTGGCTGCAAAAGACGAAGCAGAAAACCAAGTACGTGTTTTACAAGATCAACAAAGAGCAAGTTCTTACCAAAAATCTGTAATTCAGTCAAAATCTAAAGTTTCAGACAAACAAACAGAAGTTGCTGCTGCAAATATCAAAAAAGCAAAAACAATGCTTGATGTTGCGCATTTAAATCTTAGTTATACAGTTGTAACTGCAGCAATTGACGGTCAGGTTTCTAAAGTAGATATTCAGCCAGGACAATTGGTTCAGCCAGGACAATCTTTATTTTATATCATTAATAATAATGAGGCTTGGGTTGTGGCTAACTTTAAAGAAACACAATTAAACAAAATGGTTATAGGACAAAAAGTAAGCTTAAAAGTTGATGCTTACCCTAATTACGAATTTAAAGGTACTGTAACTTCATTTTCTCCTGCAACAGGATCACGTTTTTCATTGTTACCTCCTGATAACGCAACAGGAAACTTCGTAAAAACAATTCAGAGATTACCGGTAAAAATTAGTTTAGATGAATCAAACGATCCTGAAAAAGTAAAATTACTAAGACCAGGAATGAATGTTGACGTAGACGTACATTTAAAATAATATAATGACAGCAGTACAAGGAGATGACGATTTAGTAGAATACGGTTACAGACGTGTAATTATCACGATTACGGCAGTACTTTGTGCACTGTTAGAAATTGTAGACACAACGATTGTAAACGTAGCACTAACTGACATGCGAGGTAGCCTTGGTGCTACTTTGACTGATGTGGCTTGGGTAATTACAGCATACGCAATTGCGAATGTTATTGTAATTCCGATGACGAGTTGGCTTTCGCAGCAATTTGGAAGACGTAACTATTTTGTGGCTTCTATCATAATATTTACAGTCTGCTCCTTTTTGTGTGGTAATGCCAGTAATATTTGGGAACTGGTCGCTTTTAGGTTTGTACAAGGTATGGGTGGTGGTGCCCTGCTTGTAACAGCCCAGACTATTATTACCGAAAGTTATCCGGTAGCAAAACGTGGTATGGCACAAGCTATTTATGGTATGGGTGTAATTGTTGGTCCAACTTTAGGTCCGCCTTTGGGAGGATATTTAGTAGATAATTATTCTTGGCCTTATATCTTTTATATCAACATTCCGTTAGGAATTATTGCTACTATTCTGGCGCTTACTTTTGTAAGAAGTCCGAAATACGGAGAAAAATTAAAAGCAAATCAGGTTGACTGGTGGGGAATTATATTATTAGCCGCTTTTATTGGATCATTACAATTCGTTCTGGAGCACGGACAACAAGACGATTGGTTTAACGATTCTACAATTGTAACGTTAAGTGTTGTTACAGTTCTTGGATTGGTTTTATTTGTCTGGAGAGAGCTGACATATAAATATCCAATTGTAAATTTAAGTGTTTTAAAAGACGGAAACTTAAGAATTGGAACCGTAATGTGTTTTATTCTTGGTTTCGGTTTATACGGATCGACTTTGATCATCCCGATTTATACGCAATCTATTTTAGGATGGACTGCAACTGATGCCGGATTATTATTGATTCCGGGTTCGATTACAACAGCGATCATGATGCCATTTGTGGGTAACATGATTCAAAAAGGAGTTCCGCAAGGATATATGGTGGGAGTAGGATTTTTAATTTTCTTCTTCTTTACTTTTATGATGCGAAATCGCCTTACACCTGATACAGGAGTTGAACATATGTATTGGCCTTTGATTTTAAGAGGAATTGGTTTAGGATTACTTTTTGTACCTATTACAACACTTTCGCTTTCTACATTAAAAGGAAAACATATTGGTGAAGGAGCAGCTTTTACCGGAATGATGAGACAATTAGGAGGTTCATTTGGTATTGCAATTATTACCACTTTTATCACCCGTTTAAGCCAGGAACACAGAGTTAATTTATTAACGAATTTAGATCCTGCAAATTATCAGGTGCAACAACGTATAATAGGAATGCAAAAAGCTTTTGAAGCTAAAGGTTATAGTGCCGATGTTGCCCTTAAAAAAGCCTATCAGGCAATAGATTACGCCGTTTTAAAACAAAGTACAGTGATGTCGTACATGGATATATTTATGTATCTGGGGATCATGTTCTTATTCTGTATACCAATTATTCTTTTCATTAAAAAAGGAAAAAACAAAATTAATCCTGCTGATGCAATGCATTAATAATAATTGATTTATAATACGAAAAAGCCGGACTATTTATTTAGTCCGGCTTTTTATTTTATGAATAAAATTATATTTATGATAGTCCGAAGGGATTGAAATCCTGCTTACAATATTTGGACTCTGAAGGGATTAAAATCCCTCCCTACAATATAATCCGAGTTTTCGAATCTCAAAAAAACTCAGAACCTTAGCCACTTAGAGCCTTAGCACCTTAAAAAAGAAATCTATCTCGTAAAAACCAAATGATTCCCTTCAGAAAGATTGGCATCAAAATGATATCCTTCGTAATTAAAGCCTTTTAAATCATCAATTGTTTCGGCGTTAGTATCGATAATATAACGAACCATCATACCTCTCGCCTTCTTAGCAAAAAAGCTGATAATCTTTAATTTCCCGTCTTTATAATCTTTAAAATCCGGAGTAATAACAGGAACTTTTAAAGCCTTAACATCTACTGCCGAAAAATATTCGTTACTCGCTAAATTCACAAACAATTCTCCTTTTTCCAATTCTTTGTTCAAAGCTTTAGTAACGGTTGGTTTCCAGAATTCGTGTAGATTTTTGTACTCGCCAATAGGTAATTTAGTTCCCATTTCTAAACGATATGCCTGCATCAAATCTAATGGTTTTAAAACGCCATACAGACCAGACAAAATTCTAAGTTTATCCTGAAGAACATCTAATTTTTCAAGCGGAATTGTATAAGCATCTAAACCGGTATAAACATCTCCATCAAAAGTATAAATTGCCGGACGCGCGTTTTCAGGAGTAAAAGGGGTTTTCCAATCCTGATTTCTTTTCCAGTTTAAATCTGATAGTTTATCTGAGATTGACATTAATTCAGATAATTCAGATGGTTTTTTATCTTTTAAAACTTTGTGAACCTGACGTGCTTCTTTTAAAAAAGCTGGTTCTGTATATTGAGGAGTAGGTAATTCTTTTTCGAAATTTAATGACTTCGCGGGAGATATAACAATTTTCATGTGTGCGTTTTTATAGAATTCAAAAATACAAATTGAATTTCTAAAAAAATATTATTGTAATTGATTTGTTTTATTGCTGCATAGTTTTTTCCGCCACGAATTGCACGAATTTCCACTAATTATTTTTTTCATTAAGATTGCGAAGATTTTTTTTCCACTCCCGATAGCTATCGGGATAAAAGATTTCTACATTTTTTTTTAAATCCATTTAATCCTTTAATCTGTGGCTATATTTTTTTCGCGACGAATTACACTAGTTATAACTAATTTCTATTTTAATTAATTCATTATGATTCGTGAAAATTCGTGCAATTTGTGGCAACGATTTTTATTTTGATAAAATTCTAGCCGTCAAACTGTGAAATTGTTCAAAAAAGTCAACAATACATTATTATAGGCATTTTCTATGTTGTAAATTTGCAGACGTTTCATTCTCTTCAAGAAAAGAAATGTAATATTTAAAATTAGTGAAATTCGTGGCTATACAAACAAACTATAAAGCAGCATTACAACATAAAATCTTCGAAATAATTTCGAAAGCATCTCAGGAACTCAACGTTGACAGTTATGTTATTGGAGGTTTTGTTCGGGATTTGCTTTTAAATCGTGGTTCAAAAAAAGACATTGATGTTGTTGCTGTTGGTAGCGGGATCGAATTGGCGTTAAAAGTTTCTGAATTGCTTCCTAAAAAACCAAAAGTACAGGTGTTTAAAACCTACGGAACAGCCATGTTGCGTTTTGAAGATACCGATATCGAATTTGTGGGTGCCCGAAAAGAATCTTATAATTTTGACAGCCGAAATCCTATTGTAGAAAACGGAACTCTTGAAGACGATCAAAACCGACGTGATTTTACCATCAATGCTTTGGCTTTATCACTAAACGAAAAAACATTTGGAGATCTTTCTGATCCTTTTAATGGTTTGGCCGATTTAGAGAATAAAACGATCAAAACACCATTAAATCCTGACATTACATATTCTGATGATCCTTTGAGAATGTTGCGCGCTATTCGTTTTGCAACGCAATTGAATTTCGAAATCGAAGAAAATTCACTGAATGCCATCACAAAAAATGCAGATCGTATTAAAATTATCTCTGGCGAAAGAATTGTAGACGAATTAAACAAAATTTTATCTACGTCTAAACCCTCAACAGGATTTTTACTTTTATATAAAACCGGACTTTTAGATATTATTCTTCCTGAGCTAACGGCTTTGAATCAGGTCGAAGAAATTGAAGGTCATACTCATAAAAATAACTTTTATCACACTCTCGAAGTTGTAGATAATATTTGCCCAAATACAGATGATGTTTGGTTACGCTGGTCGGCTTTGCTGCATGATATTGGGAAAGCACCAACAAAACGTTTCAACAAAAAACAAGGCTGGACTTTTCACGGACATGAATTTCTTGGTGGAAAAATGGCAAAGAAAATATTCGAGCGTTTGCATATGCCCTTAAACCACAAAATGAAGTTTGTGCAAAAAATGGTTATTATGAGTTCCCGTCCAATTGTTTTGGCACAGGATATTGTAACAGATAGTGCAGTTCGTCGTTTGGTTTTTGATGCTGGCGAAGATGTAGAGGATTTAATGACATTGTGTGAAGCTGACATTACTACCAAAAACCCATCGAAATTCAAGAAATATCATAAGAACTTCGAAATCGTTCGTAAGAAAATTGTAGAAGTTGAAGAACGCGATCACGTTCGTAATTTTCAACCACCAATTTCAGGTGAAGAAATTATGGAAATGTTCGATTTAAAACCTTCGCGAGAAATTGGAGTTTTAAAGGAAGCGGTAAAAGAAGCCATTTTAGAAGGCGATATTCCAAATGAATATCAGGCAGCTTATGATTTTGTAATTAAAAGAGCAGAAAAGTTAAATCTAACACTTAAAAAATAATGGATCAAGTAACGTATTTATTTTTTATTCTGTTTCTTACCATTATAGCTTTATCATATTTTCTTTTTTTTAGAGAATTAAATAATAGGTTAGATTTCATAAAAACTAAATATAAATGGTCGGTTATACTGATTTGTATTGCTTCGAATATAATAATCGTTTTAATAT
>NZ_CADCSU010000059.1:0-17550 GCF_902804475.1 Flavobacterium bizetiae
ACCTACTAATCCGAAAATTATGTCTAAGAGTCCTTTTTTTAAGAACATACGTTTCCCTAATGTTTTTGTTCTGCTTGTAATTGTATTTGTATCCTGCGCCTTACTTATCTGCATCAATTTTTTTACGATAAAAATATTATCTGCTAACCGCGCGTATGCCAATGGAGAATCGCATTACTCAAAAGGACAAAAAGACGCTTCCAGACACCTCATCACTTATCTTTATACTAAAGATCAGAATCAGTGGAAATTATATTTAGAAGAATTAGAAGTTCCGCAGGCCGATGGTATTGCCCGAAAAACACTTTTAAAAGTGGGCGATAACAAAGTCGCCAGAGAAGGATTTTTAATTGGCCGAAACCATAAGGATGATTTAGATGATCTTGTTTGGCTTTTTGTCAATTTTCAGCAAGTATCTTTTTTAGCAAAAGCTATTGACGAATGGGGTCAGGGCGACGAACTTATCTTTAAATTATTTATCGTAGGTCAGGAAATAAATGCCCAGATAAAATATAATTTATTAACTCCGGAGAGTCAGAAAAAATTTTTAGACCGAATTAGTGTAATCAGCGATAAACTTACCATTAACGAACGTAATTTCTCTAACACTTTAGGCGAAGGAACACGCAAAATCAAAAACTTACTGATTATTACCAATATTGTTTTTATTCTAATTATTGTATTAAGTGTATGCTCCTATTATTCTATAATGGTAAAACGATTGCTTGTTTCTAAAAAAGAGATTGAGGTTAAAAATGAAAATCTGATTATAGTAAATCGCGAATTAGACCGATTTGTTTATAGCGCTTCGCATGATTTGAGGTCTCCCATAACATCATTAAAGGGGTTAATAGAAATTACGCAATTAGAAGATGATATTGACCAGATAAGAACTTATTTAGGTCTTATGCACAAAAGCCTGACAAAACAAGATCAGTTTATAATCGATATTATAGATTACTCTAAAAACAAGCGAAAACAAGTTGTTATGGAACCTGTAAGTTTGCAGGAATTATTTAATGAAGCTATCTCGCAATTAATGCATATCGAAAACGCTAACAGAATCACTTTTACTCAGGAATTGCAAGTCGATCAAATTCAGAGTGACGGATTGCGCTTAAAAATTATTATTTCAAATTTACTTTCGAACGCCATAAAATATGCCGACATCAACAAAAAAGAAATGTTTATCAGCGTTAAAACATACTTCGATGAAGGTTATAATAAAATAGAGGTAAGCGATAACGGAATTGGAATTAAAGAGGAATATAAGGATAATATTTTCGAAATGTACTTTGGCACAAATAAAAACAAAGGTTCCGGATTAGGACTTTATATTGTAAAAGAAGCGGTAGAAAACATACAGGGAAATATTTCGGTATTTTCTGAAAGTACTATTGGAAGCAAATTCGTTGTAACAATACCTAATTAGTATGCAACTGAAACCTGTATTTCTGGTAATTGAGGACAATTTAATTGATCAGCTTGTGATTACTCAATTATTAACTAAGGGAATGCAGATTGAGCAAATTGTAATTGCCAATAATGGTAAAGAGGGAATTGAGTGGCTTACCACTCAAAAAAAGAATCAATCTCTAATTATTTTATTAGACATACAAATGCCAATAATGAATGGGTTTGAATTCCTGGATGCTTTTCATAAACTAAATAAGGAGATCAAGAAAGAAACTCAAATTTATGTTCTTTCATCAACCTTAGATCCTGAAGAACTTGAGCACATTAATAAAAATGATGATGTCTCAGGATTTTTAAACAAACCTTTTCCGATTGAGGAATTTAAAAGAAAATTTAGCTGAAATTTTACTTATTGTAAAATGCGGTTTACCTGTGAGAAGGATCTTTGATAATATGGTTCCTTTGTCGAAGAAATTATCACACCGCCATGAGTTGAAGAATGTACAAATTTAATTTCTCCGTCAGCAACTTCAACTACCATTCCTACGTGGTTAATATGGCGTCTTCCGTTTGTTTTAAAGAAAATTAAATCTCCTTTTTGAGCTTCTTCTGTCCCGACTTTTACGCCAACACGAGATTGCTCTATAGAACTTCTTGGTAATTTTATGTCGAAATTGTTAAACGTGCAAATCATTAATCCTGAACAATCAAAACCAGCTTTTGTGGTTCCTCCCGATCTGTAACGCGTTCCTATGTTTTCGGTTGCATTTACAATTAACTGATTTACTAAATCAGAGTGATTGCTTACTCTAAATACCGTAGTGGTATCTCTTTTAACTTCTGAATTATCAGCTACCTGAGTTGGCGTTGACAAGTTAGTATTGATTTCCGGAGTGGTTGTTATACCTGCGGCTGCATCAGCCTTTTCTTTTGTAGTATGAATTTTTAATACGTAACCTACAGGCAATTTACCTTTGATAAACGGGTTTTGCTTTTCTAGTTCCTTAACCGTTATTCCGTATTTTTTAGCAATCGCAAATTTTGTTTCTTTGGGCTGTACCTCAACTACTACTTCAACATCTGACGTTGCAGGAATAATTTCTGGTTTTGCAGCTTCTGTATTTTGAGTTGTCTTTTCTGAAGTTGCGACAGCATTTTCTGTAACCTGAGTTTGAGATGCAATAGCCGCATCTTTGATTTGCTGATCGGCTTTTTCTTTTGAAGTTCTAATTTTTAGAAGATAACCTACCGGCAACTTTCCTTTTATAAATGGGTTCTGCCTCTCTAATTCTGCTACCGTTATTCCGTATTTTTTGGCAATAAGATATTTTGTTTCTTTTGGCTTGACCTCAACCACCACTTCTACATCTGTCGAAGCAATTATTTCCGGTTTTTCGGTTTTCTGATTTTTCTTGGTATTATCTGTCGATGCAATCGCATTAGACGGAATATTAAGTTTCTGTCCTATTTTTAAATCTTCACTTTCGAGTGTTGGATTTGCTTTTTTCAGATCGTCAACAGAGATATTGTATTTTTTGGAGATTGCCCAAAGATTTTCTTTTTCCTGTACTTCGTGCTGGCCTGAATTTGATGTTGCTGCAGGAGTTGTATTGGCAGCGATTTCAGTTTTCTTTACAGTATTCTTTTTGTCCGTATTCGGTATTAAGAGCACCGAATTTAATTTTAAAACTTTAGGAGCATTAGGGTTGGCGTCTTCAATGTCTTTCGTTTTGACACCATATTTTTTAGCAATTACAGATAGGTTTTCTCCTTTTGATATTTTGTGCTTGATAAACTTTTCCTGAGAAAAAACACCGACACTGAAAAAAAAAAATACTATAATTAATCTAAAAACCATACCTATTAAAGTTTAATGAATACTTTGTTAAGTTAAGACAATATTTAAACTCAAAAAAAGCAAATATATTACCTAAAAGGCGAATTTAACTTTTTAATGTAAAAGATACACGTTTTTTAACAACTAATTTACCCTGAATTAAACATCTTAGAATGAAAATTACGCCAACTCTTTGAAATCAGGCTTTTTATAAATAAATGATTTTATTTCAGGAAAAGTCTGTTTCGGGATAAAAATAGAATAAAAAATTTCTAATCTCAAAATAAGTTCTTGTCTATAACTGATCCATTTTTCTCCCTGATTTATCAGAAATTGAATTATTTTTCTTTCAAGCAAGACTCTCGGCATAAAAATTGTGCGAATATTTTTCAGAATACCATTTTTATTTCTTGACCAAAAACTAAACTTAATCTGAAAACAACGTGAAAAAACTATTACTCTTTCTTATTTTTTTTCCTTTATTATCTATTGCTCAAAACATCAACGGAACTGTAGTTTCGACAAACACAAATCTTCCTCTTGAAAATACGAATGTGTTTGCTTTATCCAGCAAAGTCGGAACAATATCGGATGCAAATGGTAAATTCTCTTTACAACTTCTTGCAAAATACAATAGCGATGAAATATTAGAATTTTCGCATATTGGTTATACTACCAAAAGAATTTCTTTGAGCTATTTCATAAAGCAAAACTTTATCGTTTCGCTCGAAGAAAATATTGAAAATTTATCAGAAGTAATTATTGCTGGTGACCACAAATTACAATCCAAGCTTTCGTATACTAAACTGACTTCTTCAAAACATCTTATCTTTTCATTTGGGTCTATCTTGCAAGATGACAAAATTTATATTAGTGGCGGAGATGCTTATCCTGAAATCAACCACCTCGAAAAAGCGCGAGCAGAAAAAGCCGATATGGATATGGTGAAATTTTTAAGTGAAGCGCAATACACTTCTGCTAAACGACATTATAAACAAGACCTTTGTATATATGACATTAAAACTGACACATGGGAAATTTCGAAATTAAAACTTCAAAACAGGGCTTATCATAACATTCATTTTTATAAAAATTCGATTTATATCCTAGGCGGAAAAAAAATGTTTGTCAATAAAATCAGCAGTTGGGAGTATTTGCAAGATAAAATTGAAGTTTTAGATCTGGAGAAACAAACTATTAAAATAGACAATACAAATCCGCATCAGGCTGCTGATTTTGCTTCTTTTACCTATAAAGATAATATTGTTGTAATGGGAGGTTCTGTAAAAGCTACTGAAGCTGGCGTAAAAGAGTTTACTGATAAAGTACACTTATATAATATCTCTTCTGGTTATTGGTACGAACTTGCACATATGCCAACAGCAAAAGAAACTACGGGAGTTTTGGTTGATGATAAAATTTATCTCATTGGCGGCAACAACGGAAAACCAATTTCTCAAATAGAAAGCTTTGATTTAGTAACAGAAAAATGGCAAACGGAAGGAGAATTATTCTCTCCGTTAGAAAGACCTGCCATAACGTATCATGATAATATTATTTACTTTTTTGAGGATCAAAAAATGTACGTTTATAACTTAAAAACAAAACAATTAAAAGAATATGAAATTGAATTACCAATGAAATATTCTGCTATGCATTATTACAACAATAAGTTATATATTCTAGGTGGTCGTATTGATAACAGCTTTTCTAAATTACCTTCTTCGAAAGTATTTAGTATTGACATCAATGAATTTGAGATTACAAAACCTACCAGATCGAGGAATTTATCACAAGAAACAACTGTAGCAAAAAGACAAGATTAGGAAATCTGAAAACAAAATCTCTTTTTGAAAACGAGTGCCCTAGCCCAGATAGAAGCGGCATTCTTTTATTTTTTTTCTTAAAAAAAATAAAAGATATAGCGGATAGCTGGATTAGCTCCTAAACAACAATAAAAAAACGCCCTGTTTTCACAGAGCGTTTTTTAGTATAATTGAAATCTTAAATGATTAAGCTTTTCCGGCAGCAATTAAGTTTAATGCTGAACCTGCAACGAACCAGCCAATCTGACCTGCGTTATAAGTATGGTTTGCCAGAATGATATCTTTTGTACCATTTGCATGAACGAATTCTAACGTTAATGGTTTTCCCGGAGCAAACTCGGTTAAATCAGTAAAGTTGATGGTATCGTCTTCCTGAATTTTATCGTAATCAGCTTCGTTAGCGAATGTCAATCCTAAAAGTCCTTGTTTTTTAAGGTTTGTTTCGTGAATACGGGCAAAAGATTTTACCAATACGGCTTTAACACCCAAGAAACGTGGCTCCATTGCAGCATGCTCACGAGATGAACCTTCGCCATAATTGTGATCCCCCACAACGATAGACGGAACTCCAGCTGCTTTGTATGCACGTGCTACAGCAGGAACAGCGTCGTAAGTACCTGTTAATTGATTTTTAACTGAGTTTGTTTTTTGGTTGAATGCATTTACGGCACCAATCAACATATTGTTTGAAATATTATCTAAGTGTCCGCGGAAACGTAACCATGGTCCGGCCATAGAAATATGATCTGTTGTACATTTTCCGAATGCTTTGATTAATAATTTTGCACCAGTAATGTTTTTACCATCCCACGCATCAAACGGAGCTAATAATTGTAAACGCTCTGATGTTGGACTCACTACTACCTGAACTCCTGAACCGTCTTCAGCAGGAACCTGGAATCCCGGATCTTTTACATCAAATCCTCTTGGAGGCAATTCGTCTCCTGTTGGCGCTTCTAGTCTTACTTCTTCTCCATCTTCGTTGATTAACGTATCTGTTAAAGGATTAAAACCAAGATCTCCCGCAATAGCCATAGCGGTAACCAATTCTGGCGAACCTACGAAAGCTAAAGTATTTGGGTTACCATCTGCACGTTTTGAGAAGTTACGGTTGAAAGAGTGAACAATTGTATTTCTTTCTTCTTTCTCTGCTCCATCTCTGTCCCACATACCAATACATGGTCCGCAGGCATTAGCAAAAACAGTTGCTCCAATTTTTTCGAAAGTATCGATAAATCCGTCTCTTTCGATGGTATAACGAACAACTTCTGAACCCGGAGTAATAGTAAACTGAGATTTAGTTTTTAAGTTTTTAGCGCTTACTTGTCTTGCCAAAGAAGCTGCACGCGAAATATCTTCGTAAGAAGAGTTGGTACAAGAACCAATTAAACCAACCTGAATTTGTAGAGGCCAGTTGTTTTTGATGGCTGTTTCTTTCATTTTAGAAATTGGAGTCGCTAAATCCGGCGTAAAAGGTCCGTTTAAGTGTGGCTCTAATTCTGTTAAGTTGATTTCGATAACCTGATCAAAATATTGTTCCGGGTTAGCGTAAACTTCCGGATCTCCAGTTAAGTAAGAAGCTACTTTATCTGCAGCATCGGCAACATCGGCTCTGTTTGTAGAACGCAGGTAACGACTCATAGAATCATCATAACCAAAAGTTGAAGTTGTAGCTCCAATCTCTGCACCCATATTACAAATTGTTCCTTTACCGGTACAAGACATAGAGGTTGCACCTTCTCCAAAATATTCAACGATTGCACCAGTTCCTCCTTTTACAGTAAGAATACCGGCCACTTTAAGGATAACATCTTTAGGAGCTGTCCATCCTGATAATTTACCAGTTAGTTTAACTCCAATTAATTTAGGGAATTTCAATTCCCAAGCCATACCAGACATGACATCTACAGCATCGGCCCCACCAACACCAATAGCTACCATTCCTAAACCACCTGCATTTACAGTGTGAGAATCGGTACCAATCATCATTCCGCCAGGGAAAGCATAATTTTCAAGTACTACCTGGTGAATAATCCCTGCTCCTGGTTTCCAGAAACCTATTCCATATTTATTAGAAACTGACGACAAGAAGTCGAAAACTTCGTTACTTTGTGTTTTTGCTCGCGCTAAATCTGTTGCGGCATCAACTTTTGCCTGAATTAAGTGATCGCAGTGAACCGTTGTTGGTACTGCTACCTTAGCTTTTCCGGCGTGCATAAATTGCAATAATGCCATTTGAGCAGTTGCATCCTGACATGCGACACGATCGGGCGCAAAATCAACATAATCTACTCCTCTGCCAAACGCCTGAGTTGGTTTCCCGTCCCAAAGGTGATTGTATAAAATTTTCTCTGTCAATGTAAGTGGACGACCAACAATCTCGCGTGCTTTATCAACACGATCCGGCATGTTCTCATACACTTTTTTAATCATTTCAATATCAAAAGCCATAAGTATAATTGTTTTTGTTTTTTATATTTTGAACATACCAAGTTACAAAAAATAGAGGAGCCAGAAAAGAAAAAGCCTGAGTTTATCGACTCAGGCTTTTTATATATAATGATTATAACTAATCGTAAATTACATTACTAATAGTTTATGAGAAGGTGCAAACCTTGTTAAGCTAATACCATCTACTGCGGCAATATATTCAGCAAGTGTAGGAGTTCTTCCTAAAATTGTAGATAAAACTACTACCGGCGTAGAAGAAAGTAGTGATTCTCCTTTTTTACCTTCAGTATCTTCTACAACTCTTCCCTGGAAAAGACGTGTTGAAGTTGCCATTACAGTATCTCCTTTTGCTGCTTTTTCCTGGTTACCCATACAAAGGTTACATCCTGGACGCTCTAAGTACAACATATTCTCATATTCAGTACGTGCAGCTCCTTTTGGTGCAGCATCGTTGAATTCGAAACCTGAGTATTTTTGTAAAACTTCCCAATCACCTTCGGCTTTAAGTTCGTCTACAATATTATATGTAGGTGGCGCAACTACAAGTGGCGCTTTGAACTCAACTTTACCGTGAAGATCCTCGATATTTTTAAGCATTTGAGCTAAAATCTTCATATCTCCTTTGTGTACCATACAAGAACCAATAAATCCTAGATCTACTTTTTTCTCTCCTCCGTAGAAAGAAAGAGGTCTGATCGTATCGTGAGTATATCTTTTAGAAACATCCACATTGTTTACATCCGGGTCAGCGATCATAGGCTCGATAATCTGATCAAGATCAACTACAACTTCAGCATAATACTTCGCATTTGCATCTGGAGTAAGGGCTGGTTTTTCAGCTGATTTAATCTCTGTGATTCTCTTATCTGCTTTATTGATCAATCCTTGAAGAACTTGTTTTTCATTGTCCATTCCTTTGTCGATCATGATCTGGATTCTACCTTTTGCAATCTCTAAAGATTCAATCAAAGTATCATCTTCAGAAATACAGATAGAAGCTTTTGCTTTCATCTCTGCAGTCCAGTCTGTAAATGTAAATGCCTGGTCAGCAGTAAGAGTTCCAATGTGAACCTCGATAATTCTACCTTGGAATACATTTTCTCCACCAAACTTTTTAAGCATTTGCGCTTGTGTAGCATGAACCACATCACGGAAGTCCATGTAATCTTTCATTTCTCCTTTGAAAGTTACTTTTACAGATTCAGGAATTGGCATTGAAGCCTCTCCTGTAGCCAATGCAAGAGCAACTGTTCCTGAGTCAGCCCCAAAAGCAACACCTTTTGACATTCTTGTATGAGAGTCACCACCAATAATGATCGCCCACTCATCAATTGTAATATCGTTAAGTACTTTATGAATTACATCGGTCATTGCGTGGTAAACTCCTTTAGGATCACGAGCAGTAATTAAACCGAAATCATTCATGAATTTCATCAATTTTGGAATATTAGCCTGCGCTTTTTTATCCCATACTGAAGCGGTGTGACATCCTGATTGGTAAGCACCATCAACAATTGGCGAAATTACCGTAGCTGCCATAGATTCTAATTCCTGAGCAGTCATAAGACCAGTCGTATCCTGAGAACCTACAATGTTTACTTCTACACGAACATCTGAACCTGCGTGTAAAACTTTACCCGGAGATATACCAACAGCGTTTCTGTTAAAGATTTTCTCTACAGCTGTAAGTCCTTGTCCTTCAACAGAAATTTCTTTTGACGGAGCAAATACAAGAGGAGCTTCGATATCTAAAATTTTAGCTGCTAATGTCTGAAGCTTTTTACCAAATACAATTGCATATGATCCTCCAGCTTTTATAAATTCCATTTTCTGTGGCGTGAATGCCTTAGAAATGTCAATTAATTCTTTATCACCATTATAAAGCTTCTTAGTTTTTGTATTGATCGTTAATACAGTACCAGTAGCAACAGAGTATGCTTCTTCTAAGATTGGCTCATTGTTTTCATTACGAATAATGTTTCCTTCTGAGTCAAGTTTTTTTACCCAGTTTTTAAGGTCTAAACCAATACCACCTGTAACATCAACAGTTGTCAGGAAAATTGGAGAAATTCCGTTTGTTCCTGCAACGATTGGAGCAATATTAATAAACGGAACATATGGACTTGCTTGTTTACCTGTCCAAAGCGCTACGTTATTTACTCCTGACATTCTGGATGAACCTACACCCATAGTCCCTTTTTCAGCAATCAACATAACGCTAGCGTCAGGATGTTTTGCCTGTAATGCTTTGATTTCCTCTTGTGCCTGAGGAGTAATCATACATTTACCATGAAGTTCACGGTCAGAACGTGAGTGCGCCTGATTACCCGGAGAAAGTAAATCTGTAGAAATGTCTCCTTCACCAGCGATATAAGTAACTACTTTAATTTCTTCAACTACTTCTGGCAGTTTTGTAAAAAACTCTGCCTGAGCGTAACTTTTAATAATATCTATAGCAATCGGATTGCCTTCTTTAAATGCTTCTTTTAAGCGATCTGTGTCTGCCTCATAAAGGTAAACTTGTGACTTAAGTACATTTGCAGCTTCTTTTGCAATAGAGGTATGATCACCAAGTGCTAAATCTAAAAG
The DNA here is from genome assembly GCF_902804475.1 of Flavobacterium bizetiae. Lineage (GTDB taxonomy): Bacteria > Bacteroidota > Bacteroidia > Flavobacteriales > Flavobacteriaceae > Flavobacterium > Flavobacterium bizetiae. The sequence continues at coordinate 10,120 of NZ_CADCSU010000059.1, forward strand.
CACTCTGATTGAAGATCCACCTTTCATATGCGATAATAGCTCAAAAGCAAATGCAGGAGTTATTTCTTTTACTTCGAATTCACCGAGAATAATTTCCTTTAAAAATTGAGATTTCACACCAGCGGCACTAGTGGTTCCCGGTACAACATTATAAATAAAAAAGTTAAGAGAATCTTCTCTGTACTCGTTATTCACATCTTTAATTTGTTCAATGATTTCGCTTAATAATTCAGCTCCATCAATTGGTTTCGGGTTAAGCCCTTGACCTTTTCGTTCTTCAATCTCTTGGATGTAATCCTGATAAATATTCATAATAAAAGTCTTTTCTAGGTATTTTATTTTTTTTGTACGCAAATTTAGGTATTAAAGCCGACAATTAAAAAAAATATAATAGAAGTCGCCTTTTCAAAAATTATTATTGCTAAAAAACGATTTTCACTGCTTGTTTTTGTCAAAATATCAATTTTGAATAAAAAAAATAAATAATTGATATTTTAAAATCTTTTCTTTAACAAAGTCGGAATTTGCTGTTATAAATGAAGTCAGATTTTACCTCTATTTTAACGAAGAACGTTTCTAAATAAGCAATTATAACGATATAGTTACACTGCAAGACCTCTTTTTCTTCCCGATTTCTAGAAAATCCAATTCTTCAATATTCCATTTTTTTCCAGTTTAAAAAAAATGAAATAAAAAACTTGTAATTCAAATTCTTTTATAACTTTGTACTTCAAAGTACTTTTAAATAAATATAACTATGAAACACAAATCAAATAATTTAGAATATTATACTCAAAAACCGGGAGTAGGAATTAGTTTAATCGTAACACTGTTTAGCAGTATATTTTTAATCGGAGCTCTTCTCTCTAAAGAATCGGAATATAATAGCTATCAAGGAATTGCTTTCTTAAGTCTTATATGCGAATTTATATACGGAGTTGGTGTTTCTTTTATGCTTCTTAGAAACAAAGAAACTTACATTCACCTAGCCCCTTTCTTAATCCTGAACTGGCTTATTGGTTGCTTTTCTTTAAATGTTTTTATTCCTGTTTTTCAGGATCTTCCTATATGGGTCTACTTTACAACTGTGGCTTTTTGTGTCTCTAATTTTTTCATCTATAGCAATTCAGACGAAAGCAGAAGCACTTCGATTGCTTTTTTCATCAATGGCTTATCATTTTTGCTTATCTTATATTTCGCGATATACCTCATACCTATTATGCCATTCTCCTTTTTAGGAATTATAGCGCTAGGATTAGGATTTTATGGCTTAGTTCCTGCAATTGTCATTATTATACATACCATCACAATTCTTCGATACATTAATAGAGATAAAAATTATGTTGTTTCTTTTAGCGGAGGTATTTTAGTCGTAGTAATTAGCTTGATAGTCTTTACTGCAGGATTAAATATTGAAAGCAGAAAAATAAACCAATTTGGCCGAATAAATTCATTCGATCAAAATAGTGAGCTACCTTATTATATCTCGATTTCTCAGAATTTAAAACCTAATTTCTTCAATGAAATTCTGCTAAAAAAAGACCTCGTATATATTCCGCTTCACGATATATTTGATTTTAGAACTTTTGATTCCTTTGGCAGTAAACAATTTAATGAACGCAAAATTCACAATCCGTTTATATCTATCGCTTATTTGTTTTGTAAAGACCTTAATCTGGATAATGATGATAAAATAAACATTCTGAAATCAAACTTTGACAAACGATTAGAAACAGAAGAGCAATTATGGAGTGGTAAAGATTTATTCACCAAAACCATTAAAGAAGATGTGAAAATTTATCCGGAAACACGTTTGGCTTATACTGAAATTACAATGAATATTGCCTGCGAAAAAGATACACGTGGAGAAAAGGAGGCTATTTATTCTTTCCAATTGCCGGAAGGTTCTGTTGCAACATCTTTATCCTTGTGGGTAAACGGAATTGAACGAAAAGGAGTTTTGACTACGAAAGAAAAAGCTAAAGCGGCGTACAAACAAATTGTTGGTGTAGAATACCGCGATCCGTCATTAATGCAATGGAAAGAAGGAAACAAAGTTGTTGTGAGAGTTTTCCCGATTAACTATAAAACGCCACGTACTTTTAAATGCGGTTTTACAACTCCGTTAAAAGTAGAAGACAATCAAATGAAATACCAAAGTCTTTCTATAAAAGGCCCGAACATTTCTAATGCCGAAACTACATCGAGAATTCAAACTGTTGGAAATACAAAAATTGAAACCAGCAAAGATTTTGAACTGAACAAAGGATATTACATCAATCAATCGAAAGGATTAGATGATTGGGAAGCTTATATGCCATTAACGAAAGTTTCTAATTCATTTGCATGGAAAAATAAAATTTATGAAGTTAAGGATATTCAGAAAACAACTATTCCGTTTAAACCTTCAGAAATTATATTAGACTTAAACAGCAGCTGGACAACGAAACAAATAGAATCTTTTGTAGAATTAAACAAAACGAATCTGTTTGTTATTGTAAACGGAAAAAAGAAAGAGATCAATAAAGATAACTTTAAAGCCATCGAATTAGAGTTTGAAGATCTTCATTATTCGTTATTGCCTCTTTATGAAATTTCAAGAAACAGTTTAATCATTACCAAATGCGGTACGTTTTCTGCCAATTTTGAAGAACTTGAAGATTCTAATTATTTAAAGAAAATAAGAACAGAAACAAAGGACAGAAATTTAAAAGTAATTAATATTTCACCTGATATCAATCCGTTTTGGCAGACTGTAAAAGAACAGAAATATGTCGATTTTTTTCAGACGAGTTTAAAAAACAGTTTAGATCTTATTCATAAAAAGCAATTTGTTTTATTTAAGACAGACACCAATACGGTAAATATACCACCGGCGAATATTTCGATTACAGAAAGTCCGCAAACGAGTGCCATTAAAACCAATGGTCCGAATCATATTTACAGAATGTACGCTTTTGGAAAAGTATTAGAAGAGCAGGTTAAAATTCAGAATGATTCTTTGGTACAAAACCAATATGTAGATCTGGCCAAAGATGCCAATATTGTAACACCAATCTCTTCTTTAATTGTTCTTGAAACTGATGAAGATTATAAAAATAACGGGATTGAAAAAAATGTAGATACTTTAGGAAATGCCTCTATCAACAATGACGGCGCTGTTCCTGAACCACACGAATGGCTATTGATTATCCTGGGATCTACAATACTTTTCTTTTATTACAAAAAACACAAAAAGCAAACTATTTAATGAAGCTTCTATTTGAATACAAAAATGCAATTGCTATCCTGATTTTGATTTGCTTATTGGTATTAAACTCCACTATAGTGCTGTCGGGTCTTGATAGCAATCTTTTCGGGATTGTATTTTCGATCGTATTGTTTCTTATTGGGGGTAGAAAAACTTCATTTAATATGAACTACCCTCTTTTAGGATTAATAATTCTATTAGAATTTATAAGTTATCGTTTGCATACCAAATCTTTGCATTTTTTAGCGCTGTCCTTATTTGCATGTTTTTTATATTACAATCTTACCCGAAAATTCTCGTTCATTGCTTTTATCTGTATCTTTTTATTCTCCTCGATTTTCAATACGTTTTTTGATTACTTAACGGTCGAAATCAAGCAAACACTTTGCTACGGAGTTTACCTGACTTTAAAAAACTTCCTTCCGATTACTAAAATAGAAGGGGTTAATTTTTATATTAATAATGCAAAAATTACTATCGACACGGCTTGCATGGGATTGTCTATGTTTAAAACCGGATTACTCGTTGGGGCTTTTTTGTTGACTTTAGAAGAACGAAAACAACAAAAGCTTTTTAGCATTAAACAAATATTCCTGTTTTGCTGTATTATAATTGCGTTGAATGTTATCTCGAATTATTTCAGGATCATCACACTAATTTTATTAAACTGTACTCAGGAGAATACGCTTCATCATACTATCGGATTACTTTGTTTTATATTCTATCAAATTATCCCAATGTTGTTCTTCATTCGTTTCTTTAAACCTAAAAACGAAGAGACGACAATAGAAAAAACTTCTTCTTCTTTTATTTTCTTTCCTATAATACTAGGAAGTTTAATGCTACTGATAACTAGTTTAGAAATCAAAAAAGAACTGAAACATGATTTACTCGAAAAGTTAAATCCTGCTTATAATATTAAGAAGGGAAAATGGATTAATAATGAAGTTTTTAAAATCGCTACTCCTGAAAAGCTTATTTATATTAAAACTCCATCGCACAATCCTTTAATTTGCTGGACAGGAACTGGCTATAAAATTATAGAATCGAAACTCATTTCTTCAGACAATGAAAGAATATGGCAGGTCAAAATGGAGAAAAACAACATTCAGTATTTCTCGTATTGGTGGTATGAATGCGATGACAAAAAATACACGTCTGTTGTAGAAGTGCTTTTAATCAAACTTTTTTACAATAAATCTGTCCGACTCGTAAATGAAACCAGCATTACAAAATTGTTATAAAAAAAACCTGATCATAATGGATGATCAGGCTTTTTTTTATTTGATGACTTATTACATAAGCTTTTCGATAATAATTTCTTCTGTTATTCCTTCAGCGTCTGCTTTGTAGTTTTTAATAATTCTGTGGCGTAGTATTCCGGTTGCTACTGCTTTTACATCTTCAATATCCGGTGAAAATTTACCGTTAAAAGCTGCATGTGCTTTTGCTGCCAAAATTAAATTTTGAGATGCTCTTGGCCCTGCTCCCCAATCCAGATAATTCTTTACAAAATCATTTGACAATGCATTATCGGGACGCGTTTTACTTACCAAAGTTACCGCATATTCAATCACATTATCGGCTACAGGAATTCTACGAATCAAATGCTGAAAATCGATAATTTCCTGTGCGGTAAACAACGGATTAATCGTTGTTTTAGCATCAGATGTTGTACGTTTTACTACCTGAACTTCTTCTTGAAAAGTTGGATATTCTAATTTAATAGCAAACATAAAACGGTCTAATTGCGCTTCCGGCAAAGGATATGTTCCTTCCTGCTCAATTGGGTTTTGCGTTGCTAAAACAAAATAAGGCAAATCTAATTTGTAGTTTTGCCCTGCAATAGTAACGGAACGTTCCTGCATGGCCTCAAGTAAAGCTGCCTGCGTTTTTGGAGGTGTTCTGTTTATCTCATCTGCCAAAATGATATTCGAAAAAATTGGCCCTTTTATAAATTTAAAATGTCTGTTTTCATCCAGAATTTCACTTCCTAAAATATCAGACGGCATTAAATCCGGCGTAAACTGAATTCTCTTAAAATCTAAACCTAAAGCCTGAGACAAAGTATTTATCATTAAGGTTTTTGCCAATCCCGGAACACCAATTAAAAGAGCGTGTCCCCCTGAGAATATACACAGTAATATTTGATCTACAACTGCATCCTGGCCTACAATGATTTTTGCTATTTCGGTTTTTAATTCATTTCGCTTTTGAACTAAATTATGAATTGCTGCTACGTCAGACATTTAGATATGTTTTTAAAATTGAAAAGAGTTAGCTTTATGAATTCATAAAACTAACTCTTTTTATTTATTTAATAAAAATTATTTTTTCAACCAATTGTACACAAAGTTACAATCTCTGTACTCTCCAACAATTTTAATGTAAGTATCTTTTATTTTAGTATCAAACCACTTTGAAATCGTTGTGATTTGTTTTTCTTTTAATGCTAATTCTTTAATCTTAGTATAATCTTTAGCATAATCAGCAGTATGTGCGTCAATTCTATTGGTGATCGTAATTAACTTATACGTCTTTTTACCTTTATCATCTGTATTTAAAATTGGCTGAGAAACTTCGTTATCTTTTAGATTAGAAACCTGGCTGTATAACGTTGGATCCATTTTTGTCAACTCAAAACGTGTATCCTGAGTATTTGGGTTTACTAAAGTTCCACCGTTTGCTCTTGTTTCCTTTTCGTCAGATTCTGTTCTTGCAGCTTCAGCAAAAGTAATTTCTTTGTTTTCTATTTTATTTCTGATGTTCGTAATTCTTTCTTTAGCATCTTTCAATGCTGTTTCAGAAACTGTAGGTGCAATTAAAATATGACGTAATTCTACTTCCTGACCTTTTATTTTTTCTACCATAATAATATGATAACCAAAAATAGTTTTAAAAGGTTCTGAAATTTCTCCTTCTCCCAAACTAAAAGCAACGTCTTTAAATTCTTTTACGAACGGAGTTTTTCTGGTCATTTTATAAAAACCTCCATTTGGCGAAGATCCCGGATCCTGCGAATACAAAACTGCTTTTGTAGCAAAACTGGATCCTTCAAGAACATCTTTTCTAATAGCGTTTAATCTGTCCTTTACCTTTTGCTCGTCTTCTGCCGAAACTTTAGGTTCTACCACAATTTGGGCTACTTCCATTTCTGCTCCAAAAGTTGGTAATTCATCCTTTGGTATTTTCTTAAAGAAATTACGAACCTCTTCTGGAGTAATTTCTACGGCATCAACAATTTTCTTAGTCATTTCAGAAGCTAACTTTTGCTCTTTTAAGATGTCCGAAAAATAAGTTTTAAACTCTTCTACAGAATTTTTTTTATAATAAGCAACTACTTTATTGATGTCTCCTACTTGTTGAATCATATAATTCAATCGGTCATCCATCATACCTCTTATCTCTGCATCACTTACCACGATACTATCCTGAATCGCCTGGTGCGCGTATAATTTATCTTCTAAAAGTTTACCAAGCATCTGGCATCTTGTAATATCTTTTACAGAACCTCCCTGCGCAGTAATTTCTAAATATGCTTTATCAATATCTGAATCTAAAACAATATAATCTCCCACATTGGCAATAATACCGTCAATTTTTTGCTTCTGTCCAGATAATTGTAGTGGCTTCTGGATCACAGTATCTTTAATAATTTCCTGAGCCGAAATGATGGAGTTGAAAAAAAATAAAAAACACATTGTCAACACTAATTTGTAATCAATTGTTTTTAACTGTAATTTTTTTAATAACATTATTTTAAATTTAATTTGAATGTAAAGATCTTGCTTTAGAATTTCGTTTTAAACCACAATCACTTTAAATGTATTTCCCGGATATTGTATTGAAAATACTAAATAATTAAGACCTAGTTCTTTTTAACTTATAACGAACAAAAATAACAATTCAATTACATAATACAACTATCAGCAATACTATTAACAAAAAATTATAGGGATGATAGCTGAATTTCCCGCAGAGAAGTAGTTTCTATGAGATTAATCTCTTTAAAAAATGTCCGTAATCCTTGCCACGACGCTCACAAAGACAGATTTCCTTTAAAACTTTACAGAATTTAAAAGAAGGAACTTTTGCGCGAATAAAAAAAGTTATCAATACTACAACGTTTTCGTGATATAAATATTTTCCTATAAAAACGAACCAAATCAAAAAACATATAC
>NZ_CADCSU010000059.1:17560-55402 GCF_902804475.1 Flavobacterium bizetiae
ATTGATAATTATTAAGTATTAAAATTACGAATAGCCACTACAAAATACTTAATAAATATCAAATTATAAACTTTATTATCTAACCTAAACCAAATCTACATTATGAAAAAACCTATTGTAAAAATTTATTTACTTGCCGCAATTACTACTTTCTTGTATTCTTGCTCGCAAAATGAAACAAATGAATTAGACCCAAAAGCTGATAGTCAGCAATTTGAAATTATTAATGTAACGCATCATGACGGAAAACCTTTTAGTACAGGAACTTCGAATTCGTCATCTACAGGAAAATATGTAGACAATCCTGGCGGCGGCGTAATGATGCAGGCTTTTTATTGGGATGTTCCTGCGGGAGGAAATTGGTGGAATACTATAAGCAGTAAAGTTACCGCATGGTCGAATGCAGGAATTGGATCGATTTGGCTTCCGCCAGCTTCTAAAGCGCAAAATGGTGCTTTTTCTATGGGATATGATCCAACTGATTATTTTGATTTTGGAGATTATAACCAAAATGGTTCTGTTGAAACCCGCTTTGGTTCAAAAACCGAATTGGTAAGTTTGATTACTAATGCCCATGCCGAAAACATGAAAGTGTATGCCGATATTGTGATCAATCATAATAGCGGCGGACAATCTGAAGCGAATCCGTTTACAGGAACCAATACCTGGACAAATTTTAGCGGAGTTGCTTCAGGAAAATTTACCCGTAATTATAATGACTTTTATAAAAATAGCTACGGTAACAATGACGAAGGCGCTTTTGGTGGCTTCCCTGATTTATGCCATGCAAATCCTCACGTACAGGATTGGTTATGGTTACGAGCTGACGGAGTGGGTAAATATTATAAAAACACTATGAAATTTGATGGCTGGAGATTTGATTACGTAAAAGGATTTGGTGCATGGGTTGTAAATGCATGGAATGCGAATGTAGGTGGTTTCTCGGTTGGTGAATTATGGGATTCGAATGTAAACGTATTAAATGACTGGGCTAATAATGCCAACAGCTCTGTTTTTGATTTTGCTTGTTATTATAAAATGAATGACGCTTTCGACGGAAATAATCTTGCCTTACTAAACGACGACATGATGTGGAAAAGAAATCCGTACAAAGCGGTAACCTTTGTTACGAATCATGATACTGATGAAATTTACAGCAAAATGCTTGCTTACTCGTATATATTAACTCACGAAGGATATCCAACAATATTTTACAGAGATTACGAAGAATGGCTGGATAAAAACAAACTGAACAATCTTATCTGGATTCACAACAACAAAGCGACTGGTACAACTTCGATTTTATATTCTGATAATGATGAATATGTAGCGCGAAGAAACGGATATAACGGAAACCCTGGATTAGTTGTTTACATTAATAACTCTGATACTTGGCAGGAAAGATGGATTCAGACCAATTGGGCCAATACTCAAATTAAAGATTTTACAGGAAACTCAACCTGGTATCCAACGACTCAGGCAGACAAATGGGTAAAAATACAATGTCCTCCAAAAGGATATTCAATTTGGTCAATTAATCAGTAATTTTAAAATGACTATCTAAGGCTGTTGCAAAACAGCCTTATTTTTTTTCTAAAGAGAATCTTCACCTAAAAAGACTTCCTAATTTAAGAAGTGAATATTTTTATTAAGCCGTAATTAATAGTACTTTTGCAACCTATTTATACGAAATATGAGCTTTTTAAAAGAAATACAACGCAGAAGAACATTTGGAATTATATCGCATCCTGATGCCGGTAAAACAACTTTAACAGAGAAGTTACTGTTATTTGGAGGTGCAATTCAGGAAGCTGGAGCTGTAAAAAACAATAAAATTAAAAAAGGAGCAACGAGTGATTTCATGGAAATCGAACGCCAAAGAGGTATTTCGGTTTCGACATCTGTACTTGCTTTTAATTATAAAGAGAAAAAAATCAACATTCTTGATACTCCGGGACACAAGGATTTTGCCGAAGATACTTTTAGAACTTTAACGGCTGTTGACAGCGTTATTGTGGTAATCGACGTTGCAAAAGGGGTTGAGGAACAAACAGAAAAATTAGTAGCTGTTTGTAGAATGCGTAACATTCCGATGATTGTTTTCATCAACAAATTAGACCGTGAAGGAAAAGATGCTTTTGACTTAATGGATGAAGTAGAACAAAAATTGGGTCTAACGGTTACTCCTTTAAGTTTCCCAATTGGTATGGGTTATGACTTTCAGGGAATTTATAATTTATGGGAGCAAAACATTAATATTTTTAGCGGAGACAGCCGTAAAAATATTGAAGAGACAATTGCTTTTTCAGACGTTCAAAGTCCTGAATTAGAAAAAATAATTGGGCCAAAACCAGCGGATAGATTACGTGAAGAATTAGAATTAATTGATGAAGTATATCCAAAATTTGACCGTCAGGATTATCTGGACGGAAAATTACAACCTGTATTTTTTGGTTCAGCTTTAAATAACTTTGGAGTTCGCGAATTGTTAGATTGTTTCGTTACGATCGCTCCGTCTCCGAGACCAAAAGATTCTGAAACTCGTTTGGTAGATCCTACTGAAGAAAAAATGACTGGATTTGTGTTTAAAATCCACGCCAATATGGATCCTAAACACAGAGACCGTTTGGCTTTTATTAAAATTGTTTCAGGAACTTTCGAAAGAAACAAACCTTACTACCACGTTCGTCAAAAGAAAAATTTAAAATTTTCTAGTCCGAATGCCTTTTTCGCTGAGAAAAAAGAAATCGTAGATATTTCGTATCCAGGTGATATTGTAGGTCTGCACGATACAGGAAACTTTAAAATTGGTGATACTTTAACCGAAGGTGAAGTAATGAGCTTTAAAGGTATTCCTAGTTTCTCTCCGGAGCACTTTAGATACATCAATAATGCTGATCCTATGAAAGCCAAACAACTAGATAAAGGTATCGATCAGTTGATGGATGAAGGTGTGGCTCAGTTGTTTACTTTAGAAATGAACAACCGTAAAGTAATCGGAACTGTTGGAGCGCTTCAATATGAGGTTATTCAATATCGTTTAGAACATGAATATGGCGCAAAATGTACCTATGAAAACTTCCCGGTTCATAAAGCGTGTTGGGTAAAACCTGATGATGCTAAAAATGATGAATTTAAAGAATTCAAGCGTATTAAACAGAAATTCCTGGCTCATGATAAATACGGTCAATTGGTATTTTTAGCTGATTCTGACTTTACGATTCAAATGACTCAAAATAAATATCCAAGCGTGAAGTTATTTTTTACTTCAGAATTTGATTAATATTTCCTTTAAAGGAAAAACATACAAGAAAGGCTGTCTAAAGTAATTTCGACAGCCTTTTTTATTTTCATCAATTTAAAAATACTATTTATAGTTAATTCCTAATCCTCCGGCAATCATAATTCTGGTAAGTTCTCCTTCTGCAATAATTATATCTCTTTGTAATACTTTATTAGTAACTGACTCGATAGCAAAAGGTATTTCTTTTGAAAGATAATAATCGTCTCCGGTAATAGTAATGATAAGGGTTTTATCGCTTTTGAAAACTTTTACAGGAATAGAAAATTCTCCGGTTTTAGCATTTATTCTAAATGTTTTTTCTGAACCATTAATTGAAAGAGTCAGATTTGGATACATTTTACGATCAAATGGTTTATGTGTTATGTCCTCTAGCAATTTTCCCTTCACTGTTATCAATAATTCCTGTCTAACAATATTGTTCTGCGCAACTTTCCCCACTAAATAATGACTAGGTTTTGGACAATTTATTTCAGTTTTAATAGGTGTTTTTTCTTGTCCGGAAACATTTGAAGCTAATAAAATTGATGCGGCTACTGCGGCGTATTTCAGGTTATTAATTTTGGACGTTTCATTATGTTCAAACTCCTGGTCTAATTGTGTTACCCTCAAACGTGCACAAATATTGGTATCTTTTGTTTCTGCAATAAATTTAGCCACTTCAGAATTCGATTTTTTGCTTAAATCGATTACATTTTTAGCACATGAATTACAAAATGAACCTGTTGCATTGGGAATCATTTTATTAAAATTTTCAGAACAAGGATTTGCTATCTCTAAGGTGAATTTCTTTTTCATATTGTACTTTTTTAAGTTAAGATCTTTTTGCAGATGCTTATTACTTATATAGAGTACATTTATAATAAAAAGGTTGGGAAGAACATAAAATTATTTTCTGTTTTGAATTTTAATCATTTCAAAATCAGAAGAATCAGGGCATAAAAAAAGCGCTAATGTATCATTAGCGCTTTTTTTTAATTTGAATTAATGCAACCTTAATAGTTTATTATATCCAACAAATTAATCCCTTTTATAAGGAGAAACCAATTTAGAATAATAAATCGCGAAAAAGAAATTTAGCCGACGAAAGTAATATTAAATCGGTTAAACTACATTGTTTGATTTATTTCCAGAAATAAAAAAGCCCCATTAAAAATGGGGCTTTAACAATTTATGCTTGTCCTGCCGGACCAAAATTAAGCGGTATTGGTGCTTGTTCCGTCTCTTTGATTTCGCCATGAGCGCTTTCAAAACGATGAATATTTTCTCCAATTGCTTTTAATAATCTTTTAGCATGTTGTGGTGTCAGGACAATTCTTGACTTTACTTTGGCTTTAGGAATACCAGGCATAATACTCACAAAATCTAAAACAAATTCTGATGATGAGTGATTGATAATTGCCAGATTAGAATAAATTCCTTCTGCGACAGTTTCGTCTAACTCAATATTAATTTGTTCTTGTTGGTTCGAATTACTCATAGTTTCCTAATTTAATAGATATACTCTTCTTTATTAGCCATCATTTCATTGTAATCGTCTTTAGATCCTACGATAGTGTTATCGTATTCTCTCATACCAGTTCCTGCAGGAATTCTGTGTCCAACAATTACATTTTCTTTCAATCCTTCTAAATCATCTACTTTACCAGCTACAGCAGCTTCGTTAAGTACTTTCGTTGTCTCCTGGAATGAAGCCGCAGAGATGAATGATTTAGTTTGTAACGAAGCTCTTGTAATACCTTGTAGAACTGGCGTTGCAGTTGCAGTAATTACGTCTCTTGCTACAACAAGATTTTTATCATTTCGTTTCAACAATGAGTTTTCATCACGTAGTTCACGAGGAGAAATAATCTGACCTGGTTTCAGTACAGCAGAATCTCCTGAATCTTCAACTACTTTCATACCGTATAATTTATCATTTTGAACGATAAAGTCTTTAGTGTGAATCAATTGATCTTCTAGGAATAATGTATCTCCTGGATCCTGAACTCTTACTTTACGCATCATTTGACGAATAACTACCTCAAAGTGCTTGTCATTAATTTTTACCCCTTGTAAACGGTATACCTCTTGAATTTCATTTACCAAGTACTGTTGAACAGCAGCTGGTCCTTGAATTCTTAAGATGTCATCTGGTGTAATTGCACCGTCAGACAATGGCACTCCTGCTCTTACAAAGTCATTTTCCTGTACTAAGATTTGGCTAGAAAGTTTAACTAAATACTTTTTAATCTCACCAAATTTAGATTCGATAACAATTTCACGGTTACCTCTTTTGATTTTTCCAAAAGATACAACACCGTCAATTTCAGAAACAACCGCTGGGTTAGAAGGGTTACGAGCCTCAAGCAACTCCGTAATTCTTGGTAAACCTCCCGTGATATCGCCTGCTTTAGAAGAACGACGTGGGATTTTTACTAATACTTTACCTGCTTTAATTTTCTCACCGTTCTCAACCATAAGGTGAGCTCCTACTGGTAAGTTATAGGAACGAATTAATTCACCTTCTTTACCGTAAACCAATAAAGTTGGAATTAATTTTTTATTTCTTGCCTCAGAAATTACTTTTTCCTGGAATCCTGTTTGCTCATCGATTTCAACCATGAACGATTGTCCTTGCTCTAAATCCTCGTAAGCAATCTTACCAGTAAATTCAGAAACAATTACACCATTATATGGATCCCATTTACAGATCACAGATCCTTTAGTAACTACTTCACCGTCCTTAACGAAAATACTAGATCCGTAAGGAATATTGTGTGTATTTAAGACAATTCCAGTTTTCTCATCAACTAATTTTAATTCAGTTGAACGTGATACTACGATATCTACCGCATTACCTTCACTATCTTCACCTTTTACAGTTTTTAAATCTTCAATCTCAAGTCTACCGTTGAATCTTGTAACAATACTAGACTCTTCAGAAATACCTCCGGCAACCCCTCCAACGTGGAACGTACGAAGTGTTAACTGTGTACCTGGTTCTCCAATAGACTGAGCTGCAATAACTCCTACAGCTTCACCTCTTTGTGTCATCTTACCAGTAGCTAAGTTTCTACCGTAACATTTAGCACAAATACCTTTTAAAGCCTCACAAGTTAATGGAGATCTAACCTCTACTCTTTCAATCGGAGAAGCTTCGATAACTCTCATGATTGCTTCAGTAATTTGTTGTCCAGATTCAACCAGAACTTCATTAGTAAGAGGATTAATAACATCTTGCAATGCAACACGTCCTAAAATTCTTTCTCCTAAAGATTCAACAATTTCCTCATTTTTCTTCAAAGCAGAAACTTCAACACCTCTTAATGTTCCACAATCTTCAATGTTCACAATAACATCTTGAGAAACGTCATGAAGCCTTCTTGTTAAGTATCCGGCATCGGCAGTTTTAAGAGCCGTATCCGCAAGTCCTTTACGAGCACCGTGAGTAGAAATGAAGTACTCAAGGATCGAAAGACCTTCCTTAAAGTTAGAAAGAATCGGGTTTTCAATAATCTCACCACCACCGGCAGTAGATTTTTTAGGCTTAGCCATCAAACCACGCATACCCGTTAACTGACGAATCTGTTCCTTAGAACCCCTCGCCCCAGAGTCAAGCATCATATATACAGAGTTGAAACCTTGTTGGTCTTCTCTAATATTTTTCATTGCTAATTCTGTTAACTGAGCATTTGCAGAAGTCCATACGTCAATAACTTGGTTGTAACGCTCGTTATTGGTAATAAGACCCATGTTATAATTCACAGAAATACCTTCAACTTGCTCTCTGGCATCTGCAATTAATTTAGTTTTTTGTTCTGGAATTCTAATATCACCAAGAGAGAATGATAAACCTCCTCTAAATGCGAATTTATACCCCATATCTTTCATATTGTCCAAGAAAGCTGCCGTTGTAGGTACATCAGTCACACTTAAAATGTGTCCAATAATATCTCTAAGGTTTTTCTTAGTCAATACATCATTGATATATCCAGCTGCTTCAGGTACTACTTCGTTAAATAATACACGTCCTGCAGTTGTTTGAATAATTTTGAACACTAATTCTCCAGCGTCATTAAAATCTTTTGCTCTAATTTTCACACGAGCATTCAATTCTAATCTTCCTTCGTTTAATGCAATATTTACTTCTTCAGCAGAATAAAATGTTAAGTCTTGACCTAAAATAATGTGTTCTGGTGTAGAGATACGTTCTTTGGTCATATAATATAGACCCAAGACCATATCCTGAGAAGGTACAGTAATTGGAGCACCGTTTGCAGGGTTCAAGATATTGTGAGAAGCCAACATTAACAATTGTGCCTCTAAAATAGCCTCTGGTCCTAATGGCAAGTGAACTGCCATCTGATCCCCATCAAAATCGGCGTTGAAAGCCGTACATACTAATGGGTGCAATTGGATCGCTTTTCCTTCAATTAATTTTGGCTGGAAAGCTTGAATACCAAGTCTGTGTAACGTAGGAGCACGGTTAAGTAATACTGGGTGACCTTTAATTACATTTTCAAGGATATCCCAAACTACAGGCTCTTTTTTGTCTATGATTTTCTTAGCAGATTTTACCGTTTTAACAATACCTCTTTCAATCAATTTACGGATAACGAAAGGTTTGTATAATTCAGATGCCATATCTTTTGGCAATCCACATTCGAATAATTTTAATTCAGGACCAACAACAATTACCGAACGAGCAGAATAATCCACACGTTTTCCAAGTAAGTTTTGACGGAAACGTCCTTGCTTACCTTTTAAGGAATCAGATAATGATTTTAATGGTCTGTTAGATTCTGTTTTAACAGCAGAAGCTTTACGAGTGTTATCAAATAATGAATCTACAGATTCCTGTAACATACGTTTTTCGTTTCTTAAGATAACTTCAGGAGCTTTAATCTCCATTAATCTTTTCAAACGGTTGTTACGGATGATTACACGACGGTATAAGTCATTTAAATCTGAAGTTGCAAAACGACCTCCATCAAGTGGCACAAGCGGACGTAATTCTGGTGGAATAACAGGAACCACTTTCATAATCATCCACTCAGGACGGTTTTCGCGGTTTAAGTTAGACTCACGGAAAGACTCAACAACTTGTAATCTTTTTAAAGCTTCAGTTTTACGTTGTTTAGATGTTTCGTTATTAGCACTGTGTCTCAATTGGTAAGACAACTCATCTAAGTCGATACGAGCTAATAAATCCATAATACACTCTGCTCCCATTTTGGCAACAAATTTATTAGGATCTAAATCATCTAAATATTGATTTTCTTGCGGAAGAGTATCTAAAATATTCAAATATTCTTCTTCAGTTAAGAAATCTAATCTTTGTAAAGATTCTCCATCTGCATTTTTAGCAATACCAGCCTGAATTACTACATATCTTTCGTAGTAAATGATCATATCTAATTTCTTAGATGGAAGACCAAGGATATAACCAATTTTGTTTGGAAGAGAACGGAAGTACCAGATATGAGCAATTGGCACAACAAGGTTGATGTGTCCTACTCTGTCACGACGTACTTTTTTCTCCGTAACTTCAACACCACAACGGTCACAGATGATACCTTTGTAACGAATTCTTTTATATTTACCACAAGCACATTCAAAATCCTTAACAGGTCCGAAGATTCTTTCACAGAAAAGTCCGTCACGCTCTGGTTTGTGAGTTCTGTAGTTGATAGTTTCTGGTTTCAAAACCTCTCCTCTTGATTCTTTCAAGATAGATTCAGGTGAAGCCAATCCAATTGAAATTTTATTAAATCTTTTAACTGGATTTTTATCTTTATTATTATTTCTATTATTCATCATAGTTTTTACTATTGATTTATCTGCAATTAAAAATTGATTTTAACTTGTAATTTACCTTACTAAAGGTTAATTTACTAAGTCGCTACCTCGGATTACTTCTCTAAACTTCAAACTAAATTTTGAAGTGCTAATTATAAAACTTTTCAGGTTTAAATAAAAAATCGGAACGGGTTACGGGTATAAATCCTAAAAACTTTTATAAATGAGTAATCAGCTTTCGGATATTGCTATCCGAAAACTGAAAACTACCTAATACTTATTATTCTTCTAAACGAATGTCAAGTCCAAGACCTTTCAATTCATGCATTAATACATTGAATGATTCTGGCAATCCTGGTTCTGGCATAGACTCTCCCTTAACGATAGCCTCGTAAGTTTTAGCTCTACCAATAACGTCATCCGATTTAACTGTTAAGATCTCACGAAGAGTACTTGATGCTCCATAAGCCTCAAGTGCCCAAACCTCCATCTCTCCAAAACGCTGACCTCCAAATTGAGCTTTACCTCCAAGTGGTTGTTGAGTGATCAACGAGTATGGTCCGATAGAACGTGCGTGCATCTTATCATCAACCATGTGTCCTAATTTAAGCATGTAAATTACACCCACAGTTGCAGCTTGATGGAAACGCTCTCCAGTACCACCATCATAAAGGTGTGTATGTCCGAAACGTGGTACTCCAGCCTCATCAGTCAAAGCATTGATTTGATCTAAAGATGCACCGTCAAAAATTGGAGTAGCAAATTTTCTACCCAAGTTCATACCAGCCCATCCAAGAACAGTTTCATAAATCTGACCAATGTTCATACGTGAAGGTACCCCAAGTGGATTCAATACGATATCTACTGGTGTTCCGTCTTCAAGGAAAGGCATATCTTCATGACGAACGATTCTTGCAACAATACCTTTGTTACCGTGACGTCCTGCCATTTTATCCCCTACTTTCAGTTTACGTTTTTTAGCGATATAAATTTTCGCTAATTTTAAGATTCCAGATGGTAATTCATCTCCAACTGTAATAGTGAATTTTTCTCTTCTTAAAGATCCTTGTAAGTCATTCAGCTTAATTTTATAGTTATGAATTAAATCATTAACCATTTTATTAGTAGCGTCATCAGCAACCCATTGACCTTTGCTTAAGTGAGCAAAATCTTCTACTGCGTAAAGCATTTTTTGAGTATATTTTTTACCTTTTGGTAAAACTTCTTCACCCAAATCATTCATTACACCCTGAGATGTTTTTCCGTTAACGATCAGGAATAATTTCTCCACCAATCTGTCTTTTAATTCAACAAATTTAGTTTCGAATTCCATTTCTAAAGCGCCTAAAGCATCTTTATCCTGAGTACGTTTACGTTTATCTTTTACGGCTCTTGCAAATAACTTTTTGTCAAGAACTACACCGTGTAAAGATGGAGAAGCTTTCAATGAAGCATCTTTTACATCACCTGCTTTATCCCCGAAGATTGCACGAAGCAATTTCTCCTCTGGAGTAGGATCTGATTCTCCTTTTGGTGTAATTTTTCCGATTAGAATGTCGCCAGGTTTAACCTCTGCTCCAATTCTGATCATACCGTTTTCATCTAAATCTTTAGTAGCTTCTTCAGAAACGTTAGGAATATCGTTTGTTAACTCTTCATTTCCTAACTTAGTATCTCTAACCTCTAATGAATAATCATCAACGTGGATAGAAGTAAAAATATCATCACGAACTACTTTTTCAGAAATTACAATCGCATCCTCAAAGTTATACCCTTTCCATGGCATGAACGCAACTTTTAAGTTTCTACCTAAAGCTAATTCACCATTTTGAGTAGCATATCCTTCTGATAATACCTGACCAAGAACCACTCTGTCACCTTTTCTTACGATTGGTTTCAAGTTGATACTTGTTCCCTGATTGGTTTTTCTAAATTTAATTAAGTTGTATGTTTTTTCATCAGCATCAAAACTTACCATTCTTTCTTCTTCAGTACGGTCGTATTTGATAGTAATGATGTTAGCATCAACATATTCTACAGTTCCATCTCCTTCAGCATTAATCAATACTCTAGAATCTGAAGCTACCTGACGCTCTAAACCTGTACCAACAATTGGTGCTTCGGGACGGATCAAAGGAACCGCCTGACGCATCATGTTCGATCCCATCAAGGCTCTATTCGCATCATCATGTTCCAAGAAAGGAATCAATGAAGCCGAAATCGAAGCAATCTGGTTAGGAGCAACGTCTGTATAATGTACAACAGATGGTTCAACAACCGGGAAGTCACCCTCCTCACGAGCAATAACATTTGTTGCTGTGATTTTTCCAGTCTCATCCATTTCAATGTTTGCCTGAGCAATCATTTTTCCTTCTTCTTCTTCTGCACTTAAGTAAATTGGAGTACTTTCTAAATCAACTACACCATTAGTTACTTTACGGTATGGAGTTTCGATGAATCCCATTCCGTTAACTTTTGCATAAACACCAAGAGATGAAATCAAACCAATGTTTGGTCCCTCTGGAGTTTCAATCGGACATAAACGACCATAGTGTGTATAGTGAACGTCACGAACCTCAAATCCAGCTCTCTCTCTCGAAAGTCCACCAGGTCCAAGGGCAGAAAGTCTTCTTTTGTGCGTAATCTCAGCTAATGGATTGGTTTGATCCATAAATTGAGATAACTGGTTAGTACCAAAGAAAGAGTTGATAACCGATGATAATGTTTTAGCATTAATCAAATCGATTGGTGTAAACACCTCGTTATCTCTAACGTTCATTCTCTCACGAATAGTTCTAGCCATACGTGCTAAACCAACACCGAATTGTTGAGACAATTGTTCTCCAACTGTTCTAACACGACGGTTTGATAAGTGATCAATATCATCAATCTCTGCTTTAGAGTTGATCAACTCGATCAAATATTTTACAATGGTAATGATATCTTCTTTGGTAAGCACTTGCTTCTCCATTGGGATATCTAAACCAAGTTTTTTGTTCATTCTATAACGACCAACTTCACCTAAGTTATAACGTTGATCAGAGAAGAACAATTTATCTATAATACCACGAGCAGTTTCCTCATCAGGCGGTTCAGCGTTACGCAACTGACGGTAAATGTGCTCTACAGCTTCTTTTTCAGAGTTTGTTGGATCTTTTTGTAATGTATTGTGGATAATAGCATAATCTGCCTGGTTATTATCCTCTTTGTGTAACAAAATAGATTTAACGTTAGAATCGATGATTTCTTCAACATTATCTTTGTCGATAATTGTATCACGATCAAGGATGATTTCGTTACGTTCGATAGAAACTACCTCACCGGTATCTTCATCAACGAAATCCTCGTGCCAAGTGTTCAATACACGTGCAGCAAGTCTTCTTCCAATATATTTTTTAATACCTGTTTTAGAAACTTTGATTTCTTCAGCAAGGTCGAAAATTTCAAGGATATCCTTATCTCTTTCGAATCCAATAGCACGGAATAAAGTTGTAACCGGTAATTTTTTCTTTCTATCGATATAAGCATACATTACGCTGTTGATATCTGTAGAAAATTCTATCCAAGAACCTTTGAAAGGAATTACTCTGGCAGAATAAAGTTTTGTTCCATTTGCGTGGAATGATTGACCAAAGAAAACTCCTGGAGAACGGTGTAGTTGAGATACTACTACACGCTCAGCACCATTGATAACAAAAGTACCGCTTGGAGTCATATAAGGTATTGTTCCAAGGTAAACGTCTTGTACAATAGTTTCAAAATCTTCGTGTTCTGGATCTGTACAGTATAGTTTTAACCTGGCTTTTAAAGGCACACTATAAGTAAGACCTCTCTCTATACATTCTTGAATTGTATAACGTGGCGGATCAACAAAATAATCTAGGAATTCCAATACAAAGTTATTTCTTGTATCTGTAATTGGGAAATTTTCCATGAAGGTGTTGTATAACCCTTCGTTGCCTCTTTCGTCAGATTTCGTTTCTAATTGAAAGAAATCTTTAAAAGATTTAACCTGAACATCTAGAAAATCTGGATAGTCAGGGATATTTTTTGTAGAGGCAAAATTCAATCTTTCAGTCTGATTTGTTATCATCAATGGACAAAATTTTGATTAAAAAAAAGTAATTTTTTTTGTGTGAAACACACTGTTTAATCTATACTTTCTTATTATAATCAATACATCTTTAAAAATAAACCAGTAAAACAGTTCAATTTTTTTTCTTCGTATTGATCAAAAACTTTTTCGTATTTTAAACTATTTGATAATAAAACTTGATATATTTTATTATACGAAAAATGGTTTAGGCCATTGAGCGTTCACTCAAGACCTAAACCTAGTTCTTAAAACTGAGTTGAATTATTTAAGCTCAACTACAGCTCCAGCTTCTTCTAATGATTTTTTAAGACCTTCAGCCTCTTCTTTAGAAACACCTTCTTTAACGTTGCTTGGAGCACCGTCAACTACATCTTTAGCTTCTTTCAAACCTAAACCTGTAAGTTCTTTTACTAATTTCACAACTGCTAATTTAGAAGCACCAGCTTCTTTTAATACAACTGTAAATTCAGTTTGTGCTTCTTCAGCAGCACCTTCTCCACCACCAGCAGCAACTACTACAGCTGCAGCAGCAGGCTCGATACCATACTCGTCTTTTAATATTGTTGCTAATTCGTTAACTTCTTTAACTGTTAAGTTAACTAATTGTTCTGCGAATTGTTTCAAATCTGCCATTTTTTCTATCGTTTAAAATGATTTGTAAAATATAATTTATTTATTGTGCGCTAATTAAGCTACCAGGAAAATCAATTCCTCGTACGAATTATTATGCTTCAGCTTCTTCTTCGCTACCAGCGAATTTGTTTTGTAAAGCTGAAATAATTCTTTGTGCTGGTGACTGCAATAATCCAATAAGTTCTCCAAGAAGTTCTTCTTTAGATTTAATAGTTGCTAATGCATCTAATTGATCATCTCCAATGTAAACTTCAGAATTAATATAAGCTCCTTTTAATACAGGTTTAGCCGATTTTTTTCTGAAATCTTTAATAATTTTTCCAGGTGCATTTGCAACATCTGAAATAAATATAGCACTGTTACCTGTCAATACTGAAGGTAAATCACCATAGTCATTAGCAGAAGCTTCCATTGCTTTTGCAAGCAAAGTGTTTTTTACAACCTCTAATTTAATACCTGCTTTAAAGCAAGCTCTTCTCAAGTTTGAAGTTGTTTCTGCGTTTAATCCAGAAATATCAGATACATAAATAATATTTGTACCAGCTAACTGTGCAGTTAAATCTTCAATCGCGATTGATTTTTCTTCTCTAGTCATACTAAAAATTATTAACTACCAATTATACTGCTTTAGGGTCCAATGCAATTGCAGGACTCATAGTGCTTGTAAGGTGAATACCTTTAATGTAGGTACCTTTAGCAGCAGTTGGTTTAAGTTTGATTAATGTTTGAATAATTTCGTGTGCATTGTCATAAATTTGCTCAGCTCCAAAAGAAACTTTACCAATTCCTGCATGTACGATACCAGTTTTATCAACTTTAAAGTCAATTTTACCAGCTTTAACCTCTTGAACAGCTTTTGCAACATCCATAGTTACAGTACCTGTTTTAGGGTTTGGCATTAAACCTCTAGGTCCTAAAATACGACCTAATGGACCTAATTTACCCATAACAGCTGGCATAGTGATGATAACATCAACATCTGTCCAACCATCTTTAATTTTTTGTAAATAATCGTCAAGACCTACATAATCAGCTCCAGCCTCTTTAGCTTCTGCTTCTTTATCCGGAGTAACTAATGCTAATACTTTAACGTCTTTACCTGTTCCGTGAGGTAATGTAACTACACCTCTAACCATTTGATTCGCTTTTCTTGGATCTACACCCAAACGAACTGCGATATCAACAGACTCATCAAATTTTGCAGAAGCTATAACTTTAATTAATGCAGCTGCATCTTTTAAAGAGTATAGTTTGTTCTTTTCAATTTTTGAAGCAGCCTCTTTTTGCTTTTTTGTTAATTTTGCCATTTCTTTCTCTTAATTAAAAAGGAGCATCTCCTGATACAGTTATACCCATAGATCTAGCAGTTCCAGCGATCATGCTCATTGCAGATTCGATTGTGAATGCATTTAAATCTACCATTTTATCTTCAGCGATTGCTTTGATAACGTCCCAAGTAACGCTAGCTACTTTTTTACGATTTGGTTCACCTGATCCAGACTTTAGCTTTGCAGCTTCCAATAATTGGACAGCAGCTGGAGGAGTTTTTACAACAAAATCAAATGATTTGTCTTTATACACAGTAATTTGTACTGGGCATATTTTGCCAGGTTTATCTTGTGTTCTAGCATTGAATTGCTTACAGAACTCCATGATATTAACCCCAGCAGCTCCTAAAGCAGGTCCAACCGGTGGCGACGGATTCGCAGCACCTCCCTTAACTTGTAGTTTAACTACCTTACTAATTTCTTTAGCCATTTTTTAAAAAATTTAACACCCTAATCATTGGAAGCGATTACGGTGGTTATTATAGATGTAACAAAAATTATACTTTTTCAACTTGCATAAAACTCAATTCTAATGGAGTTTTTCTTCCGAAAATCTTCACCATAACTTCAAGTTTACGCTTTTCTTCATTGATTTTTTCAACTGTTCCGTTAAAGCCATTGAAAGGACCATCGATCACTTTAACAGTTTCTCCTAAGTTGAAAGGAATAGCACGAGTATCTGTATTTACAGCTAACTCATCTACTTTACCTAACATTCTATTTACTTCAGAAAGCCTCAAAGGAACAGGTTCTCCGCCTTTGATCTCACCTAAAAATCCAATTACACTAGTAATAGACTTAATAATATGAGGTATCTCACCAACTAAATTGGCTTCGATCATAACATATCCAGGGAAATAAACTTTATCCTTAGACATTTTCTTTCCTTCTTTTACAGTAACTACTTTTTCTGTAGGTACTAAAACTTGGGAAACATAATCACCCATACCTAATCTGGCAATCTCAGTTTCGATATAAGCTTTGACTTTATTCTCTTGTCCGCTTACAGCTCTAACTACGTACCATTTTTTCACATTATTATCTGCCATCACAAAAAAATTATCCTTTTAACCAGTTAAAAAATCCAGCCAAAGCTTTTGCAAAAAATTCGTCTACTCCCCAAGTTGCCAAGGCGAATAAAACCGAAAATACAGCCACAACAATTGTCAATTTTTGAACCTCAGCCCAAGCAGGCCAAGTAACATTTGACTTTAACTCTTCGAAAGCCTCTGATAAATAATTAGTAACTTTTGTCATTTGATATATTTTTTATTGCACGGGCGGAGGGATTCGAACCCCCATCAACGGTTTTGGAGACCGCTATTCTACCCTTGAACTACGCCCGTAATTAAAGCCAGTGACTTCAGTTAAGAAAATCAACTGGCTTTTAAAAATTTTTATAGGATTATCCTACGATTTCAGTTACCTGACCTGCACCTACAGTTCTACCACCTTCACGGATAGCGAAACGTAAACCTACGCTCATAGCGATTGGGCTTAATAAAGCAACATTGATAGTCAAGTTATCTCCTGGCATTACCATCTCTACTCCTTCTGGTAAAGTAATAACTCCTGTTACGTCAGTTGTACGTACGTAGAACTGTGGACGGTAGTTATTATGGAATGGAGTATGACGTCCACCTTCTTCTTTTTTCAAGATATAAACCTCAGCTTTGAAAGTAGCGTGTGGTTTTACTGATCCTGGCTTAATGATAACCATTCCTCTTTTGATAGATTCTTTATCAATACCTCTTAACAATAAACCTACGTTATCTCCAGCTTCACCTCTATCAAGGATTTTACGGAACATCTCAACTCCTGTAATAGTAGAAGTTAATTTATCAGCTCCCATACCAATGATTTCAACTGGATCTCCTGTATTAGCAATACCTGTTTCGATACGACCTGTAGCAACAGTTCCACGACCAGTAATTGTAAATACATCTTCAACCGGCATCAAGAATGGTTTAGCTACGTCACGCACTGGCTCTTCGATCCAAGCATCAACAGCTTCCATTAATTCAATGATTTTTGGTACCCAAGCAGGATCGTTATTCAATCCTCCTAAAGCAGAACCTTGAACTACAGGACCATTATCTCCATCATATTCGTAGAAAGATAATAAATCTCTAATTTCCATTTCAACAAGCTCTAACAATTCAGCATCATCAACCATATCCACTTTGTTCATGAAAACAACGATTCTTGGAATACCTACCTGACGACCTAAAAGGATGTGCTCACGAGTTTGTGGCATTGGACCATCTGTAGCAGCAACTACTAAGATAGCTCCGTCCATTTGAGCTGCACCAGTAACCATGTTCTTTACGTAATCCGCGTGACCTGGACAGTCAACGTGAGCGTAGTGACGGTTAGCTGTTTCATACTCTACGTGTGATGTATTAATAGTAATACCTCTTTCTTTCTCCTCTGGAGCGTTATCGATTTGATCAAACGATTTTGCTTGACAGTAACCAGCATCAGACAATACTTTTGTAATTGCTGCAGTTAATGTAGTTTTTCCGTGATCCACGTGTCCAATTGTACCTATGTTTAAGTGCGGTTTGGAACGATTAAAATTCTCCTTTGCCATTTTACTTAATTTTTAATCTTAGTTATATATTAATTTTCAATTTCCTACTTACTTGAGCCAACTACGGGAATTGAACCCGTGACCTCTTCCTTACCAAGGAAGCACTCTACCTCTGAGCTAAGTCGGCAGAGAGTTCTGATTTAGATTGTATTTTATAGATTTTAGATTTAAAACCTAAAATCTACGCTCTGAAATCTTAACTTCTTTTTGTGGGGAGAGCAGGATTCGAACCTGCGAAGTTCACACAGCAGATTTACAGTCTGCCCTCGTTGGCCGCTTGAGTATCTCCCCTTTATTTTATCAATAATTGCATGAACAATTTCAAATCGCATTTGAAATATTTAGAGCCGGCGGAGGGACTCGAACCCACGACCTGCTGATTACAAATCAGCTGCTCTAGCCAACTGAGCTACGCTGGCAATATCAATAAAAAAGTCCGCTATTTCTAACGGACTGCAAATGTAGCTATTTTATCTTTGTATCAAAACATTTTTTGAAAAAATTTTTCAATTATATGTGTGCTCTTATTTTTTCTTTCCTTTTTACCAATACACGCTCTAAAGATTCAGCCGAAAGCTCAACTGCTTCTTCGAATGTTTTGCATTGTTTTTTAACCAAAAAATCATCTCCCGGGACATTAATCTTAATCTCTACTGCCTTATTCTCCTTATCACTCGTTCTTTCAACTTTTAAAAAAATGTCTGCCGAAACAACTCGATCATAGTATTTTTCTAATTTATCCATTCTTTCCTGAATAAAATCCACTAATTTTCTGTCAACAGTAAAGTTAACTGCATGAACATCTACCTTCATAATACAAATTTTAGGGTTAAACATTAAGAATCATTATTTATTTCTTGGATGAGCGTCACCATACACCTTTTTAAGCTCTGCTAAACTATTATGAGTATAAACTTGTGTAGACGCCAAACTCGAATGTCCTAATAATTCTTTAACTGAATTTAAATCTGCTCCGTTATTTAGTAAGTGAGTTGCAAAAGTATGCCGAAGCACATGCGGACTCTTTTTTACCTTTTCAGAGACTTTACTAAAGTATGAATTTATTAAACGATACACAAAAGATTCACTCAATTTTAACCCTTTTGCCGAAATAAAAAAATACTCATGATCAATGATCTTCTCAACCGCAGCTCTTTCCTGCAAATACAAATTAAACTGTTCTGTAATTATTGGCAGTATCGGAATAATACGTTCTTTATTTCGTTTTCCCAAAACCTTAATTACATTTGAAGACAAATCAACATTATACTTCATTAAATGTATCAACTCTGCCCTACGCATTCCTGTAGTATAAAAAAGGTCTACGATTAGTTTATCCCTGACTTCTTCGAACCCGGATGGATTTGCAACTTCCTGCATTAAATCTGATAATTCTTTTTCAGAAAACGGAATCTGAACAATTTTAGGCGTTTTTAATGCTTTATGTTTCAGCATTGGACTTACCTCTATTTGCTTTGTTTTTAAAAGGAATTTATAAAATGCTTTTAAGGAAGACATTTTTCTATTTACTGATACATTAGAAATACCATCATCGACAAGCGAAACAATCCAACTCCTGATTTGACCGTAATTTACCTGCTCGATATTTTCCTGCTCGAATTGAGCTTTATTGAATGCTTCAAAAAACAAAATATCATTCAAATAAGCATTGACTGTATGTGGGGAATATTTTTTTTCTAATTGAAGGTAATCACGAAATGCTTCTTTATTTGATTTCATAAAAATATATACTTTTTCATTTCACATAAACTCATATCCTGTCATTAAAAAGAATATTATTTATTTCAAAATTAAGCATAAAAAAACCGTTAGTATCAAAATTTGATAACTAACGGTAATTATTTTTGAAAAGCTAATACTAACTCTCTAAACCATCTCTCATGTTTTGGATGTAAGCAGCTTTTTGAATTTGTGCTCTTTTGATAACAGAAGGCTTAATAAAAGCAGTACGTGCTCTTAGTTGACGAACAGTTCCTGTTTTATCAAATTTTCTTTTATAGCGCTTTAATGCTCTATCGATATTTTCTCCGTCTTTAATTGGTATAATTAACATAATATTGACACCTCCTCTCGTTAAGGCTGCAAAAGTATATATTAATTATGAATTATGAGTTATGAATTATGAATTATTTTTTGAGAATATAAAAAAGAGAGGAAAGAATAAAGAATTTAAACTGTCTTTGATTTTACAAAACTTCTATAATACGACTAGATGCGTGAGGGATTGCAATGGAAATCCTTTTTTGTTTTTTCTTTAAAAACAAAAAAGATTGCAATGAAAAGCCCGACCATAAAAACAAAAGCCACTTAGCGGCTGCTAAATGGCTTTTGTTTTTATGGGCACGCCCAAATTATTCTACTCTATATTATATTACTTCAATAAATTTCTTGAAATAACTAATTTTTGAATTTCAGTTGTTCCTTCTCCTATAGTACATAGTTTTGAATCACGATAGAATTTCTCTACCGGAAAGTCTTTTGTATAACCATAACCACCGTGAATTTGAACGGCTTCGTTTGCGATTTTGACACAAGCTTCCGAGGCATACATTTTTGCCATTGCACCCAATGTGGTAACGGGTTTATGTTGTTGCTTTAAGAATGCTGCTTTATGTAACAGTAATTCTGAAGCTTCGATCTCGGTTGCCATATCAGCGAGTTTAAAGGAAATTCCCTGAAAACTACTAATAGGCTGGCCGAACTGATGTCTTTCTTTAGAATATTTAAGAGCAGCTTCATAAGCTCCTTTTGCGATTCCTAATGATAAGGCACCGATTGAGATACGACCTCCGTCAAGTATTTTCATTGCCTGAACAAATCCTTGCCCTACTTCTCCTAATCTATTAGCATCAGGAACTCTGCAACCATCAAAAACCAATTCTGCAGTTTCGCTGGCACGCATTCCTAATTTATTTTCTTTTTTACCTGATGTAAATCCTTTCATTCCTTTTTCGAAAACAAAAGCCGTCATACCTTTTGAGTCTCCTTTTTCTCCGGTACGCACAATTACAACAGCGATATCTCCAGAGATTGCATGTGTTATAAAGTTTTTAGCTCCGTTTACAATCCATTCATCACCATCTTTTACTGCTGTGGTATTCATTCCGCCAGCATCAGATCCTGTATTGTGTTCTGTTAAACCCCAGGCTCCTATATATTCTGCGGTAGCCAATTTAGGTAACCATTTTTTCTTTTGTTCTTCGTTTCCAAAAGTTAAAATATGATTGGTGCATAATGAATTATGCGCCGCAACTGATAAACCAATTGAAGGATCTACTTTTGAAATTTCTTCTACAACTGTAATGTATTCATGATACCCCAATCCTGATCCTCCGTATTCTTCAGGTACTAAAACTCCCATATATCCCATTTCGCCTAATTTTTTAAATAGGTCAACTGGAAAAATTTGAGCCTCATCCCATTCCATAATATTAGGTCTGATATTTTTTTCGGCAAAATCTTTTATAGATTGAGCAATCATCGACTGCGTTTCGTTATATTCAAAATTCATTATAAGTTGCTTTTGTTTTAGAACTCCAAATATAAACTAATTATTTTTGCTTTTTCAACAGGAAAACCTTTAATTTTTGATAAATCCTCAATATTATTAATATTTCCGTTCATACTTCTATAGGTTACAATTTGTTTTGCCAAGGCATATTTGAAATACGAGAACTGCGATAATTCTTTTAAAGACGCATCGTTTATGGCTATTTTTTTAAATGAAGAAGGTATTACGACTTTAAAATGAGTGTTGAGTTCACTGATAACTTCTGGAGAAAGTCCCCAAAGATCATTCATTTGTTCCATAGAAACAAAACAGCCTAAAATTTCTTTTTGTTTTAATATTTCTTGCTGATAATGCTTCGCCAATGCCATAAATCTTGATCAAATCTTCTTGCGTCGCCTGATTGATATCCAGAACTATAATTTTTTCCTTTTTGAAATTGTCTTTTTTAAAATTCTCCTTTGTTGCGAATTCTTTTCTTTCTGTTTTAAAATCAATTTTATTCTTAGTCCAATCCGGAAATTTAAATAGTGGTGCGATTGTATTTAATAAAGAATCTGAAACTTTTGTTACTTCCTGAAACTCTTTTGCTGAATTTACATATTTGTTCTCTTTGCGAAAAGCCAACAGACGATCGATTTTCCTGAACCGACATTCCTAATTTATATCCTTTATAATCTGTAATAAAATTGGGATTGAAAGAATAGACTTTTGGTTTATCACTAAGTTTGGCAAGCTTCATAGCATCAATTTCTGATTGCAAAGACATCCATTGGTCTTTTTCCTGAAAAGATTTTTCGGGTGAGCTAAAGTCGACAAAAAAATAAATTGTCTGTAATATCATTATAAAAACAAAAAGTAAAAAAATTCCTGTACGTTGTTGTTTTGTAAACTTCAAATATTTTGCAAACGGGCTAAAGTTCATTACAATTAAAATTATTGTTTTCTAATAAATCCTGTAAATTAAGGGAAAAACGATTAATTTAACAAGAAATATACTAAATATATTATTGTTTTTAAAATTGCATTTTTCGCTAATAAAGGCCAATTAATTTAATGAATCCCAGTAGTTAAAGAATAATCAACGGAGGTTTTAGCAAAAAATTTAATATTTTATAACTTAAAAAGAGATAATTGTTTTTATTTTTTACAAAAAACGATACATTTGGAGCTTAATAACAATAAACCAATATTATAATATGTCAATTTGGAAAACTAAACCACTTTCGGTATTGCTTGACGAAGCTTCCGAATCTGAAAAAGGCTTGAAAAGAACTCTATCTTCACGGTCGCTCGTTGCACTTGGAGTTGGAGCCATTATTGGAGCCGGATTATTCTCGTTAACAGGAATTGCTGCTGCAGAACATGCAGGACCAGCAGTTACTCTTTCTTTTGTTTTAGCAGCCGTTGGATGTGCTTTTGCCGGACTTTGTTATGCAGAATTTGCTTCTATGATTCCGGTTGCGGGTAGTGCATATACCTACTCTTATGCTACAATGGGAGAATTTATGGCTTGGATTATTGGTTGGGATTTAGTTTTAGAATACGCTTTGGGAGCCGCCACAGTTGGTGTAAGTTGGTCCCGCTACTTATTAGAACTACTAAACAAATACGGAATTCACCTCCCTCACGATTTTATATGTTCGCCCTGGGAAACTCTGAAACTTAGTGACGGTACAGTAATTGAAGGTGGTATTGTTAACCTACCTGCGATTTTTATTGTATCGATGTTATCTTTATTATTGATTAGAGGAACAAAAGAATCTGCATCATTAAACAACTTTTTAGTTGTTGTAAAGGTTGCTGTAGTACTTGTTTTCATCATTTTAGGATGGAGCTTTATTGACACGGCAAACTACACTCCTTATATTCCTGAAAACACAGGTGTTTTTGGTGAGTTTGGATGGTCAGGAATTGCTGCTGGTGCCGGAACTGTATTCTTTGCCTTTATTGGTTTTGATGCTGTATCTACAGCTGCTCAGGAGGCTAAAAACCCTCAAAAAGGAATGCCAATTGGTATTTTAGGATCGCTTATTATATGTACGTTATTATATGTGTTTTTTGCTCACGTAATGACAGGTCTTGTTAATTATAAAGAATTTGCCGGAGATGCTAAACCTGCTGCAACTGCTTTTGCAAAAACAGGTTACGACTTTTTACAAACTGGTTTAATTGTAGCTATTTTGGCGGGTTATACTTCTGTAATATTGGTGATGCTTTTAGGTCAAAGCCGTGTGTTTTATACTATGAGTAAAGATGGTTTATTACCTCCATTCTTCAGTTCTATTCACTCTAAATTTCGTACTCCGTGGAAAACTAACCTTTTCTTCTTAGTATTTGTAAGTTTATTTGCTGGATTGGTTCCTGTAAGCGATTTAGGACATATGGTAAGTATTGGAACATTATTAGCCTTTGTACTTGTTTGTATTGGTGTAATGGTAATGCGTAAAAGAATGCCAGATGCTCCAAGATCTTTCAGAACACCTTTAGTACCATTTGTACCTATTGCAGGTATCGTAATTTGTTTGGCGTTGATGTATTCATTACCTAACGAGAGCTGGGTAAGACTTGTAGTCTGGATGGCATTGGGAGTAGCAATTTACTTTGTTTATGGTAAGAAAAACAGTAAACTGAATAATCCGGAGAAATAATTTTCTAAAGAGATACAAAAAAGGATCATAGAGTAAATAACTTTATGATCCTTTTTTTATGTTTTAAATAATCTTATAAATCGAAAACTGATGTTCGTTTAGCACGAATTAAATCTTTTAGTCTAATCCAAAAAGCTAAAGTCAGATAAACTCCAAATCCTAAACCTGCAGTAACAAACGAAATGTAAATAAAAAATAATCGTACACTTGTTACACGCATACCCAATTTATCGGCCAATCTTGAAGAAACATGAAAACCATATTTTTCGAAAAAGAATTTGAGTTTTAAAATAGCTGACATAGGTAGATTTTAGATTTTAGATTTTATCCTTCGCATTCGCTCAGAATTTTATTATTTTCCAGAAAAAACAAAAGTACAAAATTATCTCATTGACTCATTTTCTAATTCTCTAATTCTGGTTATTCTTCAGTAACTCTATACCAAGGGCGCATTTTAGACATGCTTTATGATTGCAATATTCATTTTTAAGCTCTAATAATGTTTGGGTTTCAAAAGCATTTTTTGAAGCAATTCCAAAGGATTGAAACTTATCTATAATAGCATTTTTCTCAGGCGTAACTTCATTCATAAACGTTATTAATTCTTCGGCAATAGATTCGCCTCTTATATTAGAATAGGCAAACTGAATAGGAATTATGGTATTTATAATGATAAGATCCAGAAAGGATTTAGATAATGATTTTGGTTTCGTTATACCTTCTTTATCAAACTGATAATGGTTTTGCCAATATAAACTCGCCGACACACTCAGCAAATCATAAACACTTTTAACTGACCTTAGTTCGATTATTTTTGAAAATAAATTTTGATGTTTGTGATATAAATTAGCCAATTGCGAAAGTCGAATGGTTGGGAAATTATCCGGACGGTGTTTAAAAAATTGTACAGCATCTATATGTCGTTTCTCTAATTGGTATTTGGTAAGAAGATAATAATACCTCAGCTTTAGATCTGTAAAGTAGATATCTTCCTTATCATCGTCCAACAAACCTGATGCACCCAAAAGTAATGCTTCGAGATTTTCGACTTCAAAACTTTCTTTTCTGATTATAGAAAATGGAATAGATTTAGCGATTTGCAAAAATGAATTTCCATTTGTATTTAAACCAAAATTCTTTGCTAACAGAGAGAACAAAACTCCTTCCCAATCCTGATTTGTTTCTTCCAGCAAATCATAAATAAATTTTGATTTGCGTTCTAAGCGATCAAAAAATAATCTTTCCTGCCAGTTGTTAAATGTAAAATCGTCAATTTTCCCGATGCTTTTTTCGCAAAAGATCCAGGACTTAGGCGACACTTAAGAATTATAATTGGATAAAATTTCTGAAGGAACATATTCTTTCAGAATCAAAACAGGAA
The DNA here is from genome assembly GCF_902804475.1 of Flavobacterium bizetiae. Classification (GTDB taxonomy): domain Bacteria; phylum Bacteroidota; class Bacteroidia; order Flavobacteriales; family Flavobacteriaceae; genus Flavobacterium; species Flavobacterium bizetiae. Next base: position 42,854 of record NZ_CADCSU010000059.1, read on the forward strand.
TTTCTCTATTGTTTTTTCCAAATATTTCGGTGTCATGTTCCCATACAACATGCAGAATGACATTTTCGTAAGCCACATCTTTTTCATGACCATGAACATACCAATCCGAAGACTTTAAATGAATCTCGACATTTCCCGCCCATTTTTGATTTTCTATCACAATTTGGGCATTAAAAAAATCGGGGCCGGCAAGTTCTAAATAATCTCCGGTTTTAATAATCGTGATTTGCTCGCCCTGCGTAGTTTTTAAATTCAGGGTTTCGAACTTTTTAAATTTCCAGAGATAATGAAGAAAATCTTCTTTCATTTTTTAGACTTTTACTTTGGTTTATAAAAAGTCTAAAATCAAATAAAATAAAATAATGTTAATCTTACAAATAATATGTTTTTATCTCAACATATATAATTTAGCACAAGCTCTTGCATCAGATAAGGCTTCGTGATGATTTAACTGAATTTTCATTTCACGACAGCAATCACTTAATTTAGTTGGTTTAAAACCTTTTGCCTTGTATATCTTAACGGTACATTCCCATTTTTCAGCTATATTCAAATCTTCATATTGCAAGCCGTAAAGCATCATCGATTTCATTAAAACATTACGATCAAAGCTTTCGTTATGCGCCACTACTACTCTGTTCTTTAATCTCTTTTCGATTTCAGGATACACCTGCACAAAAGTTTTGGCATTAATGGTATCTTTTGGATAGATTCCGTGTACACGAATCGTAAAAGGATTGTACTCGTTTTTAGGCGGTTTTATTAAAGTAACAAACTCATCTACAATTATTCCGTTCTCTACAGTAACAATTCCAACAGAGCACGGATGATGTCCTGTAGCAGTTTCAAAATCTATCGCGGTAAAAGTCATTTTCGAATGTATTAAGCTAAAAAATCCATAAATCTAATTTGTTCCTATTAGATTTATGGATTTAAATTTTATTAAAACTATTTTATTTTATTGCTCCAATGATATCATATTTGGTGATAATATGATGGTTTCCGTTTCCAAGATCAACTAAAACAGCATCATTTTCTTTGGTAAACAATTTAGAAACTTCTTCGATTGGAGTTCCTAATTTTACAATTGGGAATGGTTTGCCCATTACTTCTTTAATTGGTTTCTCGGCTACGTTTTTATCCGCAACATAACTTCTAAATAAATCTGTTTCATCAACAGAACCTACAAATCCGTTAATATCTACAACCGGAATTTGCGAGATTTTATACTTACGCATACGCTCGATAGCGTGCGAAACTAATTCTTCGGTACGAACAACGATCAATTGTTTATCGATATGATCTTTGATAACATCCTCGGCCTTTGTAATGTTTTCTTCTAAGAAACCACGCTCACGCATCCAGTCATCATTAAACATTTTACCTACGTAACGGCTTCCTGAATCATGAAATAATACTACAACTACATCTTCTGGCTTAAAATGTTCTTTAAGCTGTAACAAGCCTTTTATACAAGCTCCGGCAGAGTTACCCACAAAAATAGCTTCTTCAAGTGCAATTTTTCTAGTGTAAACCGCCGCATCTTTATCTGTTACTTTTGTAAATCCGTCGATTAAAGAGAAGTCTACGTTTTTAGGTAAAATATCTTCACCAATTCCTTCTGTGATATACGAGTAAATTTCGTTTTCGTCGAAAATACCGGTTTCGTGGTACTTTTTAAAAACAGAACCATAAGTATCAATTCCCCAAATTTTAATGTTTGGATTTTTTTCTTTTAAATATCTCCCAACACCAGAAATAGTTCCGCCTGTTCCTACTCCAACTACAAAATGAGTAATTTTTCCATCTGTTTGTTTCCAGATTTCCGGTCCTGTTTGTTCGTAATGTGCCAATGAGTTCGACATATTATCGTACTGGTTTACATACCATGAATTTGGTGTTTCTTCGGCCAGACGTTTTGAAACAGAATAATACGATCTTGGATCTGTTGGTTCAACATCTGTAGGACAAACTACAACTTTGGCGCCTACTGCACGTAAAATATCCATTTTTTCTTTAGACTGTTTGTCTGATATCACACAAATCAGTTTATATCCTTTAATGATAGCTACAAGCGCTAATCCCATTCCGGTATTTCCAGAGGTACCTTCAATAATAGTTCCTCCTGGTTTTAATCGGCCATCTGCCTCTGCATCTTCAATCATTTTTACGGCCATTCTGTCTTTTACAGAATTTCCCGGATTAAAAGTTTCGACTTTTGCCAATACTAACGCATCAATTTCAGCAACAATTTTGTTGAGTTTTACCAATGGTGTATTACCAATTGTTTCTAAAATGTTATTTGAAAAGTCCATTTCTATTTAATTTAATATTTGATTTTTTTATATAATATATGCCTTGTTTTTATTGGAAGAAATTCCAAACTAAACCAAATCGAATAACAAAATCACGATAAGGATTATTAGGCGCCGAATAATAGTCGCTTTTAGAAAACAAAGCATTTATGTGTTCTGCTTTCAGGTAGAATCTTGTTTGACGAATTCTGGCATTTACGAAAACATCGAATAACGGATAACCGCCAATTTCTTTATCTTTCTGAACATAGAATTCTCCAACAACAGGGTTGTAACCATTTCCGTAGTACTTTGTAAAGTAATTAAAAACGATTCCGGTTTGCATAAACAAGGCTTTCTTAAAAAAGTGACCTGAATAATAAAACGTATTTCTTGTTACGAAATCCGGTACATTTAAGATTAAATCTGACTGATCTACTTTTTGATATAAAAGTGTATTATCAAGAGCAAAAGCGCCAAATTTAAATTCACGACTTGCTTTTATTTCAAGATAGTTAATCGCATTTCCGTACTGAGCCGGATTTATAATTTGTGTATTAACAGCTTTTTGAGCTGGGTTGGAAACATCTGCAAAATACAAATGATCGTTTAAAACGGTATACTGAACTTCTCCGTTTAACCAAGGTGTACGAACTGCGGCACTAAGCGAATTAATTTTCTCGTTTTTAAAATTGTGCGACCAGTTGTATTGTACATAACTACTTTGGTACAAATTGTAATTATTATTTGGTAATTTATTGATGTTACGATATCTAAAATCAAACTGGATTTTATCACTAAAATCATATTTCAGTTTAGCATCCAAATCAGATAATGACTGGTTTGTAATTGATCTTGAATATAAAAAACGTCCGTTCCATTTGTTTTTTTGATATTCAAATTGTCCGCCTACATTATTAATTTGTAAAAATAAATTATCCGGAATCACATTTCCCGCAGCATCAACTAAAACTCTACCATATTTATAATTAGATCTGTAATCGTCTACGAAAAAATTAAATTTCCCTAAAAGAGAGTTTTCATACGCCACTCCTACTTTATTATACAATCTTTCGTAATGTGTCTGATCGTTGATCCCACTTGTCACGTACGAATCTCCAAATCGTCTTACAGATCTGGTACCAACTGTAGAAAGAACTGTTGCCTGATTGTATTCAAAAAATTTGTTCTCGTAATTAAACTGGTGCGTTACATATAAATTATTATTTCCTTCAGTTGGATTAATTCTAAAAGCATGATCAAAAAACAAACGTCGGCCTTTTAAGAACGACTCAGCATCTGTAAGATACACTTGCAATCTTTGACGGTTTTTATAATCCGGATTATCACTTTCAAAGTCAGAAGGCGTAGTAATTCCTCCGTTTTCTTCATTTAGAACATCCTGATAAGTATAATGCCCGTTGATCGCGTATCTTCTGTCGGTTGTAAAATAACTCGTTGTAAATCTAAAATTTCCCGAACTAACCAATTGGTTTATATAATCTCCTTCTGAACGTAAACCTCTGTACGCAATAGAAAAATTCAGATTTTTTGAAGTATTTAAAGTAATAAACGAATCTACGTTCTGACCTTTATTTATGGTTGTATTAAAAAACAATTCGGTCAACGGTGTTGCTGCTGAGTAGTAATTGATTTGATCTGCCTGTATATAATTAAAGTGTTTTCCGTTAAATCCTATTTCCGGATAAGGAGAAAAACTCGTTAAGCTGTATTGTAAAGTATTATAAGTCTGTCCGATATTTGCAAAAGACAAAAGTCCGAAATCATCCTTGCGAAGATTGTTTTGTTTGTACGCACTTTTTAAGGTTAATGAAGTATCGACATAGGTGGTATCGTGCTCCAGCGTAATAATCTGATATTGATCTATTGTAGCAATTTTTGCCTTTTTCTTTTTAATAGTATCAGTTATACTTGAATATTTTGTATTCATATCTAAACTATTTTTAGAAGTATTTTTTTCCTGAGAAAACAATAAAGTGGGTACAACTAATAGGTATAGAAAAAAGAATATTCTCATTTGATCGCTTTATATGGAATTATTTTGGCAAAATTTGTCTGGCAAAGGTAAAAGATAAAAACGTATAAATAAAAAAACACTTGAATTTATACCACTGCTTTAGCAAATAGTAAGAGAACGAATGTTTTTAAAGAAAATTTTATAATATTTGCGAATCAAATAAAAAAAAGAAAATGCTCGAAAAGAATTTCTCAGGATTTAATCTGGAAACCGGAACTGATGAAGCTGGCCGTGGTTGCCTGGCTGGTCCGGTAACGGCAGCTGCAGTAATTTTGCCAACCCATTTTGAGCATGAACTTTTAAACGACAGTAAACAATTGACAGAAAAGATGAGGGTATTTTTAAAACCCATCATCGAACAACATGCACTTTGTTTTTCCGTCACTCATTTACATCCTAACGAAATTGACGAGATTAATATTTTAAACGCTTCAATGAAGGGAATGCAGGAATGTATCCTGAAATTAAATCAGGTTCCTGAGTTTATTATTGTAGACGGAAATCGTTCTCTGAATGCTAAATTGGGCTTAAAGAATACTTTTGGCAAACAGTTTTCTATCACCGAAATTGAGTTACTAAAATCGATTCCTAATCAAAGTATTATAAAAGGTGATGGTAAGTTTTTAAGTATTGCCGCAGCTTCTGTGCTCGCAAAAACGTATCGTGACGAATATATGGATCAAATTCACGAAGAATTTCCCATGTACAACTGGAAACAAAACAAAGGTTATCCGACCAAAGAACATCGGGAGGCCATTAAAAAATACGGAACTACAAAATACCACCGAATGAGTTTTAGACTCTTGCCGGATCAACTGGAATTGAATTTTGAATAACAAAAAAGACTTATCCGTTTAGATAAGTCTTTTTTGTTTGTAAAGTATTTTACTTTCTATTATTTTTTACTTTTTAAGAATTCAGCAAATTGTTTGGTATCAAAATAGAAAGGTCTGATTGCTGTAATTTTTCCATCCTTTATATCAAAATGTTCAGAAATTGGCATTAAAAGAGTCTTACCCGATTTTTTTGCTTTGGTTTTTATGGTAAAATAAATAATGACTTCATTTTTGGTCGAATCACTAAAATAAACAGGTTCTTTTTCTATTTCTAAATCAAAAAATTCAGCTGATTTTGCATACATTTTAGTCCATTCATTAAAACCTACATATTTCCCTCCATAAGGCAATCCTTCTGCCTGATAATAAACAGCGCCTTCTTCTATTAAATGTGCCATTGTAGTAAAGTCTCTGGTCTTAAACAGGCTCTCGTAATATTGGGCAACGATCTTAAAATTTTCAATTTCCAGATTATTCAAAATTTCAGATTCAGACAAAGTGACTTCCGGATTCCAAAAACCAATAATTTTACTCACCTGACCTTTTCCGTTGAGTCGTGCAAAATCACGTCCGGCCATTATGAGTTTATTTTTTGAATCTAAAATTTTCCAGTCCCAGCTTACATAATTGTCTTTTACAACTTTCGGGCCTGATGTAAATACTGCATCGGGATTCTTTTTATAAAATTCATTTATAACATTGTTTAGGGCAGCTGTTCCCTTTATGGATGCAGAAGGATCTTCGAAAGTGCTTTCCTCCAGCCAAATTGTTTTAATTATTTTTAACCTTGCCTCGCTCTTGCGTTCTGACCATGCTTTTTCATAAACCTCGATTGGATTTAATTTATCTTTCTTTTGAGCAAAAAGGCCATTAATCATAAAAATAAAACAGATAAAGTAGATTTTTCTCATAAGTCATCAAATTAGGTTAGCTAAAGCTTTTATTAAAAGTATACGACCAAATTTAGTATAAAAAACCCATAGTAGTACTACATTTCCATAATTTGCGATCCATTCAAAATCTCTCTTATTAAAGGCTCTTTTTTATATTTTTTACAATTATCCTGATTTTTAAATCCGTTTTTTATTTCAAAAGAGATTCTCTATCTCCAATCTTAAATGCAGCTTTAAGCTGATTTTCCCAGTCTGAAACATTTTCCTGAGAAGCTCTGTCTGCCTTATCAAAATAAAAATGCTCTTGGATTTCTAATCCTGAATACGTAAAAATTCCAGTATCTGAAGTTAGTGCCAAAGCTTTATCCATTCCCATTGCTTCATATTCTGCATTTGATTTTCCGTGCGAATTGATAATGATTGTTTTCTTTCCGGTCAGTAATCCTTTTTGAATTCCCTGATCGTATCGGTACGCAAATCCGTAACTAAACACACGATCGATATAACCTTTCATAATCGCGGGCATTCCTGTCCACCAAATTGGGTAAATAAAAATAATACGATCTGCCCAGGTAATAAAATCCTGTTCTTTTTTTACATCATCAGCGACTTTACCCATTCTTTGCCCATTCATATCGTCAAGGGATAAAACCGGATTAAAATTGATTTGATTCAAATCGCGAACCTTAATTTCTGCTCCTGATTTCTGAAGACTTAGTAAAACTGTCCGTTTGAAGAAATGATTTAAACTACCTGAATTGGGATGCGCATAAACAATTAAATTTTTCATGTTTTCTATTTTTAAAGATTGAACATGACAAATGTAAAACGCAAGACTTGGGTACAATTGTAAGAAAACGAAAAGAGGGTTTACGACAGTTTAGAGCTGCAGATATCGTTTTGAAATTTTAAAAACTTTGTGGGCGAAATATTCATATAATATTTAAAGTCATGAATGAGCTGACTTTGATCGTAATAACCGCATTCGTCAACAATCGTTAACCAATCTGTTTTAGACTCTTTTATTATATTTTCCTGAATTTTATTTACCGCTTTTAAAAACCTTTCATAACGGTTGGCTTCTTTAATGGTATAACCAAAAAGTTTCTTCTGATTGAGCTGCACATTTCTTTCGGTTTGATTAATCTGCGAAGCAATGGCTTTTATTGGATTCAGATTTTGATTTTGAAAATCAGATAAAAGTGTTGTCATCTCATTTTGCTCCCGTAAATAAGGTTTACAGAAATCTAAAATGTAATCAACACGTTCTTTTGTATCAGAAAGTTTTTGCAGTTCTTCCCATAAAAGCGTAAAACAATTTTCATCAATTAAATCATCAGGATGAATGGGCAAAGAATCGAAAAGTGCGTTGCCAAAGAATCTGTAAAAAGCGCCTTCTTTAAAATTGGCTACCAGAATCTCTGAGTTTGGTTCTAAAGTATAATCAAAGGCTTGTTTGATAGGACCAAGAACAATACATTTTTCGACTTCTAAAAAAGTATTTTGCTGTGATTTTAGAGAAGATTTTGTTCCAAAGTTAAAAACCAATATGGTTTGAAAGCTTGGCAATAAAGTTTTTGTTATGGGAAACGCCGTTTTATTTTCGGCAAAGTAAAAATGAGAAAAAACAGTTTCAAATGCTGAAGGAACGGCAATTCTATAATTGTTATTTTCTTCAGCATTTTTCATACTATTTATATTTTAGAAAACTTCTTAGTTGTAATTAACACAGAGGAAACAGAGTTTTTGCGAACTTTGCGGTTAATTAAAATTTACGAAATAAATTCTGCTTCGAACAATTGAGTCAAATGTTTGACAATTTTGGCTTTTACTTCGGTTTCATCGACTTTTTCTACGCCAAGTTCCACTTGTAATGAAGTCACGCCTTTTCCGCGAATGCCACACGGAATAATGTTATCAAAATATCCTAAATCTACATTCACATTCAAAGCAAATCCGTGCATGGTTACCCAGCGTGAAGCGCGTACACCAAGTGCACAAATTTTACGTGCAAACGGAGTTCCTGCATCTAGCCAAACGCCAGTTTCGCCTTCGCTTCTTCCGCATTTCAAGCCGTATTCTTCTAAAGTCAGTATTATAGCTTCTTCCAGAAAACGCAAGTATTTATGAATATCGGTAAAGAAATTTTCTAAGTCCAGAATCGGATAACCTACAATTTGTCCTGGCCCATGGTACGTAATATCGCCGCCACGATTGATTTTATAGAAAGTTGCTCCTTTGGCTTCCAGCTGTTTTTCGTTTAATAAAAGATTTTCAAGATCACCACTTTTACCTAATGTATACACATGCGGATGTTCTACAAATAGTAAATAATTGGGTGTTGGTAAATCGAGTTCTTCTCTTCGGTTTTTGATTTTTAAGTCAACTATATCCTTGAAAATTTCTTCCTGATATTCCCAGGTCGATTTATAATCTTTACTTCCTAAATCCTGAAGTTGAATTTTTTTATTCATTTTAATTATTTTTCAAACTCGACATCAAAGTTGAGTTTGTCAGGATTCTCCATATAATCCGTAAAAGGGTATTGAATTGTAATTGATTTTCGATCTTCGCTAAACAAAGCATTTGGGTTGGATACTTTTTTGATTCGTTTAGGAAAATGATACTTTATAGTATAGGTAGACGAAGCAAAAATCATCTTGGACATATCTTGCACAGAATCTTTTGCTTTTGCTGCCAATTTTGCTTTATCGATTACTGCTTTACGCGTAAATTTCTTTCCGTCGTATGTATAGCTTAGTTTGCTGTTATTATCTCCTAATCCTTTTGCAAAAGGCGTTGAGCTATTTGCTCCGCCTTCTAATTTCTGAAGCGCGCTCAAAGATTGCAATGCATCTTGCAATTCGTTTACATTTTTAAAATCAGTCGAAAGCGTCATTAAAAACTCTTTCTTTTCACCATTCATTTTGGTGTTTACAACAAAATTTTCCAGTTTTTTAAGCTCTTTTTGAGCTTCTGGAGATAATTTTGCGATGCTGTCTTTTTTCTCTTCAAATAATTGTTTGAAGGTAAAAGTAGAATCTATATTTTTCTTAGCATCAGGTCCCAATTGCTCGCCTGCCATTGCCATTAAAGAAGAACCATCCATATCTACAGAGAATTTTCCGGTTCCGTTATCGTTTACATAAATATTTTCGGTTAAGGTGCAACTTGTTAATGTTGCTAATACAAAACAAAAACTAAGTAATTTGTATAATTTCATAATGGCTGATTTTTTATCAAAGATACGAAGACTATTTTATTTTATTTAATCGTGGATTTGTTTAATTGTTTATGCTAAGATTGTCCGCAGATTTTACGGATTTAAACGGATTGAACGCGGGTTCTTTCAATACAATCTTTGTCAAAGTTTAAAACTTTGACAAAGATCTATCACTTCAAAAATAAAAAATCAGTGCAAATCCGTTTAAATCCGTCAAATCTGTGGCTAATAAATTCACTCCAAAACAACTTCGAGATTTGTTATTTCCGGATTTTGTAAACAATCTGAAAGTTGAAATTCTAATGTCATTGTTTTTTTATCTGGACTGATAATTGCCTTCTCGTTTGAGACCGATTTTATTTCTCTTGGAAAATGATATTTTAAACTATAGGATTGCGCTAATTTATACTTAGCGTACATTTTTTTTCTTTCTTCCAGCATTTTTTTATCCTTATCAAACTTTTGCTGATCGACAATTACCAAGTTTCTTTTGAAGGTAACGCCATCGAAAGTATATTTTATTTTAAAAGATTCTTTTGAAACCGGATAATTTTCTTTTAACGAATTGGACAAACTAAGGCTCTCATAAACATTAGGTATTTCTTCTATTTTTTTAAAGTCGGAAGAAATTATATTAAAATTTTCCATTTGAACGGGATCAACTTTAATATGCATTTTTACGTTGGCATGTTCCTGAAATAATGCCTGATCCGATTTATTAAATTTCGCAAACGTTGCTGCATACTTTGTGATATAATCCTGAAAAACAAATATTGTATCAACAAATTTTTCAGAATCAGCATACGGACGTCCTAATTGCATATAACTATTTTCGTCGCGTAATTGAAAAACTTCAATAGTTCCGGTTCCGTCCGGATTGATGTTGATGGTTTCGGTGATTTGGCAGCTTGAAATTAAGAGTAATAGTAAAAAGGCTTTTATGTAGTTCATTTTTTTGAAGATACTAAGGTTCTGAGTTGCTAAGATACTGAGGTTTTTTATTTGATTTACATTTTCTTTAAGTGTTGTCTTTTCGAGGAACGAAGCAATCACTCCCTACTTAAAAAAACTTTACGGATCCAGCATGTGAGATTGCTTCGTTCCTCGCAAAGACAAAACACTCCAACCTAAAACCTCTTTTAAAAACTGAAACCTCTACTCTAGCCCCGATAGCAGCGGTATCCTTTTTTGCTTTTTCGGCAAAAAAGATACAAGTGAATAGCGGGACAAAACGGGATTGAAATGCAATAAATTACTGCTACAAAAAATCTAAAACCTGCATTCTAAAATCTACATTCTTTTCTTTATCTTTGCACACTTAAAAAAGAGCACAAAATGGCATTATCAGAACAAGAAATCATCCGAAGAGAAAAACTTCAAAACTTACGCAACTTAGGAATCAATCCTTATCCGGCTAATCTTTTTCCTGTAAATCATACTTCGAAGCAGGTAAAGGAATCTTTTGAAGAGGGTAAGAAGGTGATCGTTGCCGGACGTTTAATGAGTGTTAGAGATCAGGGAAAAGCTTGTTTTGCTGAATTGCAGGATAGCGAAGGACGTATACAATTGTACGTGAATCGCGATGTTTTGTGTGAAGGTGATGATAAAACTTTATACAATACGGTATTTAAAAAATTAACTGATTTAGGTGACTTTGTTGGTATTGAAGGTGAATTGTTTACAACACAAGTTGGTGCGCAATGTATTCGTGTTAGCGGTTTTACTTTTTTAAGTAAAACACTTCGTCCGCTTCCTTTACCAAGAGTTGACACAGATGGAAACGTTCACGATGCATTTACAGATCCTGAGTTACGTTACAGAATGCGTTATGTAGATTTAACGGTGAATCCACAAGTTAAAGAAAACTTCATTAAACGTACGAAATTGTATACTGCAATGCGTGGTTATTTTAATGATGCAGGATATCTTGAGGTTGAAACTCCGGTTTTACAATCGATTCCTGGTGGAGCTGCGGCAAGACCTTTTATCACGCACCATAATTCGCTTGATATTCCGCTTTATATGCGTATCGCAAACGAATTGTATTTGAAAAGATTAATTGTTGGTGGTTTTGAAGGTGTTTATGAATTCTCGAAAAACTTTAGAAATGAAGGTATGGACAGAACGCATAATCCTGAATTTACCGCTATGGAAATATATGTAGCCTACAAAGACTACAACTGGATGATGGAATTTGCTGAAGGTTTGCTTGAGCATTGCGCTATCGCGGTAAACGGAACGAGCGAGGTTACTTTTGGTGAACACCAAATTAACTTTAAAGCGCCTTATGCACGTGTAACGATGACAGATTCTATCAAACATTTTACTGGTTTTGATATCTCTGGTAAAACGGAAGAGGAATTGTTTGACGCTGCAAGAGGAATGGGAATTGACGTGGATAAAACAATGGGTAAAGGAAAACTGATTGATGAGATTTTTGGAGCGAAATGCGAAGGAAATTATATTCAGCCAACTTTCATTACTGATTATCCTAAAGAAATGTCTCCTTTATGTAAAGAGCACCGTGATAATCCTGAACTTACAGAACGTTTTGAATTGATGGTTTGTGGTAAAGAAATTGCAAATGCATATTCTGAATTGAATGATCCAATTGATCAGCGTGAACGTTTTGAAGACCAAATGCGTTTGGCTGAAAAAGGTGATGATGAAGCAAACGGAGTTATCGATGAGGATTTCTTAAGAGCGCTTGAATACGGAATGCCTCCAACTTCCGGAATGGGAATTGGTATGGATCGTTTGATTATGTATTTAACAAACAATGCTTCGATTCAGGAAGTTTTATTGTTCCCGCAAATGCGTCCGGAGAAAAAACAAGCTCAGATTGAATTGTCTGACGAAGAGAAGTTTATCGTAGATTTATTGAAAGGAAATGAAAACAAAATGGATCTTCAGCAACTAAAAATTACTGCGAATTTAAGCGGTAAAAAATGGGATGCGTCTATGAAAAACTTATCGAAACACGGTTTGACTAAAGTTGCTGTTGAAGGTGACTTTAAATTTGTGGAATTGGTGGAGTAATTTTTTAAAAATCCAATTTTGGAAAATTCAAATTCCAAAATTAAATTATACAGCAAACCCGACAGGTTTTAAAAACCTGTCGGGTTTTTTATTTTAAAAAAATACTTATCTTGATTAAAAAATTACGACCAGACTCAAGCATCGGAACTAAACAACTCAAAAACAATAACTTAATTCAATAAAGTTATTTCACAGTAAAATATATTGACAAATACTTATATAATGT
>NZ_CADCSU010000060.1 GCF_902804475.1 Flavobacterium bizetiae
GTAGACACGCTGGACTTAAAATCCAGTGAACAGCAATGTTCGTGCGGGTTCAAGTCCCGCTCTGAGTACTAAAAACTTCAATTGGCTAATTGCTAATTGGAGTTTTTTTTGCACTAAAACGAAAGATTTTGATCTCACTTTATTTTTAAACAATCATATTGAACTGTTTTTACCGTAAAGATAGTAAAGGATCTTTTTTGCATCGTTTTTCTGCATTCTAAAGTTCGCAAAGCTGCGTGATTGCTCTGTGGTTTCTTTTTTTAGTTTTTACCTGGAATTTGGTTTTATTATCTTCAGACCTATCTTGGAATTTATTGAAGTAGTTAGATTGCGTTAGGGATGGAAGCGGTATCCTTTTGCGATACACTAAACTTCTGGCAAAGCCAAACCCTAAAACCTCTCTCGCAAAAGATTTAGCGGACAGCCCGGTCCGCCGCGGCGGAAAGCCCAAATTCAAAAAGTTGATATATTAAATTTTCTAAAGAGTTGGATTATTTTTTGAAAGAGAAATGAGAGATAGTTTTTTTTGTTCTATATGCTCAATCATTTTCTGTTTTTGTATAAACTTCAAAGGGGATATTGTGTTTATTTCTTTATAGTGTTTTTATAATGCGTAGAGGACGCTTTTTGTTTTAGATAACTTCTCATATATAGAAGACTTTTTCTTTGCTTTATTTTTAATATTTTCGAAATAAAAAAAATCCATATCTGAAGAAGTACTTTTTAAAGAAAAGGGTTAATGGATTTTAGAAATCATTTTCTTTTGTTATGGAGTTTTATAATGTAAATTATAAACTTCTGGAAACGTAGATTATTATTTATTTTTTAGCTTAAGAAAGCCAGTAAATTTAAATTTTGCTTTCGTCTTCGACAGCATCTTGCCATTTATCCCAAACTTTTACACCTGCATTGTAACCGTCATAGCCATAGTTCTGGCTTAATTGACCTTTGATATTTGGCTCGATAGCAAGTCTGAATGGAATTGGCCAGTAATTATTACGTTTGTCCATCGAATAAAATTTTACACCTGGCTTAAGAGCAATACCAGCTGGATATTTATTGTAAAGGGTGTAATGTACAATACGTTGATACCAATAACTTCCACCTACTGCATCTGTTCCTGATTGTTTGTCCCAATTGTCTTTGCTATAAGTTTGTCCCCATTCATCTGGTTTTCCGCTAAGAGCTAAACAGTGCGAAATACGTTTTAATTCCACATTTCTCCATTCTTCTAAGTAAAGTTCTCTTCCTCTTTCTGCACAAATATCACCAATAGTTACAGTAGTATACATTTGCGAAGCTTTTGCTCTCGCTCTCACGACATTTACATCCTGAGCAGCTCCAGCAGTGTTTCCTTGATAAAAACGAGCTTCTGCACGTAATAAATAGGTTTCGGCTAAACGATAAATATACAAGTGTGCACTTGCTCCGGCAGTAGCTCCCTGAAAATCATTTGCTGCAGGATTAGCTTCGGCAACAACATCATGATAGAAGATTTTATAATGAGGGAAATCATACCAGTCACGAATAGAATCTTGTGCTAATAACTTGCCAGATGCATCTTTCATTCTGAAATTTTGTCCTGCCCATGTCGCACTTCCTCCTGCGCCAGGAGCATATTTAAGATCTTCCATATTCACCCAGTTTCCAACTGCACTATTGTGTCTAAGATCTACCTTATCTTCAATATGGTTGACAACCCACATAGGATGCTGTGAATAATAAGAACCACTGATGGTACCAATACCACGTCCTATTGCTCTTTGGTAGTCATATTTTGCATTATAATTATTTTTATCATTCGACGGAAAACGCGGTGCGGCTGTTTTACCATCAGGGGTAATTAAATTGGCATCATTCCAGTTAGGTCCAAAAATTCTCATGGAAGCAAATGATAAAAAGGATTGTGCTCCTCCATTTGGTGCTACCAGGATAGCTTCGGTATTTGCAGAAATTACTTTGTTTTCGGGTCTGTGTAAATCCCAGATCACGTTTCTGGTAATTGGCCATGCCGTTGGATTTCCACCGGGATCAAAAATACCTAAAGAGTTTTGTACCAAAGAATAGCCTGATTGGTTGATTAAGATATTGGCTTGTGCTTCAGCGTCAGCAAATCTACCGGATGCTAGATAACATTTAATCAATAACTGACGACATGCGCCTTTACTCACCATACCTACATATCCTATTTTAGATTGCTCTGGCACATATTGTACAGCTTTCTCCATATCAGCCGTAATCATTTCAATAATAGCTTCTTTTTTAGTAGAATAATAACTCTGTTTAGGAACTGACAATATTTTTGTAATCAATGGGATGTCTCCAAATTGGTAAACAAGATTCAGATAACGGTATGATCTGTGGAAATAGGCTTGCCCAATATATTTATTTTTAACTTCCTCAGATAAAGTTTTTACATTCCCAATATACGTTAATACAGTATTCGCATTTTTAATACCTGTATAAGCTTCAGTCCAGTAAAAACCAAGATAAGTTGACTCGCCTACGTCTCTTTGAAAAGGTCCTGTAGGAACAATAGTAGTGGCATAATCAGCAATATTACTGCCCGCATCTGTTTTTCCGTATTGTGCCATATCAGAGAATAGATACTCTGTACCAATAGGCACATTTACCCCAGCAGCATTAAAATGAATGTAATTGTTACGCAGCTGCTTATCACATAGTGCTAAAGTCGCCTGTAATCCCGCTTCGGTAGAAAATGTAGATTCAGGTTCGTAAAAAGAAAGCGGATCTGATTCGAGAAAATCTTTAGAACAAGAACCAGATAGCGCTGCCAATACCATTAAAGGCACCAGTCTTGTCATTTTATTTTTTATATATCTTTTCATTGTTGAATTATTAAAGTTGGAAATTAAAACCTAAATTAAACTGGCGTGTAGCTAATCCTCCTGTTTCCGGATCTCCATAGTATTTCCATTCTTTAGAAGCGGACCATGTTGCTACGTTTTGAAGCGAAGCATAAATCTTTATACTTTTAATATGTGCACGCTCTAAAATATCTCTAGGAAGTGTATAGGCAAGTGAAATATTGTCCAGACGAATAAAACTACGATCATACAATTTTCCTGGTGCAACTGGAGTTCCGGCAGGTCCTTTAGCATCAAGACGTGCCCAATCGTTGGTTGGGTTGTCAAGTGTCCAATACGGATTTACATAAGGATTGAAGTTGAATTTATACAAACTGGAATCGTTGAAAGTGTTCATGTAATTTGAATCCAGTGATTTGTGTCCCATGTAAGAATACATACTTATTCCTAAATCCCAATTTTTATAAATTTTAAAATCATTACGCAACGACCATTGTACAGGAGGAGTTGAAGTTCCTAAAAACTGCTTGTCTTTTTCATTATAAACCGCTTTTTTATAAGTAACACCATCTGGGCCTACCGCATCAACATCATCTGCAGTATAACTGTTTGCCACTTTTGGATCTCCAGGACGCTGTCCGTATTTTTGAGCTTCTTTCCACTCGTCTTTCTGCCAGATTCCGGTTATTCTGTAATCCCAAATTTGAGAAATTGGTCTTCCGATAAACCATCCATTAGCTGAGTCGTCACCTTCTTTTTTTCCAATCACATTACCAGAGGCGTCTTTAATATCTACCATATTGCCGTATAATGAAATAATTTTATTTTCGTTATAGGATATTCCTAAAGTAGTACGCCATTCAAAATTTGGTCTTCTCATATTAACGGTATTAATACTCAATTCAAAACCTTGATTTTGAACTTCTCCTAAATTGGTTGCAATAGATGAAAATCCTGTAAAACCTGGCAATGCCTGACTCATAATCATATCATGTGTGTTTTTTCTGTACACATCGATATTTGCAGTAATACGATCTTGTAAAAAACCTAAGTCAAGACCAATATTGGTAGAGGCTGTTTTTTCCCATACCAAATTTGGATTTGCCATACGATCAAGTGATAAAAACTTAATTTCAAGCGCTTTTCCTGAAGGATCTAAATATCCCATTGTTCCGGTATTTACAAGGTTTGCCAAAGAAATGTACGGATCATCAAGTGATCTGTTTCCGTTTTTACCCCACGACAAACGTAATTTACCTGTAGACATCGCATTCCACTTAAACCAGTTTTCATTTTTAAAGCTCCATGCTACTCCAAAAGAAGGGAATGTAGCATAAGGATTTGAAGCTCCAAATGCCGAATATCCATCACGACGAACAGTCGCTGTAAGCATATAACGATTATCAAAGGAATAGAAAAGTCTTGCCATCAATCCATCTGCTGTTTCATGTGTGTCTTTTGATCTAAGCTCGCTATTCGCCATTGTTGCAGTAGCAACATTGTGAAACCCTAAAGCATCTGATGGTTGAATATTATAAGCATTCATTCCGTCTGACCAGTAACGACGTTCTTCAGCTTCCTGAACAAAAGTTGCTATGATGTGGTGTTTTTCAGCTATTGTATAATCCCAGGTTAATGTATTATTCAGGTTGTAATCAAAATTCGTGGAGTTATTTCTAACTGCTCCAGTTGTTGCTGCAGGCCAGTTTGGATTTTGTGTTGATCTGAAATAACGATCATGATAAAATTGATAACGAGGAGAGATGTTAAACGAATAAGTAATACCTAAAGGTAATGTTACCTTTGCATTAAAAATACTATTCAATATCGTATATCCAGTCTCTTTCTCCGTATATTGGCGCTCGTAGTAATAATTATAATTTTGCCCCGAAACATTTTTTCCCATCGGTTGTCTTTCATAATTGCCATTTGCATCTCTAAAGGTTCCAAACGGGCTGGTTCTCAGCATATTATTAGACCCGGAACGTGTGTCCAAAGAGGGAGTAAGATCTCCATCTGAACGATCCTGAAAATTAACGTTGGCTCCAATGTCAAGCCAACTGGTAATTTTAGCATCAATTTTCATATTAGAACGTACTGATTTATAATCATTGCCTACAATAGCTCCTTCTGAATTTAAGTAACCAAAAGACATGTAATAATTGACCTTGTCACTTGCTCCTGAAATGCTTAAATTATAATCGTGATTAATTCCTGTTCTAAAAGAACTATTACTCCAATCGTGTGTTTTATCTGCTAGGAAATTAGCCATTAATGAAGGATCAAAATTCAATCCCAAACGTGCTCCCCACACTTCTTTCGAACTTTTCCCTGCTGTTTGCGCTGCTGGTTGATAAGCTAACCATTGTGCTTCAGTAAGACCCCATTTGCCTAAATCGTTAGGGTTTGAAAAGTACCCGGGTCTACCATTAGCAGTGGTTCCTGCTATCCATGCTTCGTATTGCCCGGTTGCTGTATTAACACCATACGTTTGAGCAGTTTCCCAATCTTCACGATATTTTAAATATCCCTCCGGAGAATATACACTACGATAGGCACTTTTATTACTAATTGTTGTATTGGTAGTAAAACTTACCATAGGCTTGCCGGTTTTACCTTTTTTGGTCGAAATAATAATAACCCCGGCTGCTGCTTTCGCTCCATATACAGATGCTGCCGATGCATCTTTTAAAATATCGATCTGGCCAATATCATCAGGGTTAATTTCTGAAAGCTCACCATAAAATTGCATTCCGTCTAAAATGATAAGCGGTGAACTGTGCACACCCTCTTTTCTTGGATCATAAACTGAACCTTGTCCGCGAATTTGCATTCTTCCTCCTCCTTTTGCCGAAGGATCATAACCTACACTTAATCCAGGAGTACCTCTTAATATATCCTGAACGGTCTGCGGATTTTGGTTGGCCAGTCTGTCAGGTGTTACCTGAACGATTGCTCCGGTTAAATCCTTTTTCTTCATTTTACCGTATCCCACTACAACTACTTCGTCTAATGAAGTTGTAGCTTTTTGCATTTTTACATTTACCGCAGCTTTTCCTTTTATGGATACTTCTGTATTTGTATAACCCAGAAAAGAGAATACTAAGATGGCATTCTCGTTTTCTGTTTTTAAACTAAATTTTCCGTCAAAATCTGTTAAAACGGCATTTTTAGTTCCTTTTTCTAGTATGGTTACACCTGGTAGCGGTAAACCATTTTCGTCATTAACCTGTCCGGTAATGCTTTTTTGCTGTTGTACATTTTGAACCGTTGTTGTACGCTTAGAACTAACAGCGTATCCATCAACTTGAGATAAAGAAAACAGGACACAAAACAGCATCATTTTCTTTTTCAAATTAAATCCAGATACGCAATTAGGACTTTTTTTAATCCTAATAGAATTTGTCATTTGTGGTTGGTAATTGGTTAATTAATTAGTTAGTTTGAAAAAATCACCATGAACTGGTAAATATCGATTGGTGATTTACCGTGCAAAATTGGATAATATTGGTTTTAGCGAGGAGTAATAAAATACGTTTTTGGGTATACTAAAATCTTTTTTCTGAATTTAGATGCGTTTTTGTCTTAAAAAAATGACGTTAATGAAATTATAGATATCAAAAAAAAATAAAACGAAAATTATTAAAAATGGAATGCTGAATAATTGCGATGCAATTGATCTTAATAAAAAATGGACGTCGCTGTATAGTATTTAATTCACTATTGATCCTTTCAAATAATAGAAAGAAGTTTATGAAAGAAAATGTATTTAAGTTGTTGTTTTGTAGTTGAATGACTAAGTTTTAGTTGTTAAGGAATTAATATAATTGATTCGAAAATTTACAAGAATCTCTTATATTATTAATGATAGAACGGCAGGTAAAAACAAATTTCGTTGTGAAGCTATGTATAGAATATTTATACTAACCATAAAGATGAATTGTATTTGCCCGTAAAAATAATCTCATATTTTTTTATGTGATGGATGGAAGTATTGGCATTTTCAGGTTGAAATAGCCATTTATCGTTCAATATAGATTTTAGGATTATTTATTATCTTCGAAATTCCTAGATCATAAAAAGCAGTAAAAATCATTAACAAAGAATAGTATTATGAACAGAAAAATAATCTCAATATTTACATCATGTGCGTTTATGTTGATTCTATGCAGTTTTGTACCATCGTATTTTTCCGGTGAAAAAAAACTGGAAAATACAATTGAAGGCAAAATTGTTTACAACAAAAAGAAACATAATATCGTATTAACATGGCCGGCATTTGGCTCTTCAGGAAATTATATTATTACAAGAGGAGGGAGCAGGTTAGCATCAGATTTTGTATCGGTGGGGTCTACTTCTAAATTGACATTTACAGATAGTAAACCTAATAAAGATAAATATGAGAACTACTATAAAATTACCCGTAACGATATAACGATACTCATTTCGCTTGAAAATCAAATTTTTGGCAGTAATATGTATTTCTACGACAGAAAATACGAAAAGGCAGAAACAGCCCGAAACGATATTAATTCGCAATTTCCAAGTATTGGTCTTGGAGGATCAAATGGTGAATGGACTACAAAACGTCAGGCTTATTATTTTAAAGCAAATATAAAGGGTCAAACTTACGATGCTGGCGGATCGGGTTCTGCATCGTCAAAAGAAGCGAATGCAATTGAATTAGGATTTTATTCTCATATTGGAGGTTTGGGTAAAGTGCCATCAGATGTTAAGTTGGGATCTATCTTTACAAGGCCTCATCTTTCAGGTGGAGCAAATGCTACGTGTACGTTTTGGCGTTCTGTAGAAAATGTTGAAGTAATGCGCGATTTTGGCTGGACAGTTTCTCAATCTACAAGTGCGAGAAGAATGCTGATTGAAAGTACTTCAAAATATATATCTGATATTGGAGATACCAATTTTTGGGGAAGCGGTGGTTTTATTGCCGATACTCATTATACATCGACCAGACCTAATTGGGGCGGGCAGCAACAATGGTATACCAGAAATGCCATATTTCCTGTTGGTTCAGCATCTATGGGCGGTTCGTATAATATGGTTTGGCAAGGTTGTGTAAATCCTCCAAAGGCAGATGATGCAAATTCTCCAATTTCTACTACGCCTATTATCAGAGAAAAGCCTTTCTTATTTGTGGATGGAGATGGCGAATACAAAGTATTTGTTCCGGCATGGCAAAAGGATAGAGTAGGAGTTTCATGGTCGTCTACAGATATGGGGAAAGGGAAAATTCAGGATTTAGTTATAGACTGGTATGTTGCCAAAGAAGGTGATACCGATGTAGAAATCAATAATGCACTAAAAGCAGGCAAAAATATATTTTTCACACCAGGACATTACGCGCTGAATGCTCCTATTCAGGTGAATAGAAAAGATGCCATACTTTTAGGTGCCGGTATAGCTTCGGTTACGCTTGAACCTACGGAGAAAAATACCTGGGGATGTATTTATGCTGATGATAAGGATGGAATTATCATTGCGGGACTTTTGATGGATTCTTTTAATAGTACAACGTATCAGATTAGAATTGGTAATGAAGGAGCAAATGCAGACCATTCAAACGATCCTATTTTGCTTTCGGATATTACTTGCAGAGTAGGTGGAGTTCAGTCTAAAAATATTCAGATACAAGCTTCTATGCAAATTAACAGTAATAATGTATTAGGCGATCATTTTTGGTTATGGCGTGCTGATCATGGTTCGCAAAAGGGCGGAGAGGCTCGTTGGGTAAGAGACAGATGTAAAAACGGTCTTATTGTTACGGGCGATGATGTTACACTTTATGCTTTATTTGTCGAGCATTATCAGGAATATGAAGTGTTATGGTTAGGAGAACGCGGTAGAACTTATTTCTTTCAAAACGAACCGCCTTATGATGCTCCCAATCAAACAAGCTGGAGTAGTCAGGGAGGTAAAGTTGATGGTTATGCAGCATTTAAGGTAGCGAATACAGTAAAAGAACATCATACGATTGGAATGGGTTCTTATGCGGTTTTTACAGGAAATAACGGGATTGTAAACAAGAAAAATGGCTTTGAGGTACCTAATACCCCAAATGTGAAACTCGAAAAAATCTGTATCACTCGTTTTGCGGGTCCGGGTAATATTTTAAATGTGATTAACGGAACGGGTGGAAGCACAGCAACTGGGGTAAAACGTGTAGCATTATACAATAACGGTACAGGGATACCACCTTATGACGAAGAATTTAATTTACCTAACGCTGAATCATATCCGGCATATATTAGTATGGATAAGTAGTAAAAGCAGCATATATTTTTATTAGAAAATATCTTAAATAAGAAAACCTGAAGATGCATTGATCTTCAGGTTTTTTTTATGTGCTGTAGCTAGGTCGCGTTTTTAAAAATAGGTTCTTTTAATTTATTTTGACCAACTCAACTCTACGGTTTTTAGATTTATTATCTTCTGAATCGTTTGCCACTAATGGTCGTTCTGCTCCAAATCCTTTTGCTGATAATCGGGATTTATCTATTCCTTGTGTTGTCAATGTACTCAATACAGCATTTGCACGATCGTTTGATAGTTTTTTGTTGTGCGCTGCATCACCTGTATTATCAGTATGACCTTCGATAGCTATTTTTAAAGCAGTATTTTTCTTTAATGCCTGAGCAATTTCATTAACGACTTCTTTTCCATCGGTTGAAATGGTAGCTTTATCAACATCGAAGTTAATGTATAAAATAGATTTACCTTTTTCGGTTAAGTCCTTTGCAATATCATCTGCTGTGACTTTTTTTATGGTTTGCTGAAATACTTCTTCCTGAAGAATATTAAGCTTTCCAGCGGCATTATTAGAAGAAAATTGTACATAGATATTCCCTTTACTTTTTGAACGGATCACATAAAATTTAATCTGTTCATCTGTATAACCAATATCTCCTTCGTTACCTTTATTGGTGTCTTTTTTGTTGTAGCGGTCAAATTCTTCTTTAGTAATTTCACCATCAAAAACTTTAACAGCTCCTATAGAATTCAGATAATCTTCGATACTTTTTTCAAAATAACGTTGCGAAAATTCTTCTCCCGGTTTTGCGGTAACATTTGTTTTATACAATTTGCCTTCAAATGAAGTCATGACACCATTAACTGGAAAAAAACAAACATCGATTTTTTTTTGCAATGGTTTATTTTGTTCTGTTAATCCTTCTGGTAAAGTGAAAAATGGAAAACTACCTAAATCAGCATTTGAATACGGAATGTCTTCGATATTAAAACTTTTTTTAAGATCATTATTTGCCTGATCATTATTTGAAGTTTGTTCTTTTTGTTCTACTGAAACTTCTGAATTTTGATTTTCGTTTGTTTTTTTATTACATGAAAGAATTATTGTACCTAAGGCAAGTAGAAGTATTGTTTTTTTCATCTTATTTAGTATTAAATTTTCACCGCTAAAGTTCTGTCTAAATAATTAAAAAACCAATACTTAAGTTGTAGATTGTCAGTATTAATTTTATTCTGGAGGTTTTTTTTAAGTTTTCTCACGAACTGATTTACAGCATAAATCTTTCATGACCAATTCATATTACGGTTTTTGAGTAAAACCCTTTCTGGTCATTTCGCCCCAGCCTTTGGTTCCCATAAGATTTTCTTTATAACCAATTAAAGCAGCATAAATGGTTAAAGGATGAAAATACAATGGTTCTATGAAAGCAGCCAATAACAACTTAAAAAAGTCAGCTTGTTTTGGATATTTATGATAGGTACGCTCTTCGCTGTACAATGCGATGACTGAAAATAAAACAGCGAAAAAATACACAAACAATAAAAGTAAAAAAAAGAAATACCAGCTCAATAAACCAAATATGATAAATATAACGGTAATCAAAAGTCCGGTAAATTCTATTGCAGGAGCCAGAAATTCAAAGAATGTCCAATACGGTACGCTGAGCATTCCTAAAAGTTTATATTTTGGATTCAGGAACATTTTTTTATGAAGACTTAGAGTTTCAATAGTTCCTCTCATCCAACGGCTGCGTTGTTTCTTGAAAATATTGAAATCTTCAGGCGCTTCTGTCCAGCAAAGCGGATCAGGAATATAACTTACTGCGTAAGGTAAATCGTTTTCAAGCATATAACGACGCATTCGCACGACCAATTCCATGTCTTCGCCTACAGTTTTTGTACTATAGCCACCTGCCAGTAAAGCAATTTCTCTGTCAAATGCACCAAAAGCACCACTAATAAGTAATAAACCGTCAAGTCTGCTCCAGGCCATTCTTCCTAAAAGAAATGCTCGTAGATATTCCAACACCTGTATTCTTGGAATCATAACATCGGGAATATTTACTTCGACCAAACGTCCGTTTTTGATCACACACTGATTGGCTATTCTGACAACGCCGCCTGTAGCAATTATGCGTTTTTCATGCGATTCAAGAAAAGGTTTTGCCAGTTTAAGTAAGGAATCTTTGTCGAGAATGCAATCTACATCAATACAAACTACATACGGATTTTGAGCAATATTTAATCCCACGTTCAATGCATCGGCTTTACCGCCATTTTCTTTGTCTACGACAATTAGTTTTTTGAAAGCAGCATTTCTAGAAGTGTAAATTCCTTTTATTTTTTTTGTTTCTATTTGTTGATGAATCGCACGTTCAGTTAGTACAAGATCATAAGTACTAATGAGGATTTCCATAGAATTATCTTTACTTCCGTCATTTACAACAATCACCTGATAATTATTATAATTTAATGAAAGTAACGATTTTACGTTTTCCTTAATTGTAAAACCTTCATTATAAGCTGGAGCAATCAGGGAAAGACTCGGCGCAAATTCACTTGTTAGGAGCACATTATAATCTACAAAACTATTTTTTTTAAGATATTCTCTCAACTCTCTTGTCGAAAGATGAGCCAATATAAGATAAGACGACATGATGAATATCGCATAAGCCAGTATAAGCATTAGATATACTTCAGAAAACGCCGTTAATTCGTTATTAAAAAAAGTCATTTGCTTATATTGTTAAAGTCTGCAATACGTTTTGCGCCTCATATTTTACTTGTGTATTGGTAGCATTGTTTACCAATTGTGCTACATACGAAACTTTT
Source organism: Flavobacterium bizetiae (assembly GCF_902804475.1). GTDB lineage: Bacteria > Bacteroidota > Bacteroidia > Flavobacteriales > Flavobacteriaceae > Flavobacterium > Flavobacterium bizetiae. Next base: position 11,928 of record NZ_CADCSU010000060.1, read on the forward strand.
TGTGTAAGTTTAAGTTCTTTAATCAGTTTTAAACCGATTGAAATTACTGTGGTATTTTGCGATTCGAGTAATAGTTCAACTCCTTTTGTGTCGCCAACATCGTGTTTTTTAAAAGCATTTATAATATTAATCTGCATCCATTCATCTATTGGAAAAGGATATTCAGTAAGATGTACAATACCTTTTGTCCCGCCAAGTTTAATTGCGGCATTGAGGGCTGTAATTTTTAAAGTTTTGTTTCTCGATTTTGATATTGTTATAATGCTGTCAAAAGTTTCGGTAACATTCATTTCTGCAAGCTCCGTGATACCTTTGCATTTTATCTCCCATTTTAAACTTTTAAGACGTTTAAGTGAGTCGTTTATCAAGCCGGATTCTTTATAAAATTGTTCTAATTTCTGCGAATAAACTCCATCATAATTTTTATGGAGATCGATAATAGATTCCATAGTTACTTCTCTTGAAAAAGTATTTCTGGAAAGTATTTTATAATCGTTGTCTTCTTTAATAGCAGAAAAAGTAAGGTCTTGAAAAACAATTGAAAACATTAATTTTTCAATTAATGAACTGTATACTATTCTGAGCTTTTCTTTCTTGATATTATTACTTCGGCTTCTGATAATCATGACGTACAAGATCACCGCTGAAATAATAAACAGGCTAATGCACAGAATTAGAAAATGTTCTAACCAGGCATCATTATTAAAAAATTTCCTGATTTCTAGCATACTAAAAACGTTTCGTTACAATTACCTGAACATTAAACCTATTTCTGTATTCGTTTGGCAAATATTCTTCATATTCATAAAGAAAAACCGGTCGTACAAAAAAGGAATTACCAAAACGATGCTGGTACTGCAAACCAACTCTATACGCTTTTAAAGGTTCTGTTGCGTTATTATAAAGATACAAATACGGAACATTCCCATATTGCAATTCTAATCGTATAAGACTTTCTTTTTCGTCGTTTGTATGCTGAATGCTTAAAACATGAGAAAGTAATTCGTTTGAAGTATCGTAATAAGGACGATATGCCAGCGTATACGAACCTGTTTTATAGGCAATTTGTCCCGTAAGTAATGTTACGTCATCGGTTTCAAAATGCATAAATCTGGCACCCAGAGCATAATCGAATCTTTTACCAGGCTTAAAATAATATTCGGCACCAACTTTTGCCACGGGAAATATGGTTTCTCCGGTCGAAAAACCAGCATTAACATACAAATAATCTCTTTTTTTGAAGGTTTGATAATAATCTGCCTCAAACATCATTTGTGTCTCATTGTTGGCATAACCTATATTCGCACGTCCCACAAGAGCCGATTTACTAAATTTATGCGAATATTCGATATAGCCATAATGCAAAGGCGACTGACCAGGATCAGAGGTTGAGATATTAAGATAAGAAGCGGCTATTGCATTTTTTGCTTTTTGCCCAATAAGTGTTCTCAATCCTGTAATGGCCTGTGTACTATTGTCGGTTATAGGTAATTTTTCTACCAGTTCTAATGCCTCTTTATCACGATTTAATTTTTCAAGAGATTTAATTTTGATTAACACAACATCCGAAGAGTTGGGATCTACTGCAAGATATTTATCGCAATACGCAATACAGGTTTCAAATTGTTCTGACCAAAAATAAACATTAATAATAGCCAATAATGCATCCGGATTAGGACTGGTTCTGTCTGCCATTGGAGACAATATTTTTATTGCCGAGACGTACTCTTTTTTCCAGCTGTAAATTCGGCCTTTATAGATTTTTATATCTTCATTCTCAGGAAACTTGGTTTGCAAAGGCTCCAAAAGCAATAATGCTTTATCGTAGTTGTTTTTTTCGACTTCACGTTTTACCTCAGATAAAGCCGCGTCAAGATTAATCTCCTGTGCTACTACACTCGAGGAAATTAAAAATAAGAATATGGAGTAGTATAGAAATTTCATTAAAGTCGTGTTTTTAGTAATTTATTAATTCTCACTAAAAGCACAGCCGGACTAACAGGTTTAGCCATAAATTCGTTTGCGCCAATGTCAAAAGAATCGAGTTCTGTTTGTTCTACGCCCGATGAAGTAAATATAATTATTGGAATATCAGAGCCAAGACTTTCCCTTACATATTGCGTAATTTCCATTCCGCTTTTGCCGGGCATATTGATATCTGTAAGGATCAGGTCGTAACTATTTGCCTCAATGGCATCGAGTGCGTCTTTTCCGTCAGAAAACTGATCAACAGTAAATCCTTTAGACTCTAAGAAAAATGATAATGATTTGCGTAGGATTTCATTATCTTCGGATAAAATTATTCTCATGGCTTAAATTTTGTCTTTGGGGTAACTACTTTTAGCAACTGCTATTATTACAAAATTAAGGCATACTTCTCTTTTATCATACTTCCTTTAAGATTTTAACGACTTCTGTGATTTCACAATGAAAAATATTTATTTTATCTGCGGTTTCAGCATTAAATTGTCCCAATTTAGCTTCTTCTTCGATAATAGTTAAATAGTTACTAAGATCTTTTAGCATAAAAATGTCAATACTTGATTTCATATTATGCGCAAGATCTCTCACCGTATTAGTATCATTATCGTGAAATGCTTTTTGTAACTGATCGGCTTCATTTGGAATTTTCTCTACAAAAAGATTGATCATTTCTTGTCTGAAACCGGTATCTCCATAAGACATTTCTTCTAAGAAAGACAAATCTACTTTTCTTTTCTGAACCGGTTTACTTTCTATGGTTAAAACCATTTTTATCGTTTCTAAAAGTGCCGTCTGCTTAAAAGGTTTTGGTTCATTCCCATATTAAAACAAAGTTCCTGTTCGCCCACAAGAGAATGTGCCGTCATGGCTATTATCGGAATGTTTGAATTCATTTCATTTCTGATGTACTCTGTAGTCTGATAACCATCTTTTACTGGCATCTGAAGGTCCATCAATATCAGGTCGTATTTGTTTTTGGATAAAAGATCAATTCCAACCTCTCCATTTTCAGCAATATCCAATTCAAAACCAAAATTATGGATCACGCTTCGGACCAGTTTTTGGTTCAGGACATTATCTTCGCAAAGAAGAATATTTAGTTTTCCTAAATTATAGCCTGACAACTGTTCTTCTTCGGCTTCAATTTGCTCTGTTTTTTTATAATTTAAAATAAAGAAAAATTCTGAGCCACGACCTTCCTTACTTTTTACATGAATTTCAGAGTTTTGCAGATTGACTAATTGTTTTACAATATTAAGTCCAAGTCCTGTACCGCCAAATCTTCTGGTAGTGCTTTCTTCTGCCTGGGTAAATCGTTCAAAAATAGTTTTAAGTTTTTCTGCCGGTATACCAATTCCGGTATCTTTAACCGAGAATTTAAGCGAATAATTATCAGCTGTTTCAGCTACTTTTTTTACAGAAATAGTTACTTCACCATCTTCAGTAAATTTAAGGGCATTACCTGTAAGGTTTACTAATATTTGATTTAATCTTCCCTGGTCTCCAATTACGTTTTCTGGCATTTCGGCATCCAGAAAAAGATTGAATTCAACATCCTTAGGCACCTTAATTTTTAGTAAATCATAAATATGTTTAAGGGAATTTTTTAAATTGAAAGGTTGCGATTCAATTGTTAAATGTCCTGATTCTAATTTAGAAAGGTCCAGAATATCATTTACGATTAAAAGCAAATTTTCTTCGGCAATTTGAACACTTTCTATATAATCACGCTGGATTGTATCAAGTCTGGTTTGTGCCAAAAGATCTGTAAAACCTATAATAGCGTTTAGCGGAGTTCTAATTTCATGACTCATATTCGCTAGAAAACTGTCTTTTGCAAATACGGCACGATCGGCGATTTTTTTCTGAGCAGCCAACTCAATATTTTTTGTTATTAATTCTAATTGATTGATAACGCGTTTACCTATTATTGTAAGTGCATTACGCTGATCGTCATTAAGTTCTTTCGAAACATGATCTATTGCGCAAATGGTTCCGATGTTATATCCGTCAGGTGTCGTAAGCGGAACTCCGGCATAGAATCTCACCTTAAAACCTCCTGTAACATTAGGATCGTTTTTAAATCGTTCGTTCGAATGCGTATCCGGTATTTCAACCATTTTCGATTCCATGATAGTATATCGGCAAAAACTAATTTCTCTTGGTACCTCTGAAACTCCAATTCCAATTTCCGATTTAAACCACTGTCTGTTTTCGTCTATGAATGAAATGTGTGCGATGGGCGCACCACATATATATGAAACGAGTTTTGTAGCATCATCAAAAGCAGTATCCGGCAAAGTGTCAAGAATATTATAGCGTTTTAATGCGGCAAGACGTTGTAGTTCGTTGTGTGGTATAGGTTGTTCTGGAGTATTCATTATATAGGAGCGTAAAAATGCAAAAATAAAATATTTTCGAGTAAAACTTAATGAAAAAATAAATCCTGCAAATGTACCTAAAGATTTGTTCTTTCTTCTATTAGAGTAGTAAATTAGTCTAATTGGTAATAGATATGTCCTTTTA
>NZ_CADCSU010000061.1 GCF_902804475.1 Flavobacterium bizetiae
TAATTTGACCTTTAATATAGGCTCTTTCTTGTGCTGAGATACTTGTAGCAGCCAATAGAAAAAAGCAAAAGCTCAAAAAAGAAATTGTAAATTTATATTTCATTTTTATTTAGAATTGGTTTTAATAGCGCAAATTTAGTTGTTGATTATCAACTATACAAGCTATTTTTATTTGTTCTAAATAAAATATTTTTTAAAAGGTAAAATTTAAATTTGTGTAAAAAATTAACATCTTAAGCAAGATTTAAGCTAATATTAAGAAAAAAAAGCCTGTTCAAATGAATGAACAGGCTTTTTTGTATTGTTGAAAATTATTACAATTATAATTCTAAAGCACGTTTAGCGTCTCCGTTCATCAATAATTCTAAAGGATTTTCTAAAGCTTCTTTTACAGCTACTAAGAAACCAACAGACTCACGTCCGTCGATGATTCTGTGGTCATAAGAAAGAGCAACGTACATCATTGGGTGAATTTCAACTTTTCCGTTTACAGCAATCGGACGCTCAATAATATTGTGCATTCCTAAAATTCCTGATTGAGGAGGGTTGATGATTGGAGTAGATAACATACTTCCGAAAACACCACCATTAGTAATAGTGAAAGTTCCGCCAGTCATATCGTCAACAGTAATCTGACCATCACGAGCTCTAAGTGCTAATCTTTTAATTTCAGCTTCAATTCCGCGGAAAGATAAGTTTTCAGCATTACGAACTACAGGAACCATTAAACCTTTTGGTCCTGAAACTGCGATAGAGATATCAGCAAAATCGTAAGCTACTTTATAATCACCATCCATCATAGAGTTTACGTCTGGATATAATTCTAAAGCTCTAGTAACTGCTTTTGTAAAGAATGACATAAATCCTAAACCTAAACCACCATGTTTAGCTTTGAAAGCATCTTTGTATTCGTTACGGATCAGGTTGATTGGCGTCATGTTAACTTCATTGAAAGTTGTTAACATTGCTGTTTCGTTTTTAGCAGCAACTAATCTCTCTGCTACTTTACGACGTAACATTGATAATTTTGTACGCTCAGATCCACGGTTTCCTCCAGTTGGAGTTCCCATAGAAGGTACTGCGTTTACAGCATCTTCTTTAGTAATTCTTCCGTCTTTACCAGTTCCTGAAATAGTTGCCGGTGCTATGTTTTTTTCGTCTAATATTTTTCTTGCTGCCGGAGATGGAGTTCCTGTAGCGTAAGTCGCTGCCGGAGCAGGCGCTGCTTTAGGTGCCTCCGCTTTTACTTCTGCTTTTGGAGCTTCAGTTTTTGCTTCTGCTTTTGGAGCTTCTGCTGCCGGAGCAGATCCTGATGGTTTTGCTGCACTTGTATCAATTAAACAAACTACAGCTCCTACAGCAACTGCATCACCTTCTTCAGCTTTTAGCGTGATAATTCCGCTCATTTCAGCAGGTAATTCAAGAGTTGCTTTGTCTGAATCAACTTCAGCAATAGCTTGATCTTTTTCTACATAATCTCCGTCTTTTACTAACCAAGTTGCAATTTCAACTTCTTTTATTGATTCCCCTGGTGATGGGACTTTCATTTCTAAAATCATCTTTGTTTTTGTTTAAGGTTTGTATTGTTTAAAGCTTAAAGTGTTTGGTTCGACTTTAAGCCTTAAACGTTAAACTAATTTTTTATCTGAATAAATCTTTATCGAATACCATTCTAATTGCATCTGCATGACGACGTTTTGCACGTGTGTAACTTCCTGATGCTGGTGCAGCGTAAGCTTTTAATGAAGCCAATCTCCATTTTACAAGATCAAAGTTCATTAACATAAAGCTGTAAGCTCCCATGTTTTTAGGTTCTTCCTGAGCCCAAACATAATCATCAGCATTTGGATATTGTGCAATGATTTCTTTAAGTTGTGCAGCAGGGAAAGGGAATAATTGCTCAATACGAACAACTGCAACATCATTTCTTCCGTTGTTTTCTCTTTCAGCAACGATATCATAGTAGAATTTACCAGTAACAAAAACTAAAGTTTTTACTGCTTTTTTATCTACTGTATTATCATCAATTGTTTCTTGGAAACTTCCGTTTGCTAACTCGTCAACTGTAGATACGCATCTTGGATCACGTAATAAACTTTTTGGAGAGAAAACTACTAAAGGTTTACGGAAATTTGTTTTCATTTGTCTTCTCAACAAGTGAAAGAAGTTGGCTGGCGTTGTACAATCTGCAACATACATATTTTGTCTTGCACAAAGTTGTAAGTAACGCTCCATTCTTGCAGAAGAGTGTTCTGCACCTTGACCTTCATATCCGTGAGGTAATAATAAAACGATACCATTTTGGTTGTTCCATTTATCTTCACCACAAGAAATATACTGGTCAATCATGATTTGTGCTCCATTAGAGAAATCTCCAAATTGGGCTTCCCAAATCGTTAAAGCATTTGGATTTGCTAATGCATATCCGTAATCAAAACCAAGAACTCCATATTCAGATAAAAGAGAGTTGAACACTCCAAATTTTCCTTTTTTGTTCTCGATACTATTCAATAAGATTACCTCTTCTTCAGAATCTTCAACTTTTACAACAGCATGACGGTGAGAGAATGTACCACGCTCTACGTCCTGACCAGAAATACGAACATCGAATCCTTCTGTTAAAAGTGAACCGTAAGCTAATGCTTCTGCAGTTCCCCAATCAAGAGTATTGTTGTCGTATCCTGCTTTTCTGTCTGTAACAATTTTAGTTATCTTATTGATAAACTTTTTGTCTGATGGTAAAGTTGAGATCGTATTGATGATAGAATCTAATCCTGTTTTGTCAAAAGTAGTATTTACTTTTTCAAGCATTTGCGTATCTGTTACCTGAACAAATCCGTCCCATTCGTTTTTCATGAATGGAGTTATGATTGTCAAATCTTTTTTACGGGAAGCTTCTAAGTTTTCCTCTAAAGCAGATTTGTATTCCTTTTCTAAAGCATTTACATAAGATGCATCGATTACGCCGTCTGACAATAATTTCTCTGCATAAATATCTCTTGGATTTTTATGTTTTGCGATAATTTTATATAAAACTGGTTGAGTAAAACGAGGTTCATCACCTTCGTTATGACCGTATTTTCTGTATCCTAACAAATCGATAAATACGTCACGACCAAACTGCATTCTGTAGTCTAATGCAAAAGATACAGCGTGTACAACAGCCTCTGCATCATCAGCATTTACGTGTAATACTGGTGATAAAGTTACTTTAGCAACATCTGTACAATAAGTAGATGAACGAGCATCTAAGTAGTTTGTAGTAAAACCAACCTGGTTATTAATTACAATATGGATTGTTCCTCCGGTTTTGTAACCATCAAGCTGTGCCATTTGAATGATTTCGTACAAGATACCCTGACCTGCGATTGCAGCATCTCCGTGAACGGCAATAGGTAATACTTTAGAGAAATCATCAGCGTAATATTTATCTTGTTTTGCTCTTGTGATTCCTTCAATTACAGCTCCAACCGTTTCTAAGTGAGAAGGGTTTGGTGCTAAATTGATATTGATGTTTTTTCCTGTTCTTGTTTTCTTGTCAGCCGTAAGACCTAAGTGGTATTTTACGTCACCATCAAAATATTCCTGATCGTAATCTTTACCGTCGAACTCGCCAAAAATATCCTGAGTCGATTTTCCGAAGATGTTTGCCAAAACGTTCAAACGACCACGGTGAGCCATTCCCATTACGAATTGTTCAACACCTTTTTCAGCAGCTTGCTCGATCAAAGCATCTAAAGCAGGAATGATAGATTCTCCACCTTCGAGTGAAAACCTTTTCTGACCTACATATTTAGTGTGAAGGAAGTTCTCGAAAGAAACCGCCTGATTTAATTTGTTTAAGATAGTTTTCTTTTCTTCAGAAGAGAAATTAGGCTGATTAACATTTACAGCCAGTTTATCCTGAATCCATTTTACAACGCCAGGATTTCTGATGTACATATATTCAATACCAATATGTTGGCAGTAAATAGATTTAAGACGCGTTACAATATCTTGTAAAGTAGAAGGTCCCACTCCAATAGTTTGAGCAGCATCAAAAACTGTAGAAAGATCAGCAGTTGTTAATCCGAAATTTTCAATATCTAATGTTGGAGAAGATGTTCTACGATCACGAACTGGATTTGTTTTTGTAAACAAGTGTCCGCGAGTACGGTAAGCATCGATTAACTTTAGTACATTGAATTCTTTTTGTAGTTTGTCAGAAACAAGGCTACAATCTGTGTTGTCGCTAGTCACATATTCAACAATTCGTTGAACTGGATTTTCGTCATTATAAGTAGTTTGTCCAAAGTCGAAACCTTGAAAAAAACTTCTCCAGCTTGGCTCAACGCTATCTGGGTTTACTAAATACTGATCATATAATTGTGCGAAAAACTCTGTATGCGCTGCATTTAAAAATGAAAACCTATCCATAATATGTGTGAATATACTTTTTGTTAAATAGAAAGGCAAAAGTACAACAATCGCATTTATTTAAATCTTTTTTTTACGTACTTTTACGTAAAAATTTGTTAAAAATAGACTCAACTATGAATTATAATCAAATCTCAATCGTTTTCAAGCCTTTTTTTGTGATTTTGGTGATGTTGTTTTCAATTTCAGCATTTTCGCAGCAAAAGTATGTTATAGACAACAGCAATCATTTTTGGGAGAAAGTTCAGTTTGGTGGAGGACTTGGTTTAGGAATTGGTTCCGGCTACACCGATATTTCTGTAATGCCAAGTGCCATTTATAATGTAAATGAAATTGTGGCTGTTGGTGTTGGTTTGCAATTTGGTTATTTGTCTTCTAAAAGTTATTACAATTCTTATGTTTACGGAGGAAGTTTAGTGGGACTTGTAAATCCAATTCCGGAAATTCAGTTGTCTGCAGAATTAGAGCAGGTAAGAGTAAATACTGATTATAATTCGACTCCGTACAGACCAAGTTATTCAGATAATTATTGGAATACGGCCTTATATCTTGGTGCCGGTTACAGAACAGGAAGTGTTACTGTTGGTGCTCGTTACGATGTTTTGTATGATCCTAACAGAAGTCTTTACGGTTCAGGATTTATGCCTTTTGTGAGAGTATATTTCTAAGAGGTTCACAGGCTCAGAGGGACAAAGGTTCAAAGGTTTTAAATCTGAAAAATTTTGAAGAAATATATTTTCATACTTATTGTTATTGTATTTTGGAGTTGTAATGACTCTAAAAAAACAAATATTGAAAGTCAAAAAGTTGTAAAGAAAGAATTGCGACCTTTTTTTGATTCCGATAAGATTGATCACTATTATTTGAATTTTTCTGAGAAAGATTTTTTTACACTAGTTACTAAAGATAATAACACTAAAAAGGAAAAAGAATTTCTTAATATTTTCGAGTTTGAATTTCCCGATACTATTGCACAAAAAAACTTTGAAAAAATTCTATTAAATCATAATTACAAGAAATCCAATATTTCAGTTAAGCAGCAAAAAGAAATAGAAAATGTATTTAGCGAAAAGGATTCTTTGCAGATGAGTGCATATGCTTGTGTAGCTGAATACCGAGATGTTTTTATTTTTAAGAAGAAAGAAGAAACCGTAGGTATAGCAAAGATTTGTTTTAAATGCGGTCGTTTCCAGATCGTCGGAAGTAAACTAGATACTAGTGGATTTGGGCTTTGGACTGAATTAGACAGATTAAAAAATATTGTCAGACCAAATAGTAAAACTTAGAACCTTAGCATCTTAGCAACTAAGCACCTTTACTTATAATAATTTCTAAACCAAACTTTCTGCCATTCTCTTTTTAAAATCAAAAAAGCAACTTGTTCGGCAAGAATTACCAAATCAGAACCGTCTAGTTTTTTGATGTCATTTTCAGGAACATCAATAATGTAAAGCAGATTGAGATATTCAGCAAATTTGTACTGAATCATTCTGTAGATTTTTTCGTGAAGCTGAATTTTTAATTCTTCGGGAGAAATACTCATCGGGAAATCAATTCCTTCATTGGCTAAATTAAAGTCTTTATTGATTTGTTCAATCAGACTTAAATATAGATTTCCACTTTCGGCATCAGCCAATAAAATATCGGTATTTTCAGGAATCGGAAACATTGATGCTTTTTAAGATTGGGACAAAGTTAAAACTAAAAAATCATTTAACCGTTGATTCTCTTTCAATGATTCTTGTAGGAAGTTCAATAATTTGATGTGTTACCGGACGATGTTCTTTTATGTCGACAATTTCGTCAATTAAAAGCGAAACGGCCTGATGCCCCATTTCGAATCCGGGCTGATCAATTGTGGTTAATTTTGGTGAAATAACCGTACTCATAAACCAATTGCTAAAACCAAAAACGGCAACTTGTTCCGGCGTTTTTATTCCGGCTTCATTAAAGTATTTGATAATCCCTATGGCCACTAAATCTGTAATCGCAAAAATGGCGTCGATATCCGGATTTTCGGTCATGATTTTTTGAGCGTTTTCATAACCGTCTTCAAAATCAGTATTGTTATCGCAAACGTAAACCAATTTCGAATCGTATTCAATTCCGTGTGCTTCAAGGGCTCGTTTATATCCTAAAAAGCGATCGATTGAGTTTTGCGGAACATAAGAACCTCTAAAATGAGCAATTCTTTTGTATCCTTTATTAATAAGGTACGAAACGGCATCAAAAGCCGCTTTTGCATCATTAATAACGACTTTAGAGCAATCGACCCTTTTGGCAATTTTATCAAATAAAACTACCGGAGTATTTTTTCGAATGGCTTCATTAATATGAGTAAAATCATCCGTTTCATTTGAAAGTGACATTAAAACGCCATCCACTCGTTTTTGAATTAATAGAGCAAGCTGCTTTTTCTCGAGTTCGTATTTTTCGTTAGATTGTAATATAATGACCAGATAACCTCTTTTTTCAGCTTCTTCGAGAATACCATTCAATACACTCGAAAAAAAGTGATGTACAGTAGCCGGAATAATAACACCAATGGTTTTGGTTTCATTGGTTCTAAGATTTACCGCTACAGAGTTGGGCATATAGTTCATCGTTTCGGCCATTTCGATAACTCTGGCGCGGGTAGATTTACTAATATCCGTATATCCTTTTAACGCTTTTGAAACCGTAGTAACCGAAATTCCTAATGCCGAGGCTATATCTATTAATTTTGTGTCATTCATGAAATAAAAGTACTAAAAATAAACTGCATTGATAAAGTTTTAAGTTTCGAAAACGTTTTAGGTGTTTTCGAAAACGTTTTCGATTTTTAATTGCTATATTCCTTATTATTTGTTTTTAAGTTTGACAGTGATAACCATAATTACTAACTAACCGAACAAAAAAATGAAAAAGCTACACCAGTATTTAGGTACATTACTTGTAATGTTGTGCCTATTTTTTTTACCCAATAAAGGGTTTGCCCAAAATACCAATACGGTTTCCGGAAAAGTGCTTGACGATAGCGGCGTAACCGTTCCCGGAGCAAATGTATCGATTAAGGAAACAGGAAAAAGTACCGTAACCAATGAAAACGGAGAATATTCGTTCTCTAATATCGAAGCTGGAACGTATACCATTATTGCAACGAATGTAGGATATAAAACTTTCGAGAAAAAAATTGCGATAAAAGAAGGAGAATCTCTGGAGGTAAATTTACTTCTTGAAGGAGAATCACAAAGTTTAAAAGAAGTGGTGGTTACAGGATCATCAACACCAAGATCTAAACTCGAATCGAGTGTTGCCATTACCACAATGGGAGCAAAAGCAATCGAAGACAGAGCGCCGTCGAGCACAGCCGCATTGCTTCAAACTATTCCGGGATTTGTAGTAGAAGCATCAGGAGGAGAAATAGGAAATAACCTTTTTGCTAGAGGTATACCATCTGCGGGAGCTTATGAATATGTGCAAATTCAGGAAGACGGATTGCCGGTTTTTGAAGATGGAGCTTTGCAATTTGCCAACGCCGATACTTTTTACAGATTAGACGAAACGGTAAGCAAAATGGAAGCTGTTCGTGGAGGTTCTGCCTCAATTTTTGCCAATAATGCACCAGGTGGAATCATCAATTTTATTTCTAAAACGGGTCAGAATGAATTTATGGGAAGAGCAAAATTCACGACTTCAGATTACGGAATGTTCAGAACTGACCTTAATTTATCAGGCGCTTTAATTAAAGATAAATTATTTTTTAATGTTGGAGGTTTTTACAGAGCTGATAATGGTGTAAGAAATACAGGTTTTACAGCCAATAAAGGCGGACAAATAAAAGGAAACATCACGTATAAATTTGATGATAACGACTATTTAAGAATCAACTTTAAACACCTTGACGACAGGAACGCATTCTATTTGCCAATTCCGCTAAAAAGCAATAACGGAAAAGTAGAAGGAATCCCGGGATTTAACCCAAATTATGGAACTTTAACATCAGTAAACTTAAGTCACTTAAACGTACCTCAATATGGTGGCGGAACTTTTAGTGCAGATTTAGAAGATGGTTCTCACCCAATTATCAACTCTATTGGAGCTGAATTTAAAAAGAAAATATCAGAGAAAGTAACATTCAAAAATGCTTTCAAGAACACGAATATCGATTTAAATTACAATGCCATTTTTCCTAACGGAGGACCCTGGACACAAGATGCATATGCAGCAGATGTTCAAAATACTACGGCAAGCAATTTGACCTATTCTTATGTAGATAACGGACAAAAATTAGATCCAAACGCTTTAATCATGAGAGCTGATCTTTGGCACATCGAGAAAAAGATGAACAATTTTGCGAATAATTTCTCTTTTAATTTTGACTTAGATCCTGTAAAATTAACAGCTGGTTATTATTATTCTAATTGGAAATCAAATCAATACTGGAACTGGAATTCTTATTTAGTAGGTGTTTCTGATAACCCAAGATTATTAAATGTAAAAGACAATACAAGCGGAGTAGATCATACCTGGAATGGTATAGAAAGAATCACCTGGTTAGAAAGAGACGCACAAACAAAAGGAGTTTTGAATGATATTTATGCTGATGCAGAGATTAAAGCAACTGATAATTTAACATTCAACGCAGGTTTACGATACAACAAAGACAAGTATTCAGGATATAGAGACCACGCCAGATTTTTTGCCGAAGATTTAGGAATTTTAGACAATAATACAGCTGATGATAAGGTGACAACGGTAAAAGGAAATCCGTATACCTACTGGAGATATGATGTAAGCGAATGGTCTTATACTGCTGCGGGAAATTATAAATTTAATGACAAAATGGCTTCATATGTTCGTTACAGCCACGGTTTTAGATCTCCAATTGAAGAATCTTTTTATGAGTATGCTGATGATTTAAGCAAACTGAAAAATACAGAAGTAAATCAGTTTGAATTAGGGTACAAATATGCAAGTTCATTCTTCTCAGTAAATGCGAATTTATTTCACATGGGTTTAAAAAATGTTCCTTTTGCAGATATTTTATCTGATGGATCTTCAGAAAATAAATTTGCTGACGTAAACAATATTGGTCTTGAAGTAGAAACGAATGCAAGATATAGTATTGTAAAACTGAACTTTACATTTACTGTTCAAAAACCGGAGTACGATAATTTTACAGGAACAAATGCTGATGGTTCTACTTTTAACTTTAACGGAAATACGGCAAGAAGAATCCCTAAATTTTTCTGTAACCTAAGACCGGAAGTAGATATTACAAAAGATCTTACCGCTTATGTTCAGTTTTCTTATTACGATAAAAAATTCACAAATCAGGATAACAGACAAGTTTTGCCAGCTTATAAAGAAGTGGGAGCAGGTTTAAATTATACTTATAATAATCTTCGTTTCGCAGTAGATGCTTCGAACTTATTCAACGAAATTGGTTTGACCGAAGGAGATCCAAGACAAACAACATCTGCGGCAAGCGATGTGTTTATGGCAAGACCTATTTTAGGACGCGCGTTTAGATTTTCGGTAGCGATTAATTTCTAAATTTATACATACGGTATTGTAGAGGCGCACAGCAGTGCGTCTCCACACCGTAACCACACCGTAAATGTAAAACATCGGCAACAAATCACATCCGAAAAAAATGAAAAACATAGGAATTAAAATCTCTCTTTATCTTAATTATTTTGTCTTCGCTATTTTATTAAACAGCGTAGGTATTGTGATTTTAAAATCGCAAAAAAATTACGGAGTCGATGAAGTTCAGGCAAGTATTTTAGAAGCTTTCAAAGACATGCCCATTGCTATTGTATCCTTTTTTATAGCCTCTTTTTTACCCAGAATAGGCTATAGAAAATCGATGCTGATAGGCTTGGGTTTGGTTACTCTGGCTTGCATTTCTATGTATTTTGGAAATTCATTCGACAATGCTAAAATTCTTTTTGCAACCGTTGGAGTTTCATTTGCCTTAATCAAAGTTTCGGTTTATTCGCTAATTGGCACGGTGACTGAAACCAAAAAAGAACACAACGCTTTGATGAGTAGTATCGAAGGATTTTTTATGGTGGGTATTGCATTGGCTTATTTTCTATTTCCTGCTTTTAATAACGAAAACGATCCTAATTCATGGTTAAATGTATATTGGTTTTTGGCTGCATTATCGTTCCTGTCATTTTTGTTTTTATTTTTTGTAAAATTCAAAGAGCCCGAAGTTTCGGCAGGCGCAAATCTCAAAGATGATTTCATGCAAATGTTCAAATTAATGGCAAAATTGCTTACCGTTATTTTTGTTATTAGTGTCTTTTTGTTTGTCATGATCGAGCAGGGAATCCTTTCGTGGTTGCCAACATTCAATACAAAAGTGCTTCATTTACCAGAAAATATTAGCATTATGATGGCCAGTATTTTGGCTATTTCATTAGCTGTCGGGAGATTAATTGCCGGTATTGTAACCAAAAAAGTCAACTGGATCTGGGTTTTAAGTTTCTGTATTTTTTCGGCAATGTTAATTGTTGTTTTTGTACTTCCTAAAACCGTAGGTCTCGAGGTAAAAAACATCGATACACTTTCAGATATACCCTTAATTGGTTTTGCATTTCCTTTAATAGGATTATTTATAGCGCCCATTTATCCCTTACTAAATTCTATTGTGTTAAGTGCTTTACCAAAGAATTTGCAAAGCTCAATGACCGGATTAATTGTAATATTTTCTGCCCTTGGCGGAACATTAGGTTCCAGAATAACAGGTTGGTTGTTTAAAAATGAAGGACCGGAAAAAGCCTTTTACTTTACTTTAATTCCAATGTCTTTATTATTAATATCCTTTTTTATTCTCAAAAAAATAACTGCAAAAGATGAAATTTAAAATCCATATAGCCCAAACCATCGAAAAATTATTGGATCAGGAAGATACTGATGGCGATAAAAAAATAACGATTGATGATCATGGTCCAAAAAAGTTTTTGTTAAATGATGAAAACGGAAATTCTGCTTTGATCGAAGGAACTTATCAGCTTTCGAATTTATTGCAAGAATTGGCTTTGGCTAAAAAAAACAATACCGAATTTGCTGAAATTGATCTCAATGAAATTACCGAAGATCCGGTAAAAAGAATTTCCGGAAAAATAAAAAATCTGTATTGGAAAGGTCTTACCCGAACAATTGATGCTGATGGTGTAAAGAAAATTCTGGAAGACAATAAGATCGAAAATGAACTGGCTTATTTGTATGTGCCTTTTGGCGACGAAATAGTTTTTGATTATTTCAAAAAATTAGAAGCTGTAACGCCAAAATTGAAAGTGGTGCAAATGCCTAAGAATATTTCGCCAGAATATGTTTTGTCGCTTAATAAAAAGCCCGGAATTTTAGCTTTGGCACTTCAGATAAAAAACAATGAAATTTCAGGAGTTCCGTTTGTAGTTCCCGGAGGAAGATTCAATGAAATGTACGGTTGGGACAGTTATTTTATTGCCAAAGGACTTTTGATTGATGATAAAATTGAGCTTGCCTTGGGGATTGCAGAAAATTTTAAATATCAGATTGATCATTACGGAAAAATCCTGAATGCGAATAGAAGCTATTATTTAACTCGCACACAACCGCCACTTTATACGTCGCTAATTATAGATGTTTTAGAAAAATCGAATCCTGATATTTTCTGGATCGAAAGACATCTAAAAACGGCCATAAAAGAATACCAAACCGTTTGGATGGAAGAAGGAAAACGACTTACGGCAAATGGTTTAAATCGTTATAAAGCAGAAGGAATCGGACTTCCGTTTGAGGTAGAAGAGGGGCATTTTGATGATATTCTGGAGCAATATGCGCCAAAATATAATCTCTCAACACGCGATTTTGAGAAGAAATATCTCGAAAGAGAAGTCATCGACGCTGAACTCGATAAGTATTTTATTCATGATAGAAGTATGCGCGAAAGCGGACACGATACAACCAATAGATTGGTGGGAGTTTGCGCCAATTTAAATACTGTTGCTATCAATAGTTTACTTTATAAATATGAAACCGACATTGCATTTTTGATTAAAAAGTACTTTAAAAACGAATTTCAATATTTTGAAGACAAATCTTTTTCAAGTGAATATTGGCTTTCGAAAGCCGCTTCCAGAAAAGATAAAATCAATGAATTATGCTGGAATCCAGAATATGGATGTTATCTTGATTATGATTTTGTGAATGAAAAACAGCATTTCTTTGAAGCCGCGCCAACATTTTATCCGCTGTGGGCGAAAATAAGTACGCCGGAACAAGCAGAAATTTTGGTTAAAAAGACACTTCCGAGATTTAAAATGAAAGGCGGAATTGCCGGAAGTACCAAAGAATCGATTGCCGGTGTTGATGAAAATGCGCCAATACGACAATGGGATTATCCGTTTGGATGGGCGCCGCATCAAATGCTTTTATGGGAAGGTTTGCTTAATTATAATTTTAATGAAGAAGCGCAGGAAATGGTGTATCGCTGGCTTTGGCTGATTACCAGAAATGCAGTTGATTATAACGGAACCATTCCGGAGAAATTTGATTTATCGATAAGCTCGCACAAAATCTTCGCAGAATACGGAAACGTAGGAACCGAATTTGATTTTATAACCGAAGAAGGTTTTGGCTGGATGAACGCTTCTTACCAATACGGATTAACAATTTTAGAAGACGATTTAAAACAAAAATTATCAGATTTAGTTGATCCTGAGGATTTGTTTTAGAATAGGCCACAGATTAAAAGATTTTCACTGATTGTATTATTTCTCAAATAATAAACCCGACAGTTTTTTACAACCTGTCGGGTTTACTGTATGTAAATGTGAAATTTTTTTGCCACGAATTTCACCAATTGTCACTAATTTATTTTAGGATAAAAATTCGCGGAGATTCGTGAAATTGCTTCGCCTGTTCACTATCGCTCGAGTCGTGGCGAAAAAAAATCTTTCTAATCCTTTAATCTGTGGCAGAAAAAAAACTAAACTTTTCTTCCCATTAAATTTTCACCAAAAGTTCTAAGAATATCTTTCTTTTCGGTGCTGATATCCATTTTATCTAAAGTTTCAAATGCCTTAAAAGTGTACATTTCTATAGCATCTTGTGTTGCTTTTGAAGCTCCCGATTCATTAAAAATAGCTTTTGCAGTGGCTATTTTTTCTGTATTATCATCTAGTTGTAAACTGAATAATTTTTCTAATTCTAATGCTTTTTCAGCTGATGAAAATTCGCGTGCTTTCAGGTACAAATACGTTTTTTTATTCACCATAATATCACCGCCAACCTGTTTTCCAAAAGTTTCCGGATCTCCAAAAGCATCCAAATAATCATCCTGAAGCTGGAAAGCTAATCCTAAATTTAATCCGAAATCGTAAATAAAATCGGCTTCTTTTTCGGTAGTTTTGGCTACAATGGCACCCATTTTCATGGCAGCAGCTACTAAAACAGCGGTTTTATATTCGATCATTTTCAGGTATTGCGGAATCGTAACATCATTTCTTTTTTCGAAATCAACATCCCATTGTTGTCCTTCGCAAACTTCAAGCGCTGTTTTGCTAAACAGTTTTGCCAAATCTCTAAAAACAGCCGGTTCGTATTGTTCAAAATATTGATAAGCCAGAATCAGCATTGCATCGCCGGATAGAATTCCTGTATTCAGATCCCATTTTTCATGCACCGTTTCTTGTCCTCTTCGCAAAGGCGCATCATCCATAATATCATCATGAACCAAAGAGAAATTATGAAAAACTTCAACCGCCATTGCTGCCGGAAGCGCTACTTTATAATCGGTATCAAAAACTTCTGAAGCCATTAAAGTAAGTACAGGACGCATGCGTTTTCCGCCAAGACCTAAAATATATTCAATTGGTTCATAAAGGTTTTTAGGCTCTTTACTAATGGTTTGTTTTTCTAAATAACTGATAAAAAAATCCTGGTATTGGCTAATATCGTGCATAAAATATAATCTGAATTGCGAGCTCCAAAGATACGATTCATAATGAATTATTCCTTTCTTAAAGTTTTAAATGCGAGTTTCCACTTCAAAGTGCCTCTAAAACCCTTAATTCTTAAGGTGTTAAAATTATTTTTTAAAAAACTTGGAAACTTTTTTGGTGTTTAGAGTTTCCTGTCTATATTTGCACTTTTAATTGGAAACTCAGAACACTGTAAAAGTTTCCATTGGAAATTTGAATGATTTATAAATTCACTAAAATCAAATATTTATGAAAACAACATGGACCTTAGATTCTAGCCAATCAGATGTTTTAATCAAAATGAGACATTCGATAATTGCTTATATGGGAGGAACGACTAATAAATTTGATGGTTATGTGAACATCGAAGACAATGAAATTGAGGATGCATCGGTTGAGTTTTCTTTAGATATCAATAACAAAAAAGATAGTTTTCAACAAATCGATACTTATTTACAACTTCAGGATCTTTTTGATGTAAATGAGCACCCTATTATTAGTTTCAAATCGACTTCTTTTCAAAAAGTAAACAATAACATCAATTTCTTCAAAGGAGATTTAACGATAAAAGATGTAACCAGAGTAGTAGAACTTGATGCTGAGTTTATTGGCGTTAACAATTACAATGGCGAGAAAAAAGTAGCTTTTGAAATTAAAGGAGATATCAAACGTCAGGATTTTGGTTTAGATTATAATTCGTTCAATCATAACGGAGGTTTAGCTTTAGGAAAAGATATTAAACTAATTGCAAATTTAGAGTTTAGTATATAAATCTTACACAATGAATAAGTTAATGTAAAATTATTACAAATATCATGGAAACTATTTTTCTGATTTTAGTTTCCTGAGTATATTTGTAATATAATTTGAAAATTAAAATGAAAGAGAAAATTATATCAAAAGCGACCGAGTTATTTTTAAAACTGGGTTTTAAGAGTGTTACGATGGATGATATAGCAGGTGAAATGTGTATTTCGAAAAAAACGATCTACAAATATTTCTGTAATAAAGAAGTCCTGATCGAAGAAAGTACCTCTACAGTTCACCAGCAAGTTCATGACGTTATTGATACTATTGTAGTGAAAAATTATAACGCCATTCATGAAAATTTTGAAATTAGAGAAATGTTTCGCGATATGTTTAAAAACGCAACCGATACATCACCTCTTTATCAGTTAAAAAAACATTATCCTGAAATCTATCAAAATATAATGACGCATGAAATCGATCAGTGCAATCATTATTTCAGAGATAATATCTTAAAAGGAATCCGTGAAGGTTTATACAGACCGGACTTAAATATAGATTTATATGTAAAATTTTATTACACCTTAATTTTTCATATAAACGCCACAACAGTCTCAGAAAGAGAAGCACAAAAAATAGAATTAGAAGCATTGGAATACCATACAAGAGCTATGGCAACCGAAAAAGGAATACTGGAATTAGAAAAACAACTTAAAAAAATTACTATTTAATCATCAATCTATGAAACGAATAATTCTTATATTTTTGTGTTCAATTGGCTTGTCTGCCAACGCACAAGTCAAAACACTAACCCTGAAAGATGCTCTTGTTTATGCGCTTGAAAATAAAGCCGATGCAAAAAAAGCAAGATTACAGGTTGAAAATAGTGAGTACAAAATTCAGGAAGTGCGATCAAGAGCGTTGCCACAAATTTCTGCAAACGGAAACTTAACACACAATC
This sequence comes from Flavobacterium bizetiae, assembly GCF_902804475.1. Taxonomy (GTDB): domain Bacteria; phylum Bacteroidota; class Bacteroidia; order Flavobacteriales; family Flavobacteriaceae; genus Flavobacterium; species Flavobacterium bizetiae. The sequence goes on from NZ_CADCSU010000061.1 coordinate 16,087, forward strand.
CGATCATTCAGACAACTGTTATTGATGGAGCAGGATTTGGTCAGCCAGGAACTACGATTCAAGCAGCATTTGGTCAAAAATGGACTTCAAACGCAGGAGTTTCATTAACTCAGACGATATTTGATCAATCTGTTTTTACAGGATTAAGAGCAGCGAGATCTACTCGTGAGTTTTATCAAATAAACGATCAGTTGACAGAAGAGCAAGTAATTGAAAGAGTAGCTAATAACTACTATTCAGTTTATGTACAAAAAGAAAGATTAGTTTTATTAGACAGTAATTACGTAAACACAACAAAAGTTCGTGACATCGTAAAAGGACAGTTTGATAACGGTTTAGCTAAAAAAATTGACTTAGATCGTATCATAGTTAAAATGTCGAACATAGATACTGAACGTCAGCAAATTAAAAATCAAATTACTTTACAGGAAAATGCATTGAAGTTTTATATGGGTATGCCTATCGAAACTATAATTGATATGCCAAAAGAAGAGTTTGAAGTTGTTCCTGCAGCATTAACAGAAGTACCAAATGTTGAAAACAGAACAGAATATTTGCTTTTGAAAAAACAAGAAGAGCTTTTAGTTTACAATAAAAAAGCTGTTGAAGCAGGATATTATCCAACACTTTCTTTAACTGCCGGTTATAATTATATTGGTCAGGGGCCACAAATGCCTTGGTTTGCAAAACCTTCAGATGGGGTTTATTGGTCAGATTACTCAGCAATTGGATTAAACCTGCATGTGCCAATTTTTACAGGATTCGGAACTCGTGCTAAAGTAAGACAAGCCGATGTAGAAATCAGATCGCTTCAGGAAGATATGAAAGATACCAAACTTTCACTTGATTTAGATTACAGAAATGCAATGGCTGATATTGATAATAATCTTGTAACGATTAAGAATCAAAAAGAAAACATGCAATTGGCTACTGAAATCTTAAGCAACACAAAAAACAATTACCTTCAGGGATTAGCATCATTAACAGATTTATTAGATGCTGAAAATGCACAACTTGAAGCTCAAAATAACTTTACCAGAGCAGTATTGAATTACAAAATTGCCGAAGTAGCACTAATCAAATCAAAAGGCGAACTTAAAACTCTTATTAAATAACTAAACAAAATGAAGAAAACTATTATAACAATCGTAATCATAATCGCAGCGCTGGGTGTGATTGGATATGTCTTAAATAATAATAAGAAAGAGAATAAAGAAAAAACAGATATCGTAGCAGAAAAAAATGCTGCAGTTTCAGTAAAAGTAGCTCCTGTAAAAACAGAAGAAGTTTCATTAGATTTCGTAGCAAACGGAAACTTTCAACCCATTCAGCAGTTAACATTCTCTGCTGAGAAATCAGGAAAAGTAATTAGTGTTTTAGCTAAAGAAGGAGATTACGTAAAAGTAGGTCAGACTTTATTAACAATGAGAGGTGATGTAATTAATGTAAGCGCTCAACAAGCTCAGGCTGTTTACCAAAATGCAAAATCTGATTACAGCAGATACGAAAATGCTTTTAAAACTGGTGGAGTTACTAAACAACAATTAGATCAGGCAAAATTAGCTTTAACAAATGCTGAGTCTAACTTAAAACAAGCAAACATTAATGTTGGAGATACTAAAGTAAAAGCTCCAATTAATGGTTTTATCAATAAAAAATACATTGAGCCGGGATCTATCTTAACGGGTATGCCTGCAACTGCTTTGTTTGATATTGTAAACGTTTCTAAATTAAAATTAGTTGTTACAGTAAACGAAAATCAGGTTGCTAGTTTAAAAGTAGGAAACCAAATTAATGTAACAGCAAGTGTTTATCCTGATAAAACGTTCTCAGGAAAAATTACTTTTATTGCTGCAAAAGCAGATGAGTCTTTAAATTTCCCGGTTGAAATTGAAATTACAAATAATGTAAATAACGACCTAAAAGCGGGTATGTACGGAACTGCAAACTTTGCATCAAACCAACAAAAACAACACCTTATGGTTGTACCAAGAAATGCTTTCGTAGGAAGTGTGAGCAGCAACGAGATTTTTGTAGTTGAAAATGGTGTGGCAAAATTAAGAAAAGTAACTGCTGGAAGAATTTTAGGAGATCAGGTTGAAATCATCAAAGGATTATCTGACGGAGAAACTGTAGTAATTACAGGTCAAATTAACTTACAAGACGGTAATACTGTAGAAATTATTAAATAATTGTAGGCTATAAGCCGTAAGCTATAGGCTTTAAGCGTTTCTCAAAAGCCTAAAGCCTATAGCGTAAAGCTTAAAGCATAAAAAAACATATATGAAATTAGCCGAAATATCCATAAAACGTCCATCGTTAGTAATTGTATTGTTTACGATTCTAACCCTTGGTGGATTGTTTAGCTACAGCCAGTTAGGCTATGAGCTGATCCCAAAATTTGAACAAAACGTTATTACTATTTCTACTGTTTATCCGGGAGCTTCTCCAAGTGAGGTAGAAAATACCGTAACCAAGAAAATAGAGGATGCGATTGCGTCTTTAGAGAATGTCAAGAAAATTGACTCGAAATCATACGAAAGTTTATCTATCGTTTCGATTACTCTAACATCAAATGCAAAAGTCGATTTTTCTCTAAATGATGCACAGCGTAAAATAAACGCGATAATTAGTGATTTACCGGATGATGTAAAAACGCCGGCGCTAACCAAGTTCTCGCTGAGTGATTTACCAATCATGACGCTGGGTGCCAACGGAAAAATGGATGAAGCAGCATTTTATGACTTAATTGACAAAAAAATTGCGCCTATTTTATCTCGTGTACAAGGTGTTGCTCAGGTAAATATCATTGGTGGTTCAGAGCGTGAAATTCAGGTAAACCTTGATGCGTTAAAAATGCAGGGTTACGGATTATCTGTTCCTCAGGTACAACAAACTATTTTGACTTCGAACTTAGATTTCCCAACAGGAAATATCCAGACTCGTGATCAAAAAATATTAATTCGTTTAGCGGGTAAATATAAAAGTGTTGAGGAATTAAGAAACTTAGTAGTTTCTTCTCAAAACGGAATTCAGGTTCGTTTAAGTGATATTGCCGATGTTCAGGATACGCAGAAAATTGCTGAAAAAATATCACGTGTAGATCAAAAAAGTGCTATCGTTTTACAAATCGTAAAACAATCTGATGCGAATGCGGTGGCAGTAAGTGAGCAATTATTAAAAACAATTGCTATTCTTGAAAAAGATTACAAAGAAAATCAGTTAAAACTAGAAGTTGCAAAAGACAGTACCGTTTTTACACTTGAAGCAGCAGACTCTGTAGTACACGATTTATTAATTGCGGTAGTTCTGGTAGCATTTGTAATGTTGTTCTTCCTGCACAGTATTAGAAACTCGTTGATCGTAATGGTTTCTATTCCGGCATCATTAATTGCAACCTTTATTGGTATCTATTTAATGGGATACACCCTAAACTTAATGAGTTTATTAGGATTATCTCTTGTGGTAGGTATTCTGGTCGATGATGCGATTGTGGTACTTGAAAATATCTACAGGCACATGGAGATGGGTAAAAGCCGAATTCGTGCATCGTACGATGGTACGGCCGAGATTGGTGGAACGGTAACTTCGATTACATTAGTAATTGTGGTAGTATTTTTACCAATCGCGATGAGTTCAGGATTGGTTTCTAATATCATTACACAATTTTGTGTTACCGTAATTATATCAACTTTACTATCACTTTTAGCTTCGTTTACTATTATTCCTTGGTTATCATCTCGTTATGGTAAATTAGAGCATATTGAAGGAAAGAATTTATTTGGAAGAATTATTCTTGGTTTCGAAAGTTATTTAACACGTTTCACTAACTGGGTTTCTGAATTATTAACCTGGTGTTTAGATCATTATTATAAAACTCTTGCTGTTGTATTGATATTATTCTTCGGATCTACAATAGGATTAATGGGAGGTGGATTTATTGGAGGAGAGTTTTTCGCATCATCTGATAGTGGGGAATTCTTAGTTCAGATCGAAATGCCAAAAGATGCTTCGTTAGAACAAACGAACTTCATGACTCAAAAAGCCGAAGCTTATTTAAAAGCACAAGAATACGTTCATAGCCAGATTACAACGGTAGGACAAACCTCAGAAGGTTTTGGAGCATCGCAGGCTACAGCTTACAAAGCAGAGATCGACGTAAAAATGATCGAACAAAAAGATCGTAAAGATGACGCGAATGTTTATGCTGCAAAAATCAAACGTAAGCTTGAAAAAGTATTAGTTGGAGCAAAAGTAAAAACAGTTCCTGTAGGTATCTTAGGTACTGCTGAAGATGCTACATTAGGATTAATTGTAACAGGTCCTTCTACAGAAAGCGCTATGGCATTTGCTAAATTAGCTGAAGCTGAATTACGTACAATTCCCGGAACAACAGAGATTAAATTAACTGTTGAAGACGGAAACCCTGAGATTAACGTAAAAGTAGATCGTGATAAAATGGCTGCTTTAGGATTAACACTTCAAACAGTTGGTTTAACCATGCAAACTGCTTTTAGTGGTAATACAGATGGTAAATACAGAGCTGGTGAATACGAATACGATATCAACATCAGATACAATGCATTCGACAGAAAAAGTATTACTGACGTAAGTAATTTGATATTTATTAATGCAGCAGGACAACAAATTAAGTTATCGCAATTTGCTGATATTACAGAAGGTTCAGGACCTAGCCAGTTAGAGCGTAGAGATAAATCTGCTTCTGTAACTGTAAAAGGACAAAACGTTGGGGTTCCTTCAGGAACAATCGTAACACAATGGCAGGCAAAATTAGACAAACTTAAAAAACCAGCCGGAGTAAACTATATCTGGGGTGGTGACCAGGAGAACCAGTCTGAAGGATTTGGTACTTTAGGAATCGCTTTATTGGCCGCAATTATTTTGGTTTACTTAGTAATGGTGAGTTTGTACGACAGTTTCGTTCACCCGTTTGTGGTATTGTTTGCTATCCCGCTTTCGTTTATCGGGGCGATGTTAGCCTTAGCATTAACAAACAACTCATTAAATATCTTTACGATTTTAGGTATCATCATGTTGATTGGTCTGGTGTGTAAGAATGCGATCATGCTTGTCGATTATACCAACCAAAGAAGAGCAGCAGGAGAATCAATCAGAACGGCATTAATTCAGGCGAATCACGCTCGTTTACGTCCGATTCTTATGACAACAATTGCGATGGTATTTGGTATGTTCCCAATTGCATTAGCATCTGGAGCAGGAGCTGAATGGAAAAACGGATTGGCATGGGTAATTATCGGAGGATTAATTTCTTCTTTATTCTTAACCCTGATCGTAGTTCCGGTTATTTATAATATCATGGAGAAAATAATTCATAAATTCTCTAAAGGAGAAAAAATCGATTACGAAGCTGAAATGCATGCCGATTATGTGCACACAGAATTAAGCGAAGACGGTTTTAATCCGAAACATACCCATTAATTGATTTAATTTTAGACTGAAAAATCCCAAATTCCGAAAGGAGTTTGGGATTTTTTTATGGCTTATATTCTAACGCCAGATTAGAATTTGGAATTTGGAATTTTTTTATTTGGAATTTAAAGTTTAAGGTACAAATAATGATTATAATAATCGATAATCGCTTTGCCTTCTAATAGAACATCAGCACCAATAATACCGTGAACCGGTTTTGCTTTATAAGCCTCCAAAGCCTCATTTACATGCGAAAGATCAAAAATCACAAGGTTGAAATCTTTGTTTTTCCAGCTTCCTAATTGCAAGTGGTTGTTTGATGAAATCTGTGTTTTCATGCCAGTTCCTCCTGCTCCTGAAGCTTTGGTTTTCGATTTTTTGGCATTCAGTTCAAAACGTTCAATACTTTCAAAACCCACACAAGAATTCGACGCTCCGGTATCTAAAATGAAATTTCCTGAAACACCATTAATCTTTGCTTTTATTAAAAGGTGTTGTGTCTTGATGACCTTAAATTTTATTTTCTTGTATTGCTCTTTTTTGAGAACTTCGTGAAGATTTTCCATTTTCGATAATGATTGAAAACCAAAAATAAACCAATTACAATCAATAAACTAATGATGTAATAGATATAATTTGTTGATTTTTCTTCAACCGAAACAGAACCGTAATACACAAATGAACTCCAGTAATAAGGAGATTTCTTTGCATTCGGGATTGATTTGTCTTGCAAAAAAGCAAGTTTTGCATTCGTATTGGCTTCAAAATACGGAACATCATTTTTGATGTTTTTATAAAAATCAGTCATAAAAACCGATGTGGTATAATCGTTCACCTTCCATAAAGAGAACAATAAATTTTGTGCTCCGGCAAACTGAAAACCTCTCGCCACACTCATCGCACCTTCGGCTTTGTAAAGTTTGCCAATTCCGGTTTCGCAGGCACTTAAAACCACTAAATCCGGATTAATATTTAAGTTATATAATTCCGAATATAAGATTTCCTGATCATAGAATTTAATGCTTGCCGGAGTTTCGATATCGCCGGAAGAAGCATGCGTACTTAAATGTAAAATCGAATATAGGCTGGCATTATTTTTAAAGTTAGAAAAACTTGCCTCAGAATTTTCTAAATATTTGCCTTTAAAATTACTTTTGATAGATTCTAATTCTTTCTTCGAATAACTCAATTCAAAAGCAGTTTTTTCAAAAATGGGAAAAATCCCTAAAACTGTTTTTTTAGATTTTGAAATAGGTTTTGAATTCAGATAATTATTAGCCGAATTATTATAAGCAATCCTGAAATCATTTAGTAAATAATGCATTTTAGCAAAATTCGTTGTTGATGATTCTTGTGTAATCAAAGCCTCAAAAGGAAGAAAATTTAAAATTCCGTCAGGAACAATGATGAGGTTTTTACAGATCGTGTTTTGAGGTAATTTTAGCATATTATAAACGGAATTTCCAACGCGATTATATCCCGAAATATTATTGATAATATTAGTTGCATTACTAAAATAATCTATAAAATCGCCAATAAGTGGTATTGCAGTATCAGTAATATAAATATGATTGAGAGTGATTTTTTGATTTTGTAAAGTGAAATAATAAAGCCTTTCAGAACCCATAAAATAGTAAAGCAATATCGCTTTATCTTTTTCAAGTTTTGATAAAAGTGCTTTTATGTCACAGTTTTCAGGAATATAATTCGAGCTTTCGGTTTGGATTTTCTTTAAATAAAGCATCAATTCGTTTTGCTTTTTTATGGCCGAGTTGATATTCGAAATATTAGCCAAATCTCCTTTTTGCTGCTCTTTTATAATGTTATTGTTTAAAGTTTGAAGTTGGTGTAAAAGCTGTTTTTCTTCTACAGAAGCATTTTTAATATTCGAACGATAACCTTTTAAAATGCCTGATTTTGTTTTTTCAGACAATTGAAAAGCTTCTTCCAGATATTGAATTTTGTTTTCCTTTTGATACAAACGATCATAGATAGAAATACATTTTTCAGTACGATTTCGTGCTCTGATTTGTGTAATGATTTTTGAATTTTCGTAAATCAGAACATTCATCAACAAATCTTCAATATCAAAAGAAAGTTTAAAAGCATCGAGTGCCTTTTTGAGTTGATTTTGTTTAGAAAATATTTCTGCCTGTAAATCCAGAACATCAATCAAAACCGTTTCGGCATACAATTGATTCTGATTGGGAAGTATGTTTTTTGAATTATAATTCGGAATCAGGATTTTAAAAATAACCTGAACTTGTTTTTCACTTTCATCATATTTTTCTTCATCAAAAAGCAAAAGCGCTTTTTCATAATACAGTTTTGCGAGTTTTCTGGGTTGACGATTTGTAGTTGCTAAAAACAACTTTTCGGCCTTTTGCATAAAAGAGTCGGCAATTTCAAATCGTTGCCATTGTCGATTCATCGAAGCTAGATTTCGATAAGAATTCGATAACGTTTCTAATTGGTCTTTTTCGTTTTTTAAATATTTTATGGAAGATTCAAAAGCTTTCTCTGCATTGTCCGGTGAATTTCTAATCAATACAATTTGTTTCGAGCCTAACCAATAATTATTTCCGAGATTATTCAATAAAATCCCTTTCTGAGAATTGGATAGTTTTTCTGTTTTTAGAGTATTTTCTAATAATTCGATTGCCAACGAAATTTTACCGGAACTCTGATACACATTCGATAAATTCAGGATCGCAGCAAATTTTTGTTTCTGAGCGTCGGGATAATTTTTAGCAGTATTTACAATAAAAAAGTATTGCTTTATCGTATTTTCGGCGCTGTCATAATCGCCCAAAACCGTATATAAATTGCCTAAAGGTTTCAGGCAATATTCTATAATATCATAACTGCTCAGTTTGTTTTTCTGATAAATTTGCCAGGCTTTTTCGTAGCTCGCAATTGCTTTTTCGGTTTGCCCGAATTGGTTTTCATAATACGCTTTATTGCAATTTAAAACCACAATTGATAATAATTCGTCTTTGGTTTTTGGTTTTGAATTTTTCCAAAAAGCCGCTTCAATCTGGTTTAAATTTTCTATGGTTTTCGCCGAAGGATTTGCTACAAAAACATCAACTGCGTTATATATTTTATCTTCCTGACTCTGCGCTGACAGATTCAGACTGAAAAAAAGAAAGATTAAACCATATAAGTTATATAAGTTCATATTATATTGGTACGAATAATTTTAAAGTTAAGGCATAAAGTGCATATTACAATTATGTTGATATGCTTTTGTCCGTCTGAGCGAAGTCGAAGACCTTTTCTATAAGCCTTCGACTTCGCTCAGGGTGACATTGGTATTTAATAAAACAAAGTAAATAATATGAACTTATATAACTTATATGGTGAAAAAAAATTAAAACTTCCAGATTCCGTAAAATTGAAAGTAGTTGAAATTCTGTTCAAAATTCATCACATATCTTGCGCCCAAACTTGGTCCGATTCTCGCGAAACCTAATGTTAAATCGAATAAAAGACCTGTTTTTAAATTGGCAAACGAGTTTTTCTCCGAACTTGATTCGGTTCTGGTATCCATTAAAAACTGATCGGTTCCGCCTTCGAAGCTTTCAATTTTTTTGTTTATGGTTTGTTCTGATGAAACATCAAAATTGGCCTGAACTCCGGCGCCAACGCCAATATAATTATTAATGTTATATCTGATCAAAACCGGAATTTCCCAGTTTACGCTTTTGTTTTCAGTAGTGGTAGTGGTGCGTTGAAATTGTTTTACACCATTTGGGTTTACCACATTTTGATCGACTACTGTTGCAGCATCTTCGTATTTGTTGATCGCGTTTAACCATTCGGCTTGCCAGTAAAAACGATACGATTTAAAAGGCGAAATGGTCGCGCCAACAAAGTAACTCGTCGATTTTTCGAGATCAGGATATACATTATAACCCGCTTTTGCACCAATCGAAATTCCGGGCAGGAATCTGGTAGTGGCATAATTGGTAATTATAGGTTCATTTTTATCAAAGATAATTGCGGTACGGCTTCGGGTTTTTACTTTATGAAAATCTTCGGCAAATTTCATAGAGTATTTTACAAAGCCTTTTGTGCTGTCTTTTTCGTGCACATTTTTTTGCTCACTTCCGGGCAAATAAATGTTTTTGAACGTAAAGAAAATTTGATTTTTCTTGATGATCGTATCGAGGCAACTCACGGTAGGAACTTCATCTTTTGGACAAATGGGACATTTTGGGTACATGTCTTCGACCTTAAATGTTTTTTTGTCGAACATATCCGGAACATCGGTTTCGAGCCTGATCATTCGCGCGGGACCTTCGCCATTGTTTTGGAAACGTGTTTTAAAGTTTACGCGTTTAAAACGGACTAATCTGTAATTCATAAAACTTCCGTTAGATCCCATTTTGTTCGGATCGTGAGAAGTTACGATTTCCATTTCGAGGTTTTTTATTTTGTGATTTTTGTAACTTCGGTTGGGTACAAAAATACCGCGCATGGTAACGGTTGCGCTGGTATCTTTGATCATTTCGGGAGTGGTTTTAAACGTATAAAATACATTGTGCGTTTCCCCCGGATTAGCATCATCAAATTCTAAAACCGAAACGTTATGATAGGTTTTATTAGCTTCTAATAAAGAGGCGTCAAGATCTTCTTCGGTAGTGGTGTTTCTGTATTTTTTGGTTTTGAAACTATTTTCGGCGGAAGCCAAATATCGATTAGAATCCTCAAGATCGTTTACCGAAGCAACGGTTTTTTCTTTTACTTCGCGTTCGTTCGCATAAGTCCTGAAATCGACCAATTCGAAATTATTACTCTTAAATTGTTTCTCATTATAAAACAAATAAAGCTTTCCGCTCGAGACATAATTCTCCATATTTTGATAACCTACTACGACTACCATTTCCTGATCCGGAATGGGGTCGCAATTTTTCAGGATTGCAAATCCGTTTTGGTCTGCGATTGAGGCTATGTCTTTATAATTGGTGTCGGTAATATCGTTTATGGCGACTTTTTTAGGTCGCGTAGCAGGAGGTTTTCCATTGTCGTAATTGTTGGTTACGGCAAGTCTTGTGGTGTACGTTCCTTTGTTTTTATAGACGTGTTTGGGTTCGGCTTCTTTGCTGTAATGTCCGTCGCCCAATTCCCATAAGTACGAATAACTTGGTTTTGGTGCGCCGGCAATAGGTATTAATGGCGGCGTTTCGGGTTTGTAGGTAACGGTATTTCCGTTTTGTATAAAAACAATATTGGCTCTACGGGTTATGGTGTCTTTTACTTTGGTTTGTCCTATTGAGAGAATAGAAAATAGAATAAAGAAAATAGACGATAGTGGTTTCATAACTTGAGGTTTTTTAGCCCTGATAGAAGTGGAAATCCTTTTGTGCCGGGGTTCGGCATAAAAGATTGCAACGGATAGCAGGATTAGCTTCTAAAAATAATCAGAATTGAATTTGAAAACTGGATTAAATGTAAAAAAAAGTGATGAGCAAATCACCACTTTTTCTTAAAAGTATTTTGTAAGTTACTGAATAGCATTGATTGCGGCTACAAGTTGGGCTTCGGTACCTACAGTTGTTTCGGCCAAAGTAAAGGTGTAAACATCGTTTGCAGCAACGGTTACCGCTTTGATCGCATAACGCCATTGACCATTAGATTCTGTTGCAAAAATCACATGACATTTTAAACCAATCGGGATTTGTCCGTAATGTTCGCTAAATAATCCTGCAGGTGTATAAGTATCTAGTTTTGCCAATGCGTTGTTGCCTTCGCCATCGTATGATAAATAAACCGCACTATTGTTGTTGTCGTAACCCGTAGGAGCAGCCACAAGAAGAGTAGTTTTAGGTCTTGGATCGCTATAGAAACGGTCTACGTTTGTCCAGCCAAAGTTGCCAAAAGTTACGTAATAATTAGCTCCTTCGCCTTGTACGCCACCTTTTCCGCCGCCAGTTCCGTCGGCATTTGGTTTGTTTTCTTTCCAGGCAAGTTCTCCTTTTTCATCAATTGTGCCATTCCATAAAGTCATGGCATTGTCAAGTCCGTCAGTTAAAGCAGTTGGTACAATTAAATTCATGCTGCAGGAAGTTTTAAGTTCTACGCCGCCTTGTGTGGCTTTTATGAAAAATTCTCCTCCGGAAATTAGTAAGTTTTTCTTTCCTTCAGCTGTTATACCCATTGTAGGTTTGTTGGTGATTAGCATCGTTCCTTTGTCAAAAAGCTCGATGTATTCGATGTCTACAGCTCCGGTTACGGCAACTCCGTTTTTAGTCAAACAATCTCCGTTGATGTTTAGTTTTACTCCTTTTGCAGAGGTTATGGTTACAACACCGGTTCCGGCAGTAATAGTAAATTTTTGTGTATTTTTCTTAACTCCTTGTTCGCTAATGCTCTTAAAAGTGGCTGCGGTTGGTGGTAAAACAAGATTTTCACTGTTGTTGTCATCGCCGTTGTCGCAACTTACGAAAGTGATAATCAATAAAAATAAAACTCCTAATTTTTTAAAATTTGTGTTCATGATTTCTAGTTTTTATAAATCTGTTCTGATTGTTTCAGTTGGTTTACAGATTTTGGTTGTTAATTATATTGTTATATTAATTTGGGTTTGATATTGTTACCCCTGGTTTCGAAAATTATTTTTTGAACTTGTATTCTGATGTTATATCAACTGGCTTATAAAATTGTTACCCCTGTTTTTATTATTGTTTAATTTTCTTTTGAAAGGCATTTGTCTTCGAATAAATTTCCGTCTTCGTCTACGGCAACGAGAATGTTTTTTTTCCGCGAAAGCGTAATACTTAAATAAATCCAGACAAGCGACCAAAGCCCGAATGTGATGCAGGTAAGAAACAAATGAAGAGAATGGTTGATTGCTTTTTTTTCTTTGGATAAAACCACATAAGGAAGTTTGTCATTATGTTCTGTGATTACAAAGCCATTTCGGGTTTTGGCCGAAATCATTTGGTTAAACTGTTCTATGTTTTTTTCGTTTACAAATTGATAGGTTTCCATTTCGTTTATTTTTTTTGCCACGAATTGCACGAATGAGCACGAATTTTTTAATTAAATAATCTGTGAGAATCCGTTTGATCCGTTTAATCTGTGGGCTATTCTTTACACTTTATATTGAACTTGATTGTCCAGAGACTCTTTTACTACGATATATCAATCAGATATGTTAATTGTTACCCTATAATGTGAAATTTATTTACAATTGTTTTTTAAATTAGCTACAAAAAGTTTTTTTTATGGGAAAAGGTAAAATTCATCCTGATCAAATGTATATTGAGGGACTTGCGGCAAATGATTCGGCTATTATTGCGACGATTTATAAAAAGTTTGTTCCCAAAGTAGTAATGTTTATTATGAACAATTCCGGTGATAAAGAACATGCTCAGGATGTGGTGCAGGAAATTATGATTTTACTTTTTAATCAGGCTAAAGCCAATACATTACAGCTTACTTGCCCTTTTGATGCTTACTTTTTTTTATTGTGTAAAAGAAAATGGCTTAACGAACTCAAAAAAACATCGAACAAAGGGGTAACAATTAACGAAGATGTTTTATCTATGAATGAATCTGCAAGAGAGCTAATTGGTCAAACTGAAGAATTTGACGAAAAACAACAGCTTTTTGATACGATGTTTCTAAAATTAGGAGATAAATGTCAGGAGTTATTAAAACTGAGTTTTACCACTAAAACAATGGAAGAAGTTGCCGAGAAACTTAACGTTACTTACGGTTACGTGCGTAAAAAGAAATCGTTATGTGTGGGCCAATTAACGCAGTGGATTCAGGAAGCCAAAAATTTTAAATCGTTAAAAAATAATTAGTCATGAACGAAGAACGCTATATATTATTCGATCAATATCTTCAGGGAGAAATGACTGTTGAAGAAAAAGATAATTTTGAAAAACAATTGTCTGAAGATCATGAATTGTCTTCGGAATTTGAAACTTTCAAAGAAGTACAGTTGCGCCTGAAAACTAAATTTGAGTTTGAAGATGAAAGAGAAGCGTTTAAGGCAAACTTAACGGAGATTTCAGACAAGCATTTTAATACCAGTAAACCTAAAGTTGTCCTGATGCGACCTTGGTATTATGCCGCCGCCGCATCTGTTATTATTTTATTCGGACTATTCTTTTTTGATTATAATAATCCGTCTTTTGCCGATTATGATAATCCGGAAACAGCTTCGTTTGTAGAAAGAGGAGATACCAATCAAGCATTGATAGGAGCGCAAACGGCTTTTAACGATGGAAAATATGCAGCAGCAATTCCGCTTTTTGAGGAGATTTTAAAACAAAATAAAACACCTGAAATTCAATATTTTTATGGAGTTGCCTTACTCGAAGAAAGTAAATACCCAAAAGCCGAAAGTGTTTTTAATGAATTAAAATCAGGAACATCTGCTTATAAAGACAAAGCTACTTGGAGTCTGGCCTTATCTAAACTGAAACAAAAAAAATATACAGAGTGTAAAGAAATCCTTGAAACCATTTCGCAGGATTACGAAAATTATGACGATGTAGAGAAACTTCTCGATGAGTTGAATTAGAATTAGAAGTTTATAAAATATGTAAACCTTTGTCAAAGTTTTAAACTTTGACAAAGGTTTTTGCTTTTCAATAAAGAAAAAAATCCGTTTAAAATCCGTGTTTTTACGAGGTAAATCCGCGTCATTCGCGTGCTAATAGCTTCAAATTCGTCAAGTTAGATATAATAAAAAAAATGTTTTTACGTGATCCCGTAATCCAATGTGGATTTTTAGTTCTAAATTCGGTTTCTTTTATTAAAAAAATTCCAAAAACAAACCAAAACCTACATGAAAAAAACTACCCTCTTTTTTCTCTTAGTTCTTTCACAAATTACCTTTGGCCAATCCAAAATTACAGAAAACGAAAAACTTATTGCAACCTGCAAAGTTTGGGGATTCTTAAAATATTACCATCCAAAAGTAGCCAACGGCGAAGTAAAATGGGATAATCAACTTCTTGAAGTTTTACCCAAAATAGAAAAAGCACAAAGCAAAGAAGAATTCTCTTTAGTTCTCGAAAACTGGATTGATGATCTTGGTCCGGTAAGAGAAATCGCTCCAATCATTGTACCTAAAAATGTAGAATATTTTGATAAAAACTTTGATTTAAGCTGGTTTAATAATAAGTTATTTTCGAAAAAGCTTTCTAAAAAATTAAAATTTATAGAAAACAACAGATTTCAAACCGAGGAAGAAATTGGTCCGGGATATAATCCTCTTAAAAACGGAGATTATTTTAATCTAAAGTACGACAATAAAAATTCAAAAATAGTATGGACGTTTGCATACTGGAATCTAATAGAATATTTTTTCCCTTATAAATATCTAATGGATCAAAAATGGGATGTTACTTTAGAAAAAATGCTTCCGTTAGTTCTTGAAACTAAAAATGAAGATGATTTTTATACAGTAGCCAGAAAAATGTCGGCTAAACTTAATGACACTCATGTTGAATTTGCCATATATAAGAATAATCATTTTGAGGAAAACAGAAGATATTTTCCTGCTACCGGCAAGATCATTGATAACAAATTAGTAGTTACCGAAATTTTAGGAGATAGTCTGGCTCAGGCCGATAATATAAAAGTAGGCGATGCAATTACGAAAATAAATGACAAAACAATAGAAGCGCTTGTTGCAGAATACAGGGATTTATTTTCTGCTTCTAATGAACCTGCTCTTTTAAACAAAGTTGTTAGAAAAATTCTAAACGGATATTCAGACAATGTGAATGTTGAATTTTTTAAAGATGGAAAATACACAACAAAAGCAATGACATGGTTTAACTACCATGATTCTCACAGAAATGAATTTAAAAAAGGAGCAAAGAAAAAGAAGAAAGAAAAATTTAAACTTCTGGAAAATAATATTGGCTATGTCGATATGGGTGTAATAAAAGATACGCATATTCCTGACATGATCGAAGCCTTAAAATCTACCAAAGCTATTGTTTTTGATATGAGGAATTATCCAAACGGCACTTATGAGCAGATTGCTAAATTCTTGAACGCCCATGAAGAAACTTTTGTAATTTATACCTATCCTGACTTTAGTTATCCGGGAAGATTTAAATGGACAGAAGGAACAAAATGTGGTTCTGAAAACAAGGATTATTACAAAGGAAAAATAATAATGTTGCTTAATGAAGAATCGATGAGCCAGGCAGAATGGACAGCTATGTGTTTTCAAACTGCTGGTAACACGACAATTATAGGAAGTCAGACCGCAGGAGCAGATGGAAATGTAATAGAATTAGATTTTAAACCATTTCATACCCGATATTCCGGAATTGGAGTGTATTATCCTAATAAGCGCGAAACCCAAAGAATCGGAATCGTTCCTAACATTGAAGTAAAACCAACCATAAAAGGTATTCAGGAAGGAAGAGACGAAGTTTTAGAAAGAGCAATTTTGTTTATAGAAGGAGGAGTTTAGTTTTAAATTGCTCGATAGATTGATGCTGAATAAAGTCAGAAAATAACACAAGTAATTCCGTAAAGTTTTTGCGCATAGTAAACCCGACAGGTTTTTAAAACCTGTTGGGTTTCGTTGTGTAATGTATTGGTTGTTTATTTATGATGCTATTTTATGCAATGAAAAAAAATCCGCGCCAATCCGCGTTTTTACGAAGTAAATCCGTGTCATCCGCGTGCCATTAATTTCGCTCAAGTTTAATATAAACCTTTGTCAAAACTAAAATCTTTGACAAAGGTTTTTGCTTTTCAATAAATAAAAAAATCCGCGCTTTAACGCAGTGAATCCGCGTCATCCGCGTGCCATAACATTCCAATTGGGAAAGTTTTTAATATTGTCGTAATTTTGAACCATTAAAAATTATACAATTGAATTCAACACCCATAATTACCGATACACACACACACTTATATTCTGAAGAATTTGATCAGGATCGCGACGAAATGATGCAAAGAGCTATAAACGCCGGAGTAACACGCTTTTTTATTCCTGCTATCGATGCCGCTGCAACGCAATCTATGTACGATCTGGAGCAAAATTATCCTGATTATGTATTTCTGATGATGGGTTTGCATCCCACTTACGTTAAAGATAATTACGAAGATGAGTTAAAACACGTAGAAACCGAACTGGCAAAAAGAAAGTTCTATGCCGTTGGTGAAATCGGGATCGATTTGTATTGGGATAAAACACATTTAAAAGAACAACAAATCGCTTTTAAGAGACAAATTCAGTTAGCTAAACAATATAAATTACCCATTGTAATTCATTGCCGTGAAGCTTTTGATGAGATTTTTGAAGTCCTCGAACAAGAGAAATCAGATGATTTGTTCGGAATTTTTCATTGTTTTTCAGGAACACACGAACAAGCACTTCAGGCGATATCTTACAATATGAAGTTGGGAATTGGAGGAGTAGTGACATTTAAAAACGGAAAAATCGATCAGTTTTTAAACGAAATCGATTTAAAACATATTGTTTTGGAGACAGATTCTCCCTATTTAGCCCCAATTCCGTACCGCGGAAAACGCAATGAAAGTAGTTATTTAGTAAATGTTATTAGCAAGCTGGCCGATGTGTATAACGTTTCTGAAGAGACAATTGCAACTGTAACAACTCAGAATTCTAAGGACGTTTTTGGGATTTAATTTATACCTTACAATAGTTTAATTTTTTTTTTGTTCTTTTGCCCACTTAAAACCAATATAAATAATGCAGAGATTTGATGCCATTCGACCGTTTTATGATTCTGAAATAAATGAAGCCCTTCATGGTGTTGCTAATCATCCGATGATGAAAGCCATGATGAACTTTACTTTTCCGGAAGTAGAAGATCAGGTTTGGAAAGATCAATTAAAGAAAACACATTCTATTCGTGATTTTCAATGCAACTTTATTTATAATACAATTCAAAAAGTTTTAGAGAAAAGTTCTGAAGGATTAACAACTTCAGGATTCGAGAAACTGGAAAAAAACGAATCATACTTATTTATCTCCAATCACAGAGATATTCTTTTAGATACAACCTTATTAAACGTTTGCCTTTTCGAACATGGTTTAGTCATGACAGCATCGGCAATTGGAGACAATTTGGTTAAAAAAGCATTTTTAAACACTTTGGCAAAACTGAATAGAAACTTTTTAGTTTTAAGAGGTTTAACGCCAAGAGAAATGCTGCAAAGTTCTAAGTTATTAGCTGAATATATTGGACATTTATTGCTTCGCGAAAATCGTTCGGTTTGGATTGCTCAAAGAGAAGGACGTACCAAAGACGGAAACGACGAAACCAATCCGGGGGTTTTAAAAATGATCGGAATGGGTTCTGATGAAGCCAACTTAATGGATTATTTTAAGAAGTTAAAAATCGTTCCGGTTTCTATTTCATACGAATACGATCCTACAGATGTCCTGAAAATGCCACAATTAATGGCAGAAGCAAATAACGAAGTGTATATTAAAGAAAAAAACGAAGATTTCATGACCATCTTAAGTGGTATCATGGGAACTAAAAAAAGAATACACATTTCTGTGGGAGATGTTCTTGATACAGAAATTGATCAAATTGTGGCAGAAAATGACAATGCCAACAAACAAATTCAGGCTTTGGCACAAACTATTGATGATGTAGTTTTAAAAAATTATCAATTATGGCCAACCAATTTTATTGCTTACGATATTTTAAACGAAACTGATAGATTTGCTCACAAGTACAAAGAGAGCGAAAAATCACTTTTTGAGCGTCGTTTAGAAATGCGTATTGGAAGCGATAATCCGGTTACCAGACAAGGATTTTTATCCATGTATGCCAATCCTGTAGTTAATAAATTAAAATACCAGGATGTCATCTAAAGCTAAAATATTGCTAATTTATACCGGAGGAACCATCGGTATGAGCAAAGATTTTGAGACAGGCGCGCTCAAAGCGTTCAACTTTGGTAAATTATTGCAAAAAATCCCCGAAATCAAACAATTAGATTGTGAGATTGAAACGGTTTCATTTGAAGAACCAATAGATTCATCAAACATGAATCCAGGCGAATGGACAAAAATTGCTGAAATCATAGAAGAAAATTACATTGCCTACGACGGTTTTGTAGTGCTTCATGGTTCTGATACCATGTCTTATTCGGCTTCTGCATTGAGTTTTATGTTAGAGAATTTGGCAAAACCGGTAGTATTTACAGGATCGCAATTGCCAATTGGAGATCTTCGTACCGATGCTAAAGAAAACCTGATTACAGCCATTCAGATCGCATCGCTTCAGGAAAACGGAAAACCAGTTATCAATGAAGTTTGTTTGTATTTTGAATATAAATTGTACCGCGGAAACCGAACCTCAAAAGTAAATGCCGAACACTTCAAAGCCTTTACAGCACCTAATTATCCTGAATTGGTAGAATCTGGTGTTCACTTAAAATTAAACCGACATTTATTTCTTCCAATACAAGAAAATGCGAATCTGATTGTGCACAAAAACTTAGACAATCACGTTGCTATCATAAAAATGTTCCCTGGAATGAGCGAAGTCGTTTTGTCTTCGATTCTGGCGATTAAAGATCTTAAAGGTATTGTTCTGGAAACTTACGGTTCCGGAAATGCCCCAACCGAAGATTGGTTTTTGAATCTAATTCAAAAAGCCATTCAGTCTGGTTTGCACATCGTGAATGTAACACAATGTTCAGGCGGAAGCGTAAATATGGGACAATATGAAACCAGTACGGCTTTAAAATCTCTTGGCGTAATTTCAGGAAAAGACATTACTACAGAAGCTGCCATTACAAAACTAATGTATTTGTTAGGCCACAATATTCCTCAAACCGAATTTAAAAACGTTTTTGAAACCGCATTGCGTGGGGAAATTTCGTTATAAAATTTTCACCATATTTTTTCACTATTTAAGTGATATAAGTGCATTTTAGTAAAGTAAAACGACTTGTTTTGTCATCCTGACGTAGGAAGGATCACACTAGCAGCTCGACAAAGATTGGCGAATTTCTATATGGAGTTTCTTGTGTGATCCTTCCTACGTCAAGGATGACAAGTTTGCGTTCAAATTGGAATTTATCAATTTTTATACGGAACTTGACAAGTCTCTAAATCATCTTCATCAGAAGTATGTCTTTTATAATACACATAAACAATTACTGAAAGAATACAAATAATTCCCTGAATCGCAACCGTATTTCGGGTTCCTATAATGTGCGAAACGTAACCAATAATTAAACTTCCCACAGGAATCATTCCCTGATACGCCATCAAATAATAACTGATACTTCTGGAACGCATATTTACAGAACTTTGCGTCTGAATGTAAATATTTATAGATGAGGTTTGCGCCATCATACCCACACCACTCAATGCCATGCAAATAAGTGCAACAGTTAAACTATTTGAATACGCTAGTATAATGATGCTAAAACCTAATAATAAGCTCGCAGCGATCATTATTTTACCCATATTATCTGCTTTTTTAAGATTAGCCAGATAAATAGCTGATAGAATAGAGCCAATTCCGGCCGCGCTTTCGAACCAACTGAAAGTTTGAGCATTTCCGCTAAAAATATCTTTGGCAAAAACTGGCATTAAAGTATTAAAAGAAATCACGAACAAACTGCTGCACATTAACATCAAAAGCATTTTGGCCATTTCGGTTTCTTTTCTAACATAATCTAGTCCTTCAATAAAATCATCATACATTTTAAGTTTATCGGTTGCTTTAATATGCGGCGTTATTTTCATCATCAATAAAGAAATCAAAACCGGAATATAGCTTAAGAAATTCCCAATAAAACAAATATCTTCGCCATAATTGTGCAAAATAATTCCGGCTAATGCAGGACCGGCAATTCGGGCAAAATTGTTCAAAGTAGAGTTTAGTGCAACTGCATTTGGCAAATCCTCTTTATTATCTACAATATCAATCATCATGGTTTGGCGGCAAGTCATATCAAACGAGTTGATAATTCCCTGAATTAAACTCAAAGCAAAAATAAAGTTAATGTTGTATATTTTTAAGTAAATCATTAAAGCCAAAGCTCCCGCTTGCAGCATTGCCATAGATTGCAACAAGATCATGGTACGATGTTTATCATAACGCCCAATAATACTTCCGGCCAAAGGTGCCAGAAATAAAGACGGAATCATACTTAAAAAAGTGGCTAATCCTAATAAAAAAACCGAACCCGTAACGCTGTAAACCATCCAACTTACGGCCGTTTTTTGAAGCCAGGTGCCAATTACCGAAACCGATTGTCCGTAAAAGAATAACTTGAAGTTTTTTGATTTTAACGCTTTAAACATGATGCCTGATATTTTTTTACAAAGTTCGCGATTATGATTTCATTAGAAAAATTAATAATTTTACTTATAATAAGTAGTAAAACTTATCGATATGGAGATTTATCAATTAGAATATTTTATTAAAACGGCTGAAGTATTGCATTTTACAAAAGCTGCCGAATTGTGTTTTGTTACACAATCCGGATTGTCCCAACAAATAAAAAAGTTAGAAGAAGAACTCGGAATGCCTTTATTTATAAGAATTGGAAAGAAAGTACAACTTACCGAAGCTGGTTCTGTATTCCTGATTCATGCCAAACAAGTCATCGAAAATGTACAAAGCGGTAAACAGGCGATTGATGATTTGAACCAAATGATAGGCGGCGAATTACGGATTGGTGTTACTTATATTTTTGGTTTATTAATTCTGCCTGTTGTTAATGCATTTGCAAAAACATATAAGAATTTAAAAATCATAGTAGATTATGGTACAACAGAAGCATTAGAACAAAAGTTGATTAACAATGAATTAGATTTAGTACTCGTAATTTCATCGCATGAGATTGGTCCCCCAATTCAAAAAGTGCCTTTATTTACCTCAAATATGGTAATGGCAGTTGCTAAAACACATCCTTTGGCTTCTTTAGAAAAAATGCCGTTTAAGAAAATAGAACAAGTGCCACTAATTCTTCCTGGAAAAGGATCGAATTCCAGAGAATATGTAGAAATATTGTTTGTAAAACATCACATGAAACCGAAGATTTCAATAGAATTAAATTCGATTAATGCTTTATTGCAAATGGTAGAAAACAGCGACTGGGCAACTATAGTAGCCGAAAAAGCATTAAAAGGCTGGGAACATAGTCTTAAAGCGATTCAAATTACAGGAGTTGCAACCAAACGAGAATCTTTTATGCTCACGATTGGAAGTTACCAAAAGAAAGCCGTAAAATTATTTATGGAAGAATTTAGTAAGAGCATTAACGAATCTTAAAAATTAACGTTGCGTAACTCGATTTTTTTTGTGTTCTTTGCAGACCAATTTAGAGAGGTGTCCGAGTGGTTGAAGGAGCTAGCCTGGAAAGCTAGTATATGGGTAACTGTATCGAGGGTTCGAATCCCTTCCTCTCTGCAAAAGGCTTTTGTGGTGATATTCACAAAAGCCTTTTTTTATTTACACCACCGGAATATAAATATCAAATTTAGCTCCCTGATTAACTTTTCCCGTTGCAGTAATAATTCCGTTGTGGTTTTCTACAATCTTTTTTGCTATGGCAAGACCAATTCCGGTTCCTTTATAATCTGTTTTGCTGTTTAGTTGCTGGAACATTTCGAAAACCCGGCTTTCAAACTGAGGATCAAATCCAATACCATTATCCGTTATAATAATATGGCAATAATCGGCCGATGATTTATTTTTCTTTGTTTTGGGTTTTGTATAAAGAGTTTCTATCGTAATATGAGGCGCTTTTTCTTCTGTTGAGAATTTCAAAGAATTACTTATCAGATTGCATATTAATTGATGAAACTGCGATGGAATTATAAAAACGCTACAATTTCCGGATATTTCGATAATGGCTTTTTTAGCCGTTATTTCTTTATTTAAATCTTCCAGAACTTCATCTATAATATCATTAAGGCTGACATTTTCGAATTTCTTTTCGGTTACACTTGTTCGTGAATAAGTTAGCAAATCATTTATAAGTGCTTGCATATGAGACGCAGAAACTTCGATACGATCAAAATAAAACTTTCCTTTCTCTGTCAGGTTTTGATGCTCATCAGTTGTAATTCTGTTCGAAAAAACCTGTATTTTTCTAAGAGGTTCCTGTAAATGGTGGCTTGAAATATAAGTAAAAGCTTCAAGCTCGTTGTTGGCGAGAATTAATTCGGCAGCACGTTTCTCTTTTTCATTGTTCTGAAAAGTCAGTTCTGCATTGGCAACAAGAAGTTCCGCTGCACGATTTTCTTTTTCCTTGTTCTGATACGCCAGTTCTTTATTGGCGATCACAAGTTCGGCAGCACGTTTTTCTTTTTCTTTATTCTGAAAAGTCAGTTCTTTATTCGCAATGGCAAGTTCAGCAGCACGGTTTTCTTTTTCCTGGTTTTGATAGGCTAGTTCTGTATTGGCGATCACAAGTTCGGCGGCACGTTTTTCTTTTTCTTTATTTTGAAAAATAAGTTCCGCATTCGCAATACTTAACTCATCGGCACGTTTTTGCTTTTCTTTATTTTGATACGCTAATTCCCTGTTTGCAATAACAAGTTCAGCAGCGCGATTTTCTTTTTCTTTATTTTGATAAGCAAGTTCAGTATTGGCAATAAGCAATTCAGCAGCACGTTTTTTGCGCTCTTCTATTTGTTGAGCAAGCCTTTTATTAACCCGCAACAATTCGTCATTGTGATTTATTTTATTCCTTTCGGGAAAAGTATTTTCATCATCTGGAATATTTTTTTTTTCACTCATGTTTTTGGCGCATTTACCCAAATGTAACCTAACTGAATTTAAAGTCTTTGATTTAAATATAATAACTTAATTTATAAGAGATAATTAACGTTATCACTCATAATACGTGATTTTTTATTTAAGTTTTTTCTTATATTTTTATTTATGGTTGGATTAAAGAGAGCCTATTCGCAAAAAGTTTCCTTCTTTATTTTTGAAAGAAAATATTTACTATTTTTGCATCTTAAATGAAAATGAAATATGGAAATTAAAGATCAGGTATTAGAGGCTATGAAAAAAGCCCAACAGCCTTTAAACGCAGGAAAAGTAGTTGAGCTAACTAAATTAGACCGTAAAGATGTAGATAAAGCAATGAAAGTTTTAAAGGACGAAGGTTTAATTATTTCTCCTAAACGTTGCTTTTGGGAAGCAAAATAAGTTTTGAAAGACAATTTTAAATTTAAACCAAAAACAGGCTGTCTCAGAAGGACAGTTTTTTTGTTGAACGAAATATTCTGTATCTGTAAAGCCCCAGCGGGGTAAAATATTTATAGAACTAGAATAAGACAAATAAAAAGCTCCGTAGAAGTGACATATATTTAGGTTATAGAAAAAATATGTCCCTTCTACGGAGCTATATGTTGTAAACATTTATGCTTTGCTATAAATATTTCGCTTCTCCGAAGCTTATAAAAAGAGCTATCCTTCTGAGACAGTTTGTTTTTGGTTTTTAAAGCTTAATCTCAAACAAACTAAAAGAACCTTCTTTATAATGTTCCGGTAATTCGCTTGTCCATTCGATCGTGCTGATTCCTTTGTATTCGAAACCACAGCTTGTGTAGTATTTGTTTATTCTTTCGTTTCCGCTATGCGTGTCAAGACGAATGTATTCTTTGTTATTTTCTTTGGCATATACTTTAACCCATTCGATGATTTTTTTAACGTACGATTGTCCTCTGAATTTTGGGTTGGTAGCAATGCGGTGTAGATAAACCGCAGGATCTTGTGCCGCCTCTTTCCAAATAATTAAATCATTAAAAGTAAGTACAAATGTACAGGCAACTTCATCTCCTTCTTTGATGATAAAATGACGATTTTCGGCAATTTCTTTTTCGATTAAAGCTCTTTCAAAACCTCTCCAGCTTTTATTATTCACTGTTTTTTGATAAGATGTCGCGGCATTATAAATATCGAAAACAGCATCGATATCTGTATTTGTAGTTTTAAAAATTTCCATTATGGGATTGTATTCTGTAGATTAATGAATCTTCAAAGATAAATCTTTCAATAGCTTTAGAGGGCAGAAATACTTAATTTATGTTTTTTTTATCAGAGTTCAGCCAAACTACATTTTGCTCAGATTCGTGGTTTTGTCCAATAATATCACGGTACAATTCTGGTCTTCTCGCTTTTATATAACGGCTTCCTCCAGCCTGATTGCATTTCTCCGGAGTAAGTATTGCGGTTGAAAAAGAATCATCAAAAGAACGGCATTCGGCCAGAATATCTCCAAACGGATCAATAATCATCGAACAGCCATTTTTTAACTGATCGTCATCCATACCAATCGGGTTCGAAAAAACGGCATAAATAGCATTGTCGTACGCTCGTGCCGGCAACCATTTCATTAACCAGTCACGGCCTTTCATTCCGTCGAATTCTAAACGTAAAGAAGTTGGATCAGCTTCGCGATTTTCCCAAAGTTCAGGGGCAACAAAACCAGCTCCAGGTCGGGTAGAAGGTGTGCACATCGTGACGTGAGGCATGAAAATAATATCAGCGCCCAAAAGTTTTGTCGCGCGAACATTTTCGATAATATTATTGTCGTAACAAATTAAGATTCCGCATTTCCAGCCTTTAATTTCAAAAATGCAATAACGATCTCCGGGTGTTAAATAAGGATTTATAAACGGATGTAGTTTTCTGTATTTTGCAACTAAACCATTTTTGTCGACACAAACGTAAGCTTTGAATAAATTATCGTTTTCATCTTTTTCGAACAATCCGGCTAAGATTACAATATCGTTATTTTTAGCAATTTGGGTAAGTTTCAGTATACTTTCTCCGGTCGGGATGATTTCTGCTAAATCCAGCATTTGTTCTTTCGATAAATGTCTTGCAAAAGTATATCCGGTTATCGAACATTCGTGAAACGAGATCACATCACAACCTTCATTCGCCGCTTTTTGCGAAAGTTTTTCGATTACTGATAAATTATAGTTTTTATCGCCGCTTTTATTCTCGAACTGAGCTGTGGCTATTTTTAGATTTTTCATATTAAACGCTATTAATTTCAGTCAAAAGTAGCGTTCATTAGATTTTATAAATTGTATAAAACCGACATTTTAAAATATTAAAGCGAATTTAAGGTTTGAAGATGTGCCTTTAGGCATTAAATATTGGTAGAAAAAAGGAAGAGAAATAAATTTAGCGTGCCGTAGGTACGTAATAGTTATCGTTATGTTGCGTACCTACGGCACGCTTGCATAATACGAACATAATTTCTACCAATATTTAATGCCTAAAGGCACAAATTGCAAACTTTCAACTTTTAATTTGGCATTATAATGCTGGAGAAGTTTTGATGAGGTTATTGGTTAGTTTTCCGGAACTAAATAAATATTCTTTAGGAGTTATTCCGGTATGTTTTTTAAATTCTTTTATCAAATGAGATTGATCCGAAAATCCAGCATCATAACAAATTGATGTTAGATTGCCATCATTAGATTTATTTTTAAGTAGTTTTAAGAAATGATGTAGCCTTATAACGTTGCCAAATTTTTTCGGGTTTAACCCGATGCATTCTTTGAACTTTCTTTCGAGATGTCTTTCGGTATAACCGGTATAATCTACCAATTGTTTTAAGGTAAAATCTCCTTTGTTGGCAATAATAAAATCTAAAGAATGATCGATTATGAACTGATTTGAATTTGGTTTTGCAGCGATTAAAGTGCTGAAAAAATGATTTAAAAGCGCTACCCTTCCCTGATTATTTTGTTCTGATAATTTTTCCTGAAGTTTGTCCATTTTTTGACCAAATACATCTTCAACAGGAATTATAGCATCCTGAAATTCATGAGCAGGAATTCCAAGTAATTGATGAATTCCGTTGGGTTGAAAAACGATAATAATCAAAGATATTTCATTATCAGAATAAATATCTTTAAAACCGTTAAGTTGTCCGTATAAAAAAGAATCGGGCAAATAATTCTTTATTTTATAATTGTCAAGACCGGAAATAAGTTTATTTTTTAGAGAAAAGACAACACCGGTATTACCATCAGAAAACAAACGAAGTTTTTGTATAGCCGTTGCTGTATTATCTAAAAAAAGATAATGTTTTATGTAGGGAGCTAATTCTTTTGGTGGTGAAACTTGCATGGGTTTACAACTTATTTAAGCAAAATTATAAAGATCATTATTGATTGTTGCGCCTTTGTTTTCTAAATCGGCTAACATTTCTTCTTTTCGATATTGTACATCGTCTCCGGTAGCTATAAGCTCTGTTAAAAGTACTACTTCATAACCTGATTCTAATGCATCAATAGCGGTTTTTTTGATGCAATATTCGGCTAAAAAGCCACACAATAAAAGCTTTTGAATTTGATTGTCTTTCAGAAAGTTTTTAAATTCTTGAGATGAAAAACTACTATGTTGTGTTTTTGAAATTAGTTGAAAAGAAGTATCAAAATCAAGATCGATTTCATGACCTTTTGTACTTTCGATGCACATCGAAATTCCAGCTCCGAATTGATCCTTTTGATAATTAGAATAAATAATGACAAATCGATTTTGGTCTAGTTGTTTCGTTAGTTCATTTATTCTGGCTTTTACTTCTTGTATTTGATTAATGCGATGATTTTTCGCGTAAGCGCCCTAAATATCAGTAAAGTCTTTTTGTGGATCTATGATTACGAGTAATTCTTCGGCGGCTAATTTCATGGACTATTTTAATCTGCTTTTATGGAGTTGGAGTGAAGAACTGGCTTTTAGCAAAATTAAGTATATTTTTCCTGAAAAACCGAAAATTTCTAATTTAGCCCCGATAGCAGCGATATCCTCTATTGGTGGGGTTCACCAATAGAGATATAGTGAATAGCGGGACATTTGGTCTTTTGAAAACTGATGTTGTGCTTCTAAAATTAATCCTGCAAAATCATTTTTACTTTTGGAAGAATACGATCTGTAAAAAGTTTATAGGCTAATTCTGAAGGATGTAATCCATCTGACGCTACGAGGTTTTTATTGCTGAGTCCCTGGCGGGTGATGTCTGTAATCGAAACAAAACTGACCCCGTTGTTGATGCAGGTATTTTCGGCAAAAGTATTGTATTGCTCTATTTCGTCTGAGATTTTTGTGCGGTTTGCCTGGCTATAACCGGAAGCAAAAGGTGTGTAGGCATAATCAGGAATCGATAATACCAGTACATTTTTTTTATCGCCTTTGGCTAATGCAATTGCTTTATTTAGTAATTGAGGGAATTCTTTTTGATAAAGCGAAAAATCACGTTGTTGATATTGATTATTTACTCCAATTAGTAATGTAACCAAATCGTAATTAGCATCCGGATTTTCATTATTTATTGCTGAAATTAGATCTGAAGTTGTCCAGCCTGTTCTGGCAATTACTTTTAATGAAAAGTCGGTTTGGGGATAAGTTGTCTTTAAAATTGCTTTTAATTGTTCAGGATAACGGCAAGTTTCGCAAACACTTTGACCAATGGTGTAGCTGTCGCCCAGAGCTAAATAGCTTATGGAATTGGCAATTGGAGTTGTAGGGTTTTCTGTTACAGGTGGTACTATTACGGGTAATGTTGTAACGGGGTTTTTTGAAGCTGAATCGTCAGAACTGCAGCTTAAAAGAAATATAGAGAGGATAACAATAACTATTTGTTTGCAATGTGATTTCATAATTTGGATAAATTAAGTTTCGTGTCATTTTAAACAAATAGTTACGTTATATAAGGTGTTTTGGTTTTTAGACCATTTCGGCTTTCATCACGATTTCTTCTTCGATCGCATTCCAAAGTCCGATTCGTTTTTCTAATGCAAGGATTGAAATTTCTTCGACTTCTTTCCATTTTTGGGCATCATCTTCACATAAATCAGTAATCATTTGCATTGCCATTGGGCCGTGTTCATCGGCATCCAATTCTATATGTCTTTCGAAATAATAAAGCAATTTGCTTAAATCAGTTTCAGGAAGATTTTTTTGAAAGTTTTTTAGGATTGCTGTAAACATACTTGGTATTAAATCTTCTCTTCCAAAAGTAAATGCTGCGGCAATTTCATGTGGTTTTCCTTCTTCGATCACTCTAAAAGTAAAATCTAAAAAAGCTTTTGTATCCGGATGCAAGGCACTTTGTTTGATCGCAACGAATATATTATGAAGCGAATTTACTTCAGACAAAAAGGTATTGATTCCGCTTGTATCAGCACCACAATCTTCCATGGCTTCGATATACATTTCATAATGACTTTGTCTTCTTCCGTCGATGCTTAGATCCGTTTCTTCGGCAAGAACAATTTCGTTGATTAAATATCTTGTTTCAGGATTTTTTGTAGCAAACCAAGGTGTTGTAGTACAAGTAAGTTTGGCCTGTAATGCTTTTAATAATGACATAAAATCCCAAACCGCAAAAACGTGGCTTTCTAAGAAACTATGTAAGTCATCGATGCTTTGAATTTTATTGTATAAAGAATGTTGTAAAAGTTGATCTTTTTGAGGTTGAATGCTATTGTGGATAGTTTCAATATTCATTTTCGTAAATTTTTTGCAAAGATAAAAAGCTTCCCGGTTAGAAGAAGCTTTTTATATTGTTTTTGTATATATTTTAATAGTTGTTTACTATTTAAAAGCTGGAATTCCAGTTACATCCATTCCGGTTATCAATAAATGAATGTCGTGTGTTCCTTCATAAGTAATAACACTTTCGAGATTCATCATATGGCGCATAATCGAATATTCGCCGGTAATCCCCATTCCGCCTAACATTTGTCTGGCTTCGCGAGCGATATGAATTGCCATATCGACATTATTACGTTTTGCCATCGAGATTTGAGCCGTTGTTGCTTTTCCTTCGTTTCTTAAAACGCCTAAACGCCAGGTTAATAATTGTGCTTTTGTGATTTCGGTAATCATTTCTGCCAGTTTTTTCTGTTGCAATTGCGTTCCGCCAATTGGTTTTCCAAACTGAATTCTTTCTTTAGCATATCTTAAAGCCGTATCATAACAATCCATGGCAGCACCAATTGCTCCCCATGCGATTCCGTATCTTGCTGAATCTAAACAACCAAGTGGTGCGCCTAAACCGGATTTATTAGGTAATAAGTTTTCTTTAGGAACTTTTACGTTATCAAAAATTAATTCTCCTGTTGATGATGCACGAAGCGACCATTTATTATGAGTTTCCGGAGTTGTAAAACCTTCCATACCGCGTTCTACGATTAATCCGTGAATTCTCCCTGATTCGTCTTTTGCCCAAACTACAGCAATATCAGCAAAAGGGGCATTCGAGATCCACATTTTGGCACCATTTAAAAGGTAATGATCTCCTTTGTCTTTAAAATTGGTAATCATACTTCCGGGATCAGAACCATGATCTGGTTCTGTAAGTCCAAAACAGCCCATGAATTCTCCTGTAGCCAGTTTTGGTAAATATTTCATGCGTTGTTCTTCGGTTCCGTATTTCCAGATAGGGTACATTACTAAGGAAGACTGAACAGATGAGGTTGATCTTACGCCAGAGTCTCCACGTTCGATTTCCTGCATGATTAAACCGTATGAAATTTGGTCTAATCCTGCACCTCCATATTCAACCGGAATATAAGGGCCAAAACCACCAATTTCTCCAAGTCCTTTAATAATTTGTTTTGGAAATTCTGCTTTTTGAGCATATTCTTCTATAATAGGAGAAACTTCTCTTTTTACCCAGGCACGAGCTGATTCGCGAACTAATTTATGCTCGTCTGTTAATAGATCGTCTAGGTTATAATAATCTGGAGCTTGAAATAAATCTGGTTTCATTTGTGATAGTTTTTACAAAAACAAATTTACGTAATAAAAATATAACAAAACAATGTTAAATTGTTATATTTTTAGAAGACTAAAAGAAGAAAATTAGTATAAACCTTAATTAATTTTAGTTTATTGAAAATTTATAAGCTATTTTTGAGATTCCAAAAAACAAATTTAATGAGGCTGATCATCTCTTTTTTACTTTTTTTTGTTCTGAATACGGCAGTTTCTCAACAGAAAAATGCTTTAACAGAACAAGAGTACTTATTATTGAAGGATAAAATAAGACTAACTGCAAATGCTAATGTAGATAGTGCTATAGTATTTGCTAATCAAATGGTAAAATCTAACAACAATAAACATTTGGCTTTTGCAAATGGAGCGTTGTCTTATTTAATTCAGTTAAAAGGTAATTCAGCCAAATCTAAAGAAAAATATCAGCTTGCATTAAAGTACCTGGACAAAATGCCTGATGACCGGGATAAAAAACAGCTGAGGTCCATTTTATACAATTATAATGGTTTGTCCGAATGGAAAAGAGGAAATTTTAGTGGAGCAATCGAAAGCTATCAGCAAGGGATGAAACTTTCTGTAGAAATTGGAGATATTATTCAGATTGTAAAATTTAAAAATAATATTGCTTCGATAAATGTAGCAGTTGGTAATTATCGATTGGCTATAAAAGATTTAAGGCAGCTCAATGATTTTGTAGATAAAAATGAAGGTGTTTATACCAAAGAGCAATATTTAAATAACAAAAGTAATATCAACATTAGTTTAGCGGGTTCATATGAAGCTTATTATATGAAAGATGCTAAGAGTAAAATGTTATTAGATTCTGCCGAATATTTTTATAAAAAAACAGTAAGTTATTCTCAAAATTTCCCTGATAATAAGATTGTCGCAAAATTAAGTCTGGGTAATATTTATAGTTGGCAAAAAGATTATGCAAATGCTGAAAAAACCTACTACGACATTGTTTTTTTAGCGAATCAAAATAATATGCCTGAAATATTATGTACAGCAAATTATAATTTAGGAGACCTTCATTATACAACCAAAAAATACGATAAGGCTTTAGTGTTTTTTAAAAAATCAGATTCAATAGGGGAACATACCAAAACGAATCAGATAGATTATCTAAAATCAAATTATTACCAGGCAAAAATTTATAACATTCTAAAAGAACCTGAACTTGCTTACAAACATTCGAAAATTTATCTGGATAATTACGAAAAGTCAGAGTCAAAATTAAACGACGAAATTCTCGAAGTCAATTATAAATTAGGTGTAGGAGATCTGACGAATGAAATGGTCACCATTCAGGAAAAATATAAATATGATGTTTTTCTAAATAAAGCATTGAAAGTTTTTTACGTTGTTTTATTTGTCGCTATTGTTTTTTTATTAATTAAAAACATAAGAGATAAAAATAAGGCGCATAAAAAGATGAATGATTTAATAGAGGAATTTAAAGCTAACTTAGAAAAGAAAGCAAATGCTCCTGAGCAAGAACAGGTACAAGAAATAGAAGAAGTTTTCGAGCAGGAAGAGATTTTACTCAAGAAAGAAAATGCCAATTTGAGTATCGATGAAGCTAAAGAAAACAAAATAGTCGAAAAATTACTGGCTCTAGAAAGTAAACACGAATATCTTAATGCCGATTTTACTCTACCATATGTTGCAAAGAAAATAAAAACAAATACCACTTATTTATCTTATGTGGTAAACAAACGATTTGGTAAATCTTTTGGTGAATATTCTAACGAACTCAAGATCAATTATGTGATTAACGAAATGATTACCAATCATATGTATCGTAAATATTCGACCCAGGCAATTGCAGAAAGTGTCGGATTTAAAAATGCGGTTTCATTTGCTAAATCATTTCGCAAAAGAACTGGAGTATCTCCAGCTCAATTTGCGAATAATATTTAATACATCATAGAATACTTTTTTTTGACTAATTCTATGATAGTTCCTTTTCATCCTTGATTTGATGAATTGGCAGAATTGCATTTTAATAAACTGTTTATTGATTTAGAGATTCTTAATTTGAAAATCTTTAATTCAAAATTTTAATTTCTAAAATATTTTTACAATCTCGTGTTCCCTTTTCCGTCACCTTTATTTGGATCAATCGGATCATCACCGCCTGAAATTGTTTTTTGTTGTTTTTTAGATAATTTTACAGTTTCAAAATCGCTGATGTTTAATTTTATATTTGCCATTTTTTTATTTTTTAATAATTAAATTTTTTATGTGAAGTTTAAATTGATAGACCGCTAATTAAGGTTTTGGAAATTCATTTCTAGCAGTGCTTTCTACAGTATTCCCTTTTCCATCTCCTTTATTTGGATCAACGTCACCGCCTGAAACTGTTTTTTGTTGATTTTTAGATAATTTTTCTGTTTGAAAATCGCCGATATTTAATTTAGTATTTTTCATTTTTAAATTTTTTGAGTTAATTTTTTTATGGATAGTTATAGTTGATATAATTTTTTTGGATGTTCTATATCCAAAATCTTAGATTTGAGGAAATTGACTTTTGATATTTATTTAATAGGTACTATTGTATTTCCTTTTCCGTCACCTTTATTTGGATCAACCGGATCGTCGCCTCCTGAAACTGCTTTTTGTTGAGTTTTAGATAATTTTTCTGTTTGAAAATCGCTGATATTTAATTTAATATTTTTCATTTTTTAAGTCTTTTGAGTTAATTTTAATATGGATAGTTATAGTTGGTGTAAATTTTTTTTGGAATATTTTTATCTAAAATCTTAAATTTTAAGAAATCGAATTTTGATGTTTATTTAGGTACAGTATTACCTTTTCCGTCTCCTTTATTTGGATCAATGTCACCTCCCAAAATTGTTTTTTGTTGTTTTTTAGATAACTTTGCAGTTTCAAAATCGCTGATATTTAATTTTAGATTTGCCATTTTTTTCTTATTTATAGATTAATTATTGAGTTAAAAGTCGCTCTCAGATTAGGGGAACTTCATGTTATTTTTTAGATCTATTTTGTGAGAAAATAAACCGTTTTTATGTTTTATATTTTACTGCTAAAATATTTTTAAGATATCGTATTTCCCTTTCCATCTCCTTTATTTGGATCGACATAATCGTCACCTCCCTGAATAGTTTTTTGTTGGTTTTTAGATAATTTTTCTCTTTGAAAATCTGTTAATTTTAATGCCTGATTTGTCATGTCGTTGAGTATTAGGGTTTATGATTTATCAAAACTAGACAAAAAGGAAAACCCTTAATCGAGATTCGGGTTTTGGAGGTTTTGAGCGAATTATAATCGATTTAACTTATTGTTATTCAGTTATTTGAATGAATCATTCAGACTGCTATAATTTATAAATTGTATGTAGTATAATTGATAAAATGTTTGCCTCTAACGTTTTTTTTCGAATAAAAACAACAATCTTTGTGTTGTAATTATGATTTTAAAGATTCGAAAAGATGTTAAAACTTGTCCAAAAATTTCTACAAATAAATAGATACTCGGAAATTAAAAATGAGTTTAAAGATTTGTTTCTTTCTCATCCAAATTATCCTAGTTTATTTGCTATAACAGATTCTCTTGATTTGCTATCTGTAGAGAATGCTGCGGTAAGAGTTTCGAAAGAACAAATAGTAGATTTACCATCTAATTTTTTGGCCTATTTTAAAGAGGAACTTATCCTGGTCGAAAAGGCTAAAAATTTTGTTAGTATTCATACTATAAAAAAAGGAAGGTTAAAAATGTCGTACGAGAAATTCCTGTTAGACTGGAATGGAGTAATCGTTGCGATAGAACCAAATAATGTTATTGCAAGAGAAAATCTAAAAGTTGAGTTTAGTTGGTTAAAATATACTTTACCACTTTTACTTTTAGTTGGGCTGTCATTTTTCTATAATACCTATAATTTGTTTAGCGTTGTTTTTTTAGCAACATCAATTTTAGGACTTATTGTAAGTGTTTTTATTGTTCAGGAAAAATTTGGTTTTAAAAACGGTATTATTTCAAGATTTTGTAATCTGAGTTCAAATTCTTCTTGTAATTCTGTTATCAATAATAAAATAGGAAATAATAAATGGATTAATTTTTCAGATCTGCCACTTATTTTCTTTGGTTCAAGTTTGATAGCGATTTTAATCAAACCACTTGAATCGTCAATTTTTATAGGATTCTTAAGCTTGTTGGCAATTCCGGTAATTGTATCCTCTATTTGGATTCAGAAGTTTGAAATTCAAAAATGGTGCGTGATGTGCCTTGTGGTTTCGGGTTTAATATTTATGCAAAGTGCCGTGTGGTTTGCGTCAGACTTGTTTACGCTAAGTTTTAGTTTCGATGAGATTTTTCCTTTTGTGTTTTCTGTTGTCCTTCTTATTCCAATTTGGTCAGTATTAAAAACAATTATAAAAAATATTCTGGGCAATGAAAGTTCTTTGAAAGAGATGAAAAAGTTTAAAAGAAATTATTCTTTATTAAATTTTTTATCTAAAAAAGTACCTTATACAAATGGCTTTGATGATTTAAGAGGTTTACATTTTGGAAACCGAAATGCTGGAGTAAAACTTGCGATTATTATAAGCCCAAGCTGCGAACATTGTCATAAAGCATTTCAGGAAGCATTTGATTTAGTATTAAAATTTCCGGATAAGATATTTTTAAATGTACTATTTAATATTAATCCTGAAAACGCCGAAAATCCTTATAAATCAGTTGTAGAAAGACTTTTAACTATAAACAGAGTAACACCAGGAAAAACGGTTGAAGCAATATCAGATTGGCATATTAAAAATATTGGACTTAAAAAATGGTTGAAAAAATGGCATGTTGATAATGTTAGTATGATGATCAATCAGGAAATACAAAAACAATACGAATGGTGTTCTAAAAATAATTTTAATTATACACCGGTTAAAATTGTAAATGAAAAAGTTTTTCCTAACGAATATGAATTAAGCGAATTGAAATATTTCTTAAATGATTTTGTTGAAGAAGTTGAAATTCTTGAGAAAAAAATAGCGTAGTACGGCTACCGTCTGGACACATCTCTAAAGAGTATCCAACCTTGCATGACTGAATTGAATTTTTGCAGGCCAATCCAAAAAGTTGTGATGCCAGGTTTTCTTTCAGAAAGATAACCTTTCCATCCTCCTAATCTAGCAATAGCCCATATATATCGTTTCAAATCGGACGATTTATATGGGTTTTTTAGTTTTTCAGTTTTACCTTCTAATTGTTTGATTTGCAACTCTAAACATTCTATTTCTTCTTCTGAAAAACAGCTTCTGGGTTGGGATTCTTCTTCGCTGGCATAAGCTATTTGCATGATAAAGAGCTTTATAATAGTCTCCAACATCAAAAGACATAGTTTGCGAACTGCTTTACCTTGGGATAATTCGCTGGCTTCTATATTGAACCCCTCTTTTTTTAAAATTCTAAATACTTCTTCGATAGTCCACCTGTAGGTATACCATTCAATACAAAGTAATGCAGTTTGCAGATCTTCAACTTTCTTTGTCGTTAGCAATCTCCAAAGTATTGGGTTTTCAATATTTTCTCCTACTTCTTTTGCTTCAATAGCGTAAAGATTGATTTTATCGGGAAGATGTTTCCCTGAATATTGATGTTTGCCTATTGTTATTTCTGAAAAGCGTACTTCTATAGTAGCTGTTCTTTTTTGGATCTTTCTTCTTTTATCTCCTTCTAGTTCAATTGCATACCTTCCTTGAAGTGGCTGAGAACTAAGATGATCGAAAAGTTTTATTTTATTATCAAGCAATCTATTAAATCGCGATCTAATCAGTAAATGCGTTTTACTGTCGGGAACAAGGCAAAATTGTTCGAAAATATCTCCCTCTCTGTCCTGAATA
>NZ_CADCSU010000062.1 GCF_902804475.1 Flavobacterium bizetiae
GTTTTTCATCTCAACAAAACCTTGATTTTTTAATTCACGAAAACGATTTAGTTGATTGGTTATCAATTATTTGACGTTGAAAAAAGTTCAATTATATCTTGATTTTTTAAAGATATTTTTTTTTAGATTTATTTAACATCTAGTTTCGTACTGTCCTTTTAAAGGGATGAAAAACTAACAAAAACCAAAATTTATGAGATGTAAAAGTATTTACTGGTTAGCTCTTATGATGTGTTTATTTGCCATTGGCTGTGACAACACAGAAGACGGAAGCTACGTTGATCCGATTACCATTTATGAGAAAGTAAGTGGAAATTGGGGATTAACAAATTTGAAAATGGTCGATGTATTTGCAAAGGCAAATAAGATCGAGCCAAACGAAGAAAACTTGAGTACCTATTTCAACTACGAAGATTTTAAAATCAAATTTAATGTAGATGAAAAGAACAATCCAACAAGTTACGAAGTTACAGGAAATGTGCCCCCTTTATTTGCCCCAAAAGGATATTGGAGACTTAGCACCGATTTTCAGCCAACAAATCCGGGTAATCCTGTAAAGATTTATTTGTACAGCGATGCCCAAAAAACTCAAAAAACAGATGAACTTCGAGTAGGATCGATTCCGGGTAAAAATGGAGAGATGGAAATTCAGTTAGATCATGCTTCTGGCGGAATTGTGTTTGTTTCTTATGTGTTTAAATTAAATGCTATTAATTAAAAAGTAATATGAAAAAGTTTATATATACAATTTTACTTGCCCTGTTGATGGCTCCTAATTTTGTGCAGGCACAAGAAACAACTGGAGCTGTAGGGAGTATGACATCATTTCCTGTAGTATACAAATATGATGAAAAAGTGACGTGGTTTTTTGACCTTTCGGCAACCACATTTGCTGAGAATGAGGTTTTATATTTATGGATCTGGTCCCCATCAGAACCAGATGCTGGAAACTGGGAAAACTCATCAGACTTTGCTAAATTAACCCATGTAAAAGACAAAATTTGGAGCATTACTTTAACTCCAACACAATATTTTTCAAAAACACCTGCTGAAATCGCAGCAAGTGCAGGATTCTGGCTTCGTATAAAAAACAAAAACGGATCGAAACAAAGTGAAGTGGCCAATATGCCATACACTGATTTTTCGACCTTTTATACAGCAAATGAGTTAATTAGATCTTACCCTACAAAACCAACACTTGATAAAGGAGTGAGTATTTTGTTTAATGCCAATCTGGCTCCTGGATTTGCCGGCGCTACAAGCGTACATATTCATAGCGGACTAAACGACTGGAGTATTCAGCAAATGTACGAAGCGTCAAAACCGGAGATTGCAGAAAAAACCAAACTAAAAGATTTAGGAAACGGCTTTTATAAAATGGATCTGGTACCAAAAGATTACTATAATGCGCCAGACGGTTTTGTGATGGAAAACCTGGTTTTCCTGATGGTAAAAGACAATTGGGCAGGAACAACTCCGGATCAGGTTTTATACGCAGGAGCTTTTGTACCGCCGCCAGCACCGGTTTTTGGATTTTTCCCATTACAAATTAGTCAAAAAGATTTTCTTGGAATGTCGAGAAAAAATAACGAATCGGGCGTAAACAAATTAATCTACACCATTACAGCCGGAAGCAAAGTTATTTCAGGTGAATTTACCGGAGGAACTTCTGAGATAAAAGGATTTGTCAATTTGGTTTCAGAGCTTAAGGATGTTCCGAATTTAAGTGAAATTCATGTTTTGGTCAAAGACAATAAAGACAAAACAATTTCGGATACAACGATTCCGCTTAAAACTTTAGACAAATAATTCACTATCAAATTAAAACATCAATTCTAATGAATAGTAAAAATAAAAAAATAGTCCTGCATCAAATGTGGACTACTAAAAATGTGGTATTCATGATTTTCATGCTTTTTCTTTCGGCAGGAATGTTTGCACAGGAAAAAAAGCAGGTATCAGGTACCGTTCATGACAATACAGGAAGTGTATTACCGGGAGCAACGGTAATTGAGGTAGGAACCAGAAATGCAACCACTACAGATTTTGACGGAAAGTTTGTCTTAACGGTAGCCGTAGGAGGTTCTATTGAAATTTCGTTTATAGGATCTACAAATCAAAAGATTCAGATCACATCAGCAACGAAACCAAACATAGATGTTCGTTTGCAAAATGATGGTTATCAGCTTGCAGAAGTTCAGGTAGTTTCTGTGGGATACGGAACTCAAAAGAAATCAGATTTAACCGGAGCTATTTCGAGTGTAAAAGCTGATGATTTGGTAAAAGGAACAATTTCTTCTACAGAACAGGTTTTACAAGGAAAAGTGGCAGGTTTAAATATCATTCGTCCTTCTGGAGATCCAGCTGCAGGTTCTACGATTCGTTTACGTGGAGGAACTTCGCTTACAGCAAGCAACAGTCCGCTTATTGTAGTAGATGGTATTGCTGGAGTTGATATTAACATTGTTCAGCCATCAGATATTAAATCTGTAGACGTTCTAAAAGATGCTTCGGCAACAGCTATATATGGATCAAGAGGAGCAAACGGAGTAATTATCATTACAACAAAATCAGGTACAAAAGGAGTTTCTGTAACCTACAGCGGATTATCAAGTGTGGGTTATGTAACAGATAATTTAGATCTTTTATCAGCCAATCAATGGAGAGGTTATGTACGTAGCACAGGAAACAAAGATGCTGTTGATTACGGCGGAAATACAAACTGGCAAAAAGCAATCGAACAAACCGCTATTTCGCAATCGCATACATTAAGTATCAATTCTGGTAAAACTGACAGCGGTTTCAGAACTTCACTTTCATACCTAAACAATGAAGGAGTAATTAAAAAAACAGGTCTTGAAAGATTAAGCGGAAATATCAATGCTTACCAATATCTTGGAGATAATAAAGAGGTGAAATTCGACATGGGTTTATTTGCTAATGTTGACAAATGGCACCCAATGGATTATAGAATTTTTGAGCGTACTTATAATTTAAATCCAACAATTCCGGTATACAATTCAAACGGAGAATTCTCTGCAGTAAGTGGAAATATCTACCAAAATCCAGTTGAGATTTTAACCAATAGAACAGTAGATAACGAAAGACACAGATTGTTAGGTTATTTTAAAACTGAAGTAAAATTTTTAAAAGATTTTCTTGCTGTAGCTAATATTTCATACGAACATAATGCGGTAAAAGGGAGCACTTACAAACCTTCTTACGCAGTTATGGAAGGAGTTGATGAAAAAGGATATGCTCAAAAAACCTATGCTGAATACGCTAATGCACAAGGAGAACTTTATGTAAATTATAATAAAGTAATCGATAAACATACTATTGGAGCTCTTGCCGGATATTCTTACTTAGAGAATATTTACGAAGGTTTTGGCGCGCAACGTAGTGGTTTTGTTACAGATGCTTTTAGCTACAACAATCTTGGTGCAGGTTACAATTACCGTTTAGGCGATGTGTATTCTTATAAAGGAAAATCAAATCTGGTTTCGTTTTATGCCCGTGCGAATTATTCTTATGACGGAAAATATTTGCTAACCGGTACTGTAAGAAGAGATGGTTCAAGCCGTTTTGGAGAAAACAATAAATGGGGAACTTTCCCATCTGCATCTGTAGCCTGGAAAGTTTCTAGCGAGGAGTTTATGAGTTCAACAAAAGGATGGTTAGACACCCTTAAATTTAGAGTAGGTTACGGAGTTACCGGTAATCAGGACGGAATTGGAGAATACAAATCACTTTCGATTTTAGGAGTTGGAAATGACAGTTACTACGATCCAAGTACAGGAAGATGGAGTTTGGCTTATTCGCCAAAACAAAACCCAAATCCTGACTTAAAATGGGAGTCAACAAAACAATTAAACATTGGGGTAGATTTTAGTTTATTCAACAGAATCACAGGTTCATTCGAATATTATTCAAAAAACACAAACGATTTGCTTTATACTTACGAAGTGCCTCAGCCGCCTTATTTAGTAGGAACAATGCTTGCAAACGTTGGTGAAATGTCTAACAAAGGAGTTGAACTTACGTTGAATGCCGATATCATAAAAGGAGATAAATTTTCATGGAATGCAAATTTAACTTTAGGACACAACGTTCAAAAAATCGAAAAACTATCAAACCCTACTTATAAAACAGATGTGATCTACAGCGGATCTTTACACGGATTAGCAGGTATGTCAGGACAATATTCTCAAATTATTGCTGAGGGTTATCCTGTTGGAACATTCTGGGGTTTCAAAAATGCGGGACTTGACGAAAATGGTAAAATTCAATATTATAATGCAGCAGGAGGTATCGTTGCCGAAAGTGCTCTGGTAGATGCTGATAAAACAGATTTAGGAAATATTCAGCCTGATTTGACTATGGGTATCGGAATGAATTTCACATACGGAAACTTTGATTTAGGAATTACAGGATACGGAATGTTTGGTCAAAAAGCATTAAATGCAACCAACATGATGCTAAACGATCCTAATAGATTACCAACTTTTAATGTTCCGGATGATTTCCTGAATACCGGAATCAAATCGGCTCCTAAATATTCAGATTACTGGATCGAAGATGCTTCTTTCTTTAGACTTCAGACAGTTTCAGTAGGATATACATTGCCATTAAAATACAAAAGTTCAAAACTTAGAATTTATCTTATGGGAGAAAACCTTGCTGTATTTACAAAATACAAAGGGGTAGATCCGGAGATTGGGTTAAATGCGCAAGACGGTATCAATCAAACCGGTAAATTGGATGAAACGGGATTGGCGGCTCCCGGAATTGATAGATTTAATAACTATCCTCGACCAACTACGATTTCTGTTGGATTAAATTTTACGCTGAATAATTAAGCGATAACTCAAAAATATAAAAAATGAAAGTCAAAATAACAGCATTATTA
Organism: Flavobacterium bizetiae; assembly: GCF_902804475.1. Lineage (GTDB taxonomy): Bacteria > Bacteroidota > Bacteroidia > Flavobacteriales > Flavobacteriaceae > Flavobacterium > Flavobacterium bizetiae. The sequence continues at coordinate 4,910 of NZ_CADCSU010000062.1, forward strand.
TTAGTAAGTATGCTTTTTACGATATCATGTACAGATTTAAATGAAGATTTATATGATAAAGTAGAAGACGGGAATTTTGGAAAAACACCAAAAGAAATTGATGCATTAGTAGGAGGAGCCTATTCTTCTTTAAGAGGATTTTCTGATGGTATATCAACCAATTACCCAACTAGTGAGTACGTATTCTTTTTGAATGAGACCGTTTCAGACGAAGCCACCATTCCAACCAGAGGAACCAACTGGTACGATGGAGGTCAATATCAGGACGCGCAAAGACATACCTGGAAAGCAGACAACCGTATGATTTTATCAGCATGGCGTTACAACTACACCGGAATCGCTAAAATCAATTCGATCATTTATCAGGTAGATAAATCAAGCCTGACAGATGCGGCAAAAGCACCAATTTATGCCGAATTAAAATCGCTAAGAGCTTATTATTACTATAACCTTTTAGATTTATTTGGTAATGTGCCAATCGTAGTGAATTTTGAAGATACCTCTTTGCCATCAAACTCTACCAGAAAACAAGTATATGATTTCGTAGAAAAAGAATTGTTGGATGCGCTTCCGTATTTAACATCAAATGTGGTGTATTCTAAATTTACAAAAAATGTAGCCTATTCATTATTAGCAAGATTGTATTTAAATTCAGAAGCTTTTATTGGTACACCACGCTGGCAGGATTGTATCAACATGTGTCAAAAAGTAACAGGATATACTTTGACGCCGGATTTCTTCGCCAATTTTGCTACAGAAAATGAAAAATCGCCAGAGATTATTTTCTCTATTCCTTACGATCAAAAAGCAGGAACAGTAGGAAATTATATGAACTCGATGTCTCTTCATTATTTACATAAACTTACCATTTCTGCTACAGGATTAGATTATCCTTGGAGTGCAAACGGAATGTGTGCACAACCAGGTGTTTACTCTGCTTTTGCTGCCACAGATAAAAGAAGAAAATGTATGGTTGCGGGCGATCAGATTAGTGTAGCAACAGGTTCTGTAATTATTATGGATAACGGAGAACCTTTAACCTATACAGAAGAAGTTACAAGTGTTGCTGATGCAAAAGAAAATCAGGGAGTTCGTTTAGGAAAATACGAAATGAAAGCCGGAGAACAATGGGAGCGCGATCACGATTTAGTTTTAATTCGTTATGCCGAGATCTTAATGATGCAGGCTGAATGTTATGTACGTTTAGGATCTGCTGATTTAGCAAAACCTTTTGTACAACAAATTACAGCTCGTGCCGGAGAAGAAATGCCTACAATAATTGATCTTCCTTTTATAGACAAAGAATTACTTAAGGAATTTACTTTTGAAGGAAGAAGAAGAACAGATAACATTCGTTTTGGAACATTCTTCAATTCATGGTGGGAAAAAGGACCAACAGAGAAATACAGAGCGATTTTCCCAATTCCGAGTACAGTTTTAACAACAAATAAAAATTTAGTACAAAATCCTGGGTATCCTGTAAACTAGGTTATTGAATGTCAGTCTTCCGTGTTGGTTAGTCGTGGAAGGCTGACATGTTTTAAGGATAATTTTTGCCACAGATTAAAAGATTAAAAGGATTTTATTTCAGGCAGATTCAACAGATATAATTAATCTGCTAATGTGTAAGAAAAAAATCAGCCAGATCTGCACAATCTGCGAGAGAAAATTTTACGATGGCCGATAGCTATCGAAATAAAGAATTAAAATGGTAAAAAAAGTTTCACGCAGATTTTACAGATCAAAGCAGATTTAAATTTTAGTGTAATAATAAAATCTGCAGAATTTGCTTAAATCTTTTTGAATCTGCGTGAAATAATTTAGACAAAGGTGGTGAGCTAAAAACGAAGTAATAGTATAAAAAATAGACGCTAGCAACCAGTCATAAAAACAAATATTATCAATATGAAAAGATCTATCACATTATTGTTTTTTGGGATCATGAATATTATTGTCGCCACGGCTTGTAGCAGCGACGATAAAAATTCTGATAAACCTACAGAACCGGAAACATTTGAACCTGTTGCGATTGGAAAAACAAATAGCACCAAAATTTATGTTCATTATATGCCTTGGTTTGAGACCAATGAAAGTAGTGCCGATAAAAAATGGGGATATCACTGGACAATGGCCAACAAAAATCCAAACAACATAGGGGCAAACAATCGCAGGGAAATTGCGTCGTATTATTATCCACTCATTGGCCCTTATCATTCAGGCGATAAAAATGTGATCGAAAATCATTTATTATTGATGAAGTATTCAGGAATCGATGGTATTCTAATCGATTGGTACGGCACTTTTGATGTAAACGATTATCGAATGGTAAAAGAAAATACAGAACAGCTTATTGCCATGTTAGACAAAGTAGGATTAGATTATGCCATTGTTTATGAAGATCGTTTTTTGCCGAACGTAGTAAATGCCGGAAAAGCAATTTCTGTTACCAGCGCAGCAAAAACCGATTTAGCCTATATGGAGAAAAATTACTTTGATGATAAAAATTACATCAAAATAAACGGAAAACCATTATTGCTAAATTTTGGACCAATCGTATTGCAAACACCAGCCGAATGGACTAACGTTTTTAATACCCTGACTGCAAAACCTACTTTTTTAACACTCTGGAACGAATCTGGAGATGCAGGAGATAATGCCGCGGGAGAATATGCCTGGGTATATAAAAACAATACCTATCTGAATAATTTTTATACAAATAACAAACCAAAACTAGCGGTTGCAATGGGAGGCGCTTATCCAGGTTTTAAAGATTTTTATGCCGAAGGTGGTGGCGGAGCTGCAATTGGATGGACCATAGAACACAACAATGGAGCAACTCTTGACGAAACACTTTCTCTGGCTAAAAATGCGAATTTAAATTACCTGCAACTAATTACATGGAATGACTTTGGAGAAGGAACAATGTTCGAACCAACAGTAGAATTTGGTTATTCATATATAGAAAAAGTAAAAGCATTTGCTGGCGTAAAAAACACCGAAACTGTTTTTCCTGATATCAGTAAAATGTACAATCTGCGAGTAGAAAAGAAAGGCAATGCCGATGCCCAGAAAAAATTAGATCAGGCTTTTAATTATTTTGTTTCGATGCAGCCTGCAAAAGCAAAACAATTACTAAACGAAATTAAATAAAGAGTTGTAATTAATACAATTAAATAATGAAAAACATAAAATATAGATACTGTCTAATCGCTTTAGCATCAATGTTGATCGTTGCCTGCAGTACTAAAAAAACATACAAAATAAGTTCTCCCGGAAAAAATACCGAATTAGTTTTTGAATTAACTCCTTCTGGACAGCCTCAATATAGTTTAACATCAAACGGAAAATCAGTAATAGAACCATCTTTACTTGGATTTGAATTTAAAGGAATTCAAAAAATGACTGATGGTTTTGAAGTAGTAACTACCGAAGAAAAATCAGCTGATGAAACCTGGGAACAGCCTTGGGGTGAATTTAAAAAAGTGCGAGATCACCACACCGAATTAATTGTGCATTTGAAAGAGTCAAAAGGACAGGAGCGTTTGGTTGATATTATTTTCAGAGTTTTTGATGATGGTGTTGGTTTTAGATACGAATTTCCAAAACAGCCTAATTTAGGTAAAGTAGAAATTTCAAACGAAATCACACAATTTACCTTTAAATCAGATAATGATGTTTGGTGGATCCCGGTGCATCGCGAAAACAGTTATTACGAAAGTACCTACCGTAAAACGCCTGTTAGTAAAACCGATACCATCAATACACCGGCGACCTTAGAAACCAAAGAAAAATTATTTGTGGCGATTCACGAAGCCAACCTAACTGATTTTGCCTCAATGACGTTATTAAAAACAAATGATAAACAATACAAAAGCGAATTAGTGCCGTGGGCTAATGGCGTAAAAGTATATGCTGAAACTCCGTTTAAAACACCATGGAGAACGATTGTAGTAGGGAAAACTCCCGGAGAAGTAGCAACATCTACTATTATGCTGAATTTAAATGAACCTTCAAAAATTGAAGACCTTTCCTGGATCACGCCTTCAAAATATATCGGAATCTGGTGGGGAATGCATTTGGAAAAATTCACCTGGGGACAAGGGCCAAAACATGGCGCAACGACTAAGAATACAAAGGAATACATTGATTTTGCTGCGAAAAACAATTTAGACGGAGTTCTGGTAGAAGGCTGGAACGAAGGCTGGGATGGCGACTGGACTGCTGACGGATCTTCTTTTAGTTTTGTAAAAGCCTATCCTGATTTTAATCTGGAAGAAATCACGAAATATGCCGCTATTAAAAATGTTCGTTTAATAGGACATCACGAAACAGCGGGAGCTACAAAACATTACGAAAGCCAGTTAGAAGATGCCTTTAAATTGTATCAGAAAATGGGCGTAAATACCGTAAAAACTGGTTATGTAAATAAGTATTTAGACAAAAAAGAATGGCACGATAGCCAGTACGGAGCACGTCATTACAGAAAAGTAATGGAAACTGCGGCTAAATACCATATCATGATCGATAATCACGAACCTATAAAAGGAACAGGATTACAACGTACTTACCCGAACTTTATGACACAAGAAGGCGGAAGAGGGCAAGAATACAATGCATGGTCCGTTGATGGCGGAAATACTCCCGAACATTTAATCACTTTGCCATTTACAAGAATGCTTTCAGGCCCGTTTGATTACACGCCAGGGAACTTCAATTTTGATTACAAAACACCGTCAGGGGCAAGAGTTCAAACTACTTTAGCAAACCAATTGGCATTGTATGTAATCATTTTCAGTCCGCTGCAAATGGCATCTGATTTACCGGAGAATTACGAAGGAAAACCGGAATTTCAGTTTATAAAAGATGTTCCGTGTACTTGGTCAGATACTAAAGTTTTAGATTCTAAAATAGGAGAATACACAACCATTGCCAGAAAAGACTGGGACGAGAAAAACTGGTATTTGGGTGCGATCACTAATAGTTTCGCCAGAAATCTAAAAGTAAATCTATCATTTTTAGATGCCGGAAAAGAATACGAAGCCGAAATCTATGCCGATGGAGCAGGAGCGAATTATAAAACAAATCCGTATCCGGTGACAATTGCAAAACAAAAAGTAAACAGTAAAACAATATTAGATATTAAGTTGGCAGCTGGCGGAGGAACAGCTATAAAATTCTCTCCAATTGAGAAATAAGTTAGTTTAATATTATTTTGAGTTAAGTTTAAGTTTGAGTGTAAGTTTGCGCAATGAACCCGATGTCTTGAAAAAGATATCGGGTTTGTTATTTTTTGAACCATGTAAGTTCATCTAAGAGATTATAAGTTTGGTTGCGACTCTCATTTTTGTCATCCCGAGGAACGAGGGATCTCCGCGAGAAACTCTGCAATCAGAATCGCTAATCTTTGTCGATTTACAAGTGTGATCCTTCCTTCGTCAGGATGACAAGATTGTGGTTGTTTTGCGATTACTATGTCAGGAATGAGACGCGGATTAAACGGATTCGCAATGTGAAAACGCGGATATATAAGGATTTTATTCACCCTACCAAATCAAAACAACATCATCTTAGAACCTTAGCAACTCAGCGCCTCACTATCTCAAAGAAAAAATCAATGTCTATTATACGAAATATGCCCGCCAAAAGTATAAGCTGCGGCTAAAGTAGGTCCGTTGTATCCCCATTTCAGAAAGCCGTTGAGTCTTTTTTCTACAGCATCAACTTTAAAGTTCAGTCCGGTATATCCAGCGGTAAGGCTAAAATTTTTGTGCACATTGTATAAAAGAGAAAGATTATAGCTGATGATTCGGCCATCGATATCGTCGATTTTTAGGGCGAGATAATTGGCGTTGACATACAATCCAAAGCGTTTGGCTAATACAAAATCACCCCAAATCCCGATGTCTGGTAAGGGAGCGGTGAAATTAAAACTATCTTTATATTCTGCACTAAGCTGATTCGCATTAACACGTAAACCCACATCTGTAAAAAGTACGTGAGCCCCAATTAATAAACCAGCCTGATATTTTGGCTTTGCCAAAAAAGCATAACCGTAAGCGATTCTCGCAATCTGAACATCAAAAAAGGCTGTTACACTTGTATTTACATTGTAGGTGTGTTCACCAAAAGTGATTTCTCTTTGAAGCGTTTTTGTGGAAGTTCTATCTAAAGAAAAATATTCAAAACCCAATCTGGATCTTTTTGAAATTCGCCAGTCAAATGTTGCCATAAAAGACACGCTTGATTTCGAAAACCCTAAATCGTCTTCAAGATCTATTTTTGTACCTCTGTTTCCGTTATTTGTTCCAACTTCGATTTCTGTATTGTTAACAGGAAAAAAAGCTCCGGCAGTTACTTTAAAACGTCTGTCGTGCCATGGTAAATCAGTGGCGTCGTAATCCTGAAAATCTTCTGAAGCATTGTTTTGTAAAGCTGGGAGAGCATTTTCTACCGGAATTTCGGCGGTGGTTTGAGCCTGAAGGGAAAGGGACAAAAAGGAAACTATCAAAAAATAAAATAAGTTTTTCATTGTATTTATTTTTAAATTTTATTGATAAATTTTTAACACTTAAAGTTAACAAAAAAAATCATGCATTTTTATTTTTGATCTTTATTATTTGAATAAATCTATTGACTATCAGTAAATTATGGGTTTTGTTAAAATTAGTTGACATGTCACTCTTTTTTGTAGTTTTGTATCATGGAAAAAGATAAAACAGATTTTAATACTTCTAGAGAGAACATTTCAGATAGTTTTTTCTTTCAGATACATCGAATGAAGCGTACGATCTTTCGTCATACTAATGCCTTAATGAACGAAGCAGGAATTACTTTGCAGTTAGAACAACTCCCGTTAATTATGATTCTTCAAAGTGACAGCCGTTCGCAAAGAGAACTCTCCGATATTACCATGAGGGATAAATCGTCTATTTTGAGAAGTATCAATGCCTTAGAAAAGAAGGGTTTGGTTGTCGTTAAAAAAGACAAAGGCGATAAACGAAAGAATATCGTAAGCCTTACAGATGAAGGAATCGATTTGGCCAAAAACATTAGAATTTTAATGAATAGGGCAGAAGATGAGGTTTTGGCTGTTTTTTCAGTCAAAGAAAGATCAGAAGCTTTACAAACAATCAGAGGTTACGCAGACAAATTAGATACGCTTTAATTTTTTTAGGTTTTAAAGGTTGACATGTCAACAAAGAAATTAGCCACTGATTTTATTGATTGAACGGATTTTTATTGGTTTTAATAATCATTTTAATCTTTATAATCTGAGGCAAAAAACAATGAAAACAATATTATAGAAAATACAAAATGAACAAAAACGAATTATTAGAAGGTCCTATACTTTCTTCCTTATTAAAATTAGCAGTGCCAATTATGATTGCTAATTTACTACAAGCCGCTTATCAATTAGTAGATGCTTTTTGGGTTGGACGATTGGGCGGAGACGCCGTTGCAGCGGTGTCTGTAAGTACACCCGTAATTTTCCTGATGATTGCTTTAGGAACCGGCTTGGCTATTGCCGGATCGATACTTATTGCACAATATTTTGGTGCAGGACAACAGGAAATGGTAAATCACGTGGCAGCTCAAACCTTGCTTATGGTAATCTCGGCGTCGATTGTTTTATCGATCATAGGCTATTTTATGAGTCCGTATTTTTTGCAAATTCTAAAAGTAACGCCAACGGTTTATAAAGATGCTTTGGGCTTTATGCAAATTGCTTTTATCGGACTTGTTTTTAGTTTTAGTTTCATGATTTTTCAGTCGGTTATGCGAGGGGTTGGGCGTGTTACTTTGCCGGTTTATATTGTATTGGGAACGGTGATTCTGAATTTTGCTTTAGATCCGTTGTTTATTTTTGGATGGCATTTTATTCCGGCAATGGGCGTAAAAGGAGCGGCTTTGGCGACTTTATCAACGCAAAGTCTGGCGATAATAATAGGGTTTGTGATTTTGTTTAGAGGAAAACATGGTATTCATTTGCAAACCAGAGATTTTAAACCCGATTTTAAGCATATTAAAAAAGCTTTTAAAATTGGTTTTCCTTCATCGATAGAACAATCAATGAGAGCAATTGGTTTAACTGCCATTACTTTTTTAATTGTGCATTTTGGTACAACGACTGTTGCTTCTTATGGAGCGGGCTCGAACTTAATACAGCTTATTATGATTCCGGCGCTTGGACTTTCGATGGCAATTGCGACTTTGGTGGGTCAGAATATTGGTGCAGGAAATATGCTTCGCGCGGGTAGGATCGCAAAATTAGGCGCTTATCTAGGTTTTGGGTTATTAACGGGAATTGGAATAATCGCCTATGTTTTGGCGCCTTATTTAATTGCTTTTTTCGTTCCAAACGAGCCTGAGGTAATCGCGGGAGGAACTACTTTTTTAAGAATTACGTGTCTTTCATGGGGATTTCTGGGACTTCAAATGTGCTTACTGGGCGTTTTCAGGGCTGTTGGTAATACGACGCTTCCTATGATTTTAACGCTGGTTTCGCAGTGGGTTTTGCAGTTTCCGCTGGCATATATATTATCTCATAATACTTCGCTTGGGGCAATTGGTATTTGGTGGGCTTTCCCAATTTCGACGGTTGTTACGGCAATTGTTACAATGCTTATTTATGCCAAAGGCGACTGGAAAAAAGAAAGGCTTACGGGCAAAATGAATAAACTTATTAATAAGGTTGAAAAGGAAATTGTGAAGGAAGGATTTGAGGTTAAATAAAGGTTCTGAGTTGCTGAGGATCTAAGGATCTAAGGATCTAAGGTTTTTCTTTAAGGCTCTAAGTTGCTGAGAATCTAAGATTCTAAGGTTTAATTTATAGACGTGCTGATGTGCGTCTTTTTTTTTGTTTTGTCTTAGAACGTGTGTCGCGTGAGGGATAGGAGCAGTCCGCCGCGGCGGAGCGGATAGCCCGACAGCATGCCGGTAAGAGGGCGAATAAGCGCAAAGTAAGTTTGCCCTCTTGCCGGGATGGTGGCACGCCTGGATTCAAAAACTCAATATCAATTTTAAAATTCAATTTCAAAACTCAATATCAATGTCAAATTTTTAGATTATATCTTATTTTCGATTGTAATTGATTTTTGTCATTGCCATTGTCATTGTCATTGAATTTTATTTTTTGCAATTGCCATTGTAATTGATTTACGTTATATTTGAAAGTATAATCTGAAAACAATTATGGATAAAAAATTAAAACAATACCTTGTAAAGTCTTTCGTAGTACTATTATTGATTCATTTGGGCTATTTTTTATATGGCTATTTTAAGTTTGAAGGAATTGGGAATATCGACATTTATACAGAGTTTTACAGGTTTAAGTTTTATGATGATGTGTCTATTTCGCATTTTTTTATAACGGGTTTGTTTTTACTTTTCTTCTTGATTTTTTTATTAAAAAATCATTCGAGGAAAAATTATTCTTTTGTAAATCTGCTTAAAATTGGTGGTTTATTATTGTTGATTTCTTTCTTTAGTTTTTCATTTTTTATTAGTTACAGTTTTGGACTGAATGCAAAAATGAGAACTGAATTGTCTGAGGCAAAACTGAATAAAGACAAAGAGTTATTGAATGTTTTGCGTCCGTTTTTGTATAATTATACTTCTTATAGTTCAGAGAAATTATTTAATCCGGTAAATATTTTATACCCAAAACCTTATCCGGTTATCGAGGTGATTGATAGTACTTTGTATGGTAATTATTATAGTGTAGAGTATAATTATTATAGTATTGATACGCTAAAAATGCTAACGACGGATTTGAACAAAGTTTCGGGCGCTGCAAGTACGATTTTAGATAGTATTGGATTTGGTAAAAAAGAGCTTTTGGAACGCATCATCAAAAAAAATGTGATAAAAGACAGTACCGAAATTATCTATAAAGGCATGCGCGTAAATCCTGATTACGATGAGAATATTTGCATTTTTGTTGAGAATAAAGCGTTGTACAAGTCTGTAAAAGGCATTCCGATAGAGAAACAGCAATATGATGCTGCAGTAAAACGCTATAAATTGCTTTATAAAACTAAGGAAGATTCGTTGCTTAATAATTTTAAACAACTGGATACGCTTTTAAGAAAATACAAAATCGAAACGAGTTTGGTGCCTAAAGATCTGGCAAAAGATGTGCGCCATTATCAAAAGAACACTCGCGAACCGTTGAATGCGATTAGAAATAATTATGACAGAAAAGCGCTGACAGAAAAATTTGATACGCTGGAGCGATTATTCTACGAACCAAAATATCTTCATCCGTCGATTATCGAAATCTTCTTTGCTGTAGTTGTAGGCGCTTGGCTGATTGGGTTCTTGATTTATATTTTATTTAATTATAAAAGAAAAACTGCATAGAAAAACCTGCATTTTTATTGAAATTTTATACCCGGTTATAATCGGCTTTCCAGTGTACGATTGCTTTTTTGATGGCGTCTCCGCTTAGGTTATTTTTTAGTGCGTCTTCTATAAGAGGCAAAAGTTCGTTATCCGGCGCAAAGCGAAGTCCAAAAATCTGATCATCGGTTAGTTTGTATTCGATTTCCTCAAATCTTTTTCCGGTTAGGGTGAAATAGCGGTAACGAAGTTCCAGTCGCACAATTCTGTTTTGCAGAATAAGGGCATAATGCTGGCGCAACATAAAAGCAAGGCAAAATAAAAACACAAAAACAACGCTAATAAACGACCATATTAAGGTATCGTTTGTTGTAAAAGCAAAGTAAATACTTGCCGCCAGAAAGATGGTAAGAATAGGGTAGTAAACAAAATGATGCGGGGTATAAAACCTGATATGATTGTAATAGGTCTGGATTTTCATAATTATTTATTTACGGTTTGCTATCAAAAAAACAAAAGCTACCCTAAAAAAATAGAATAGCTTTTTTTCCAAAAATAAACTAACATAACCAATGTTCTCTTTATAATTAAACTTTTTCAAGTTCTCTTAGTAGTATCTATATTTAAAAAGCCTCACTTTCATTCTCTTTTTCAATGGCTTTAATCTGTCTTTAATCTCTTTGGTAAAATTAGTTGAGTTGGTAAAAAAAGCTGTTATATTTTAAAAGGCAAATGTTATATTATTTCAACTTTTAAGGTTTAATGCATATTTTTTCGTTGTTTAGTTTAAGATAAAGAGTTTATAATTTTCCACTCGTCTAGTTTCGACTGATATGTTTTTGCTGCATTTGCAGGACTTGTAGAGGGTAAAGTTATAAGTTGATACGGATTTTTTAGCTGAACATATTTTTTAAAGAACGCCGCCGCTTTTTGTCCGTTGAATAATATCGTTTTAATGTTGGGATGTTGTTTTAAAAACGTTTCAAAATCATTCGCGATTTCGTTTTTTATCGCGCTGTCTAAACTTCCAACCCTGTCGCAAAACTGTAAAACATCCCATAAGGCAATTTTGTTTTTTTGCAAAAGCGCTTTTCTAGTTTCGTAATCATTCGAGAAATCTTCATTAAAAATGGCGAACATGAATTTCCAGAAATTATTTTGGTTGTGACCGTAATATTGGTTCAGTTCTAATGACTTTGTTCCCGGCATTGTACCCAGAATCAAAATGTTAGCCTCGTTGTTTGATATTGGTGCAAACGAAAAACTTTTCATATATGTATTACTATTATAGTAGAAAGGTAAAAAATATTACCGTTAAAAACATCATGCAGAAGTAATTATAAAACAATTTAGAAAAATTATATAACATTTTTGCCTGACTTGTGGGCGAACTTTGAATCGTAGATTTTTAGAAATCCAATACCACAAAACGGACTTTCTTTTTTTGTAAATCTATGTAAAATGAAGTTGAATTAAAATCCCTTGCAAAATGAAAATAGTTACTATAAATACAGAAAGAATTCAAAATATTTTTGAAGAACTACATACAAATCTAGGCGGTAAAGTAACTTTTGATTTAGACGAATACACGCTCGAAACGAACAATAGTTTTGCAAAAGGATCTATAATTGGTGCTTCATTCAATGATAATATTTCGTACGTTGAGTTCGATATGACTTTTGCTGCAGATGTTCGTATGGAAATTGTAAATCCTATCGAATCACCAATTTATTTTGCCTATTGCTCAAAAGGCAGTTTATCGCATAGTTTTGGTACTACCGGCGAAGAAAGAAAATTTAAAACTTTCCAGACCGCCATTGTAACCTCAAAGAAAAATCAGGATAATGTGCTGTTTTTTGAAAAAGATAAAAACACAAAATTTACCTTAATAATAGTAGGAACTCATGTTTTGCATCAGGATCCTGCCAACTCATTAAACCAAAAAGTAAAAGAAACTTTCTTTGAAAATAATACCGTTCAGGATTTCTTTTACGTAGGTTCTTATAACTTAAAAATTGCCGAAAAAATCGAACAATTAAATGCCGTTACACAAACCGGAATTGTTAGAAATCTTCTAAAAGAAGGCATTTTAAGAATTATCCTGGCAATGGAAATTCAGCAACATACAGACGATTTGTGCATGAATGCCAAAGATACCAATTGCCTGACGTTGCGTGAAATGGAAGAAATCAAAGAACTTTCTGAAGCCATCAAAGCCAATCCCGAAGAAGCTTTTACGATTAAATCTTTAAGCAAAAAATCAGGTTTATCGCCAAATAAACTGCAGGAAGGTTTTAAACTCATACACAACAGAACCGTAAACGACTACATTACCCACATGCGCGTGCTGAAAGCCGAAATTTTAATCAGAACTTCTGATCTCAATATATCCGAAATCGTTTATTGCATTGGTTTTACCAGCAGAAGCTATTTCTCAAAAATATTCAAACAAAAATTCAATTGTAGTCCAAAAGAATATAAATTCAATTTGAATCCGTTGGCTATAACAGCTTAGAGGAGGTTCAAAGTTGCAAAGGTTCAAAGGAACAAAGATCTTGTAGAGGCGCACAGCAGTGCGTCTCTTTTTTTTGTTTAAAAGTGTAATGATTTTGAATCTTTTTTAGGAGCTATCTCCTGCTATCCACTTGTATCTTTTCCTGGCTAAAGGAGCCAGAAAAAGGATACCGCTTCTATCAGGGCTAGGGCATTTGTTTTCATGATATTTTTTATTTTTCATTAAAATTTCGAAAAAAAACTAGATTCTTAGCAACTTAGAACCTTAGTATCTAAAAAATATATACATTTGCATAACTAGTTATGTAATTAATTATATATGGAATTTTTTGACAAAGTAGGTAAGGTGGCTTTAGGAAGTCGCTTACGTTTAATGACGGCCATTATCACAGATGATGCGGCCAAAATATATGAGTCTTACGGGATGACTTTTATGCCAAAGTGGTTTCCTGTATTTTATACGCTCATGGATGAAAGGGAAATAACAATTACCGAAATCGCCAACGAAATTGGTCATTCGCAACCCTCTGTGAGCAAAATTGTTCAGGAAATGATTGCTGTAGGATTGGTAGAAGAAAGTCTGAAAAGCAATGATAAACGCAGAAATATTGTAGGTCTCACCAAGCAGGGATGGGAATTTTCGAAAGAACTAAAACTGCAATTACAAGATGTTGAAGCCGCTGTTGACAGCTTAATAACAGAATCTAAACACAATCTTTGGGCGGCACTCGAAGAATGGGAATTTTTACTGGAACAAAAAAGCCTGCTTAAAAGAGTAACCGAAGCCAAGAAAAAGCGTGAAAGTCACGATGTGCAAATCGTAGCATTCGAACCTCAATATCTTGATGCTTTCAAATCCCTAAACGTAGAATGGATTTCGACTTACTTCGAAATGGAAGAAGCGGATTATAAAGCGCTGGATAATCCTGAAGAATACATCTTAAACAAAGGAGGGAAAATTTTTGTGGCTTTGTACCGCAATGAACCCGTTGGAGTTTGCGCCCTTATCAAAATGAAGGATTCAAATTATGATTTTGAAATGGCAAAAATGGCGGTTTCTCCAAAAGCGCAAGGAAAAAACATTGGGTTTTTATTAGGCCAGGCCATCGTAAAAAGCGCCAAAGAATTAGGAGCAAGCACCATATATCTGGAAAGCAATACGATCTTAAAACCTGCCATTAATTTGTATTACAAACTGGGTTTCCACCGCGTATACGGTTTGGCAACACCTTATAAGCGTTGTAATATTCAGATGGAGTTAAAAATCTAGGTTCAAAGTGACAAAGTAATAAAGGTTCAAAGGCCAAGAAAACTTTGAGCCTCTGAGTCTTTGCAGCTTTGTACCTTTTAAATAAAAATCATGAAAAACATTGTAAAAAAAGAAAATGCTGTTTCAAGACAGTTTTTAGGAGTTGATTTTGTTGTGCTTTCTATAGGAAAAGATTCTATGGTAACAAAAATGTTGTATAAAGCGACAGATAATGTTCCGTTTCATAAACATCCCAATGAGCAAAGCGGATACGTGATTTCAGGTAAGTACAACTTAAAATTTGGAGGAGAAGAATTTGCATTATCAGAAGGTGATACGTATTCGATTCCTGCCAATATTGAGCATTCTATCGAAATCATCGAAGCCGGAGAAGTAGTAGATGTTTTTACACCAATAAGAGAGGATTATTTATAATCAAGGTTAAAAGGTTCAGAGCAACAAAGGCTCAGAGGTTTAAACCTTTGTTCCTCTGAACCTTTGTGCCTTTGCACCTTATTTATCTCCCAAAACGATAATACTCTAAATCCTGATTCTTTTTATTATTAATAGAATCCATAATAGAGTTCATGCCTATAACGCTAAAGGTGATTCCGTTTCCGCCGAAGCCCAGGACGTAATGTTCATTTTTGCTTGGGTCGGGTTTTCCAAAGTAGGGTAGACCGTCTTTTGTTTCTCCAAAAGTTCCCGCCCAGGAATAATCAATTTTGAAATTGATATTGGGAAATTTTTTCTTGAAATGCCTTAATAGATATTGTTCTTTTTTAGGCAATAGTTTATCGCGTTTTTTAGTATCTTTAAAATCTTCGTCGCTGCCACCCATGATAATTCTGTTATCTGAGGTCACTCTAAAATACAAGTAAGGCGAAGAAGTATCCCAAAAAATAGCGTTTTTAAAAGCGGTTGGTAAAACTTCCAGATTTTCGGATGCAATGACAAAGGTACTTTTTAAGTCTACTACTTTTTCGGTTAGTGTTTCGGTGCTTTCATAACCGCTGCAATGAATGATATGTTCTGCGGTAATCGTAAATTTATTTTCGGTATGCGCTATCAATTTTGACTTTTGATTTTGAATGGACGTAATATTGGTACGGTCAAAAATCTGCATTCCCTTTTTTTTGCAGTAATGCAGTAAGTCATTCGCAAGTTTATAAGGATCCATTACGGCAGCAGTTTTAGATTCAATGGCTGCAATTGCATTTAAGCCCATTTTCTCCAAATCCCATCGTTCGAGCCAGTTTACATCAAATCCGTGCTCTTTACGGCATTTAAATTCGTTCTTTAAAAACGGAATATCTTTTTTTAAGGAACAGTAATAAATGCTTTTTTTAAACTCAAACTGACACTCGCTTTTTATGGTATCTATAATGGTACGCAAATCAAAGATGGCTTTTTTGCCGTTGGTGTAACTGTCTACAGCACATTCGGTTCCTCTGATTTTTATGAGTTCATGCAGCGAAACGTCGATTTCGTATTGCAGCAAAGCCGTACTTGCGGCAGTACTTCCGTTTGCAACGTCGCGTCGGTCAACAAGTATTACTTTTTTGCCTTCGGAGATTAATTTATAAGCAATTAAAGCTCCGGTAATTCCTCCGCCAATAATTAGGATCTCAGTAGAAAGATCGGCATCTATAGACGGATAACTGTATTTCATGGCACTTTTTAAGGGCCAAAAAGTTTCAGAGGAACGTAGTTTCATTTTTTGGTTATATTTCGGGTACGTAATTTAGTTCTGTTTTTGTCTTTTCTTTCGTGTTGTTCAGAGGCTTCAGCAATAGAATGGGAACTTCTTATGCTTTCGTCCTTTTTGGCCAATTCACTCAGTTTATGATAGTATTTTTGTACAATGATCATTTCTTCTTCGGTCATACTTTCAATATCTACCAGACTATTGCTGGAATATTCGTTGGATGCCACCAATTCGTTTAGCTTTAATTGAATGGCAAGCGAATCTTTATTTTGTGCCTTCTGAATAAGAAAAACCATCAGGAAAGTAATAATTGTTGTTCCGGTATTGATGACCAGCTGCCAGGTTTCTGAATAATCGAAAATGGGTCCCGAAACGGCCCAGACGACTACAAGTAAAAAGGCACCAATAAAAGCGGTTGTACTTCCTGCGGCTTTAGAAACATGAGTCGCGAACTTTTCGAAAGCACTGGTCTTGTTTTGTTTTTTAGTTTTCATTTGAATTTAACTTTTACGTTTACTTGCTTTTTCTTTCCGAACAACCTTATTGTGTTTTTCATCATAAACGGCTTCATAAATTTTTTGACCGGTTTTACTAAAGATTTTAATTTTAGGATCTTCATGCGTCCCGGTAATAACAATAGGAAATCCTATGATACCAAAAGGAGGCAAACCTAATCGCATGCGTAAATCTAAAAGTCCGTCGAAACTTGTGGTTCCTTTTATTGTAGGTCTAAAACTGGCGACACTAAAAGTGAAGCTTTCTATATGAATTAAATTACGATCGATCGTCGAGTTGATTTCGATTCCTTTTAAGTTGGGATCATCAAGGCCTTTTTGTCCGGTTTGTGAACTAATACCGTCAAATAATTTTAATCCTTTGACTTTTACATCGCGTAAATTCAGTTTCCCGCCACCTTGAAGAGAAGCATAAATCGGACTCATATTACCGTCTAGATCGCCTTTTACTTTATAATCTACAGATATAATTCCTTGTGCTTTTTCTGCCGCTGTAACCATATCATGAAACATTGGGATTTCTTTGTAAGCGCGTTGTACACTAAAATCCTTGGCTGTAAAATGTGCATCAAAATGTGCCCCTGTTGGTGATTCGTCTTTATAAGTTGCATTGATTCCTACTAAACAATCGATAATATTAAAATTGGCATTTTCTAAATAAAACCCCTCTTTTGTCATTCCGACTTTACCAGTAAGTTTGTTTAAAACCAATCCGTTGTATTCTACTTTATCTGCATTTGCCGTAAGGGCAACATTTAAGTTTTTAGGCACAATAACAACGCCGCTCATTTTTGGATGATCTTCTTTGGCGTATTCCACTTCGATATTTCGATCTGTATTTTCGCCTTTTTTGAGCGCCATAAATTCATCAACATTAATCAGTTTGGATTTCATGTTAAAGTTTCCGCTTAAAGTTCCGTGCGATTCCAGAAAGTAATTAATGGTATTAAGCAAATAGCCGTTTATGGCAAAATCTGATTTTCCATAAGTCGCGTCAAATCTTTCAAACCACATTTTCTCATTCTGAAAACGGAAGTTTCCTTGTTTGATAAAAAATGATTTCGGGAAAAGTTCTGATGTTGCTTTGATATTTTTTAAAACAATAGTTCCGCGATTATCCAGTTTATCATATTGTCCTTTGGTTGCATAACTTTGTTTTCCTTTAAGTGAAAGATCGGCTTTGGCATAACCCGTAACATCAAGTCCTTTTTGAGAGAAAACCTGATAAATTCGTCCTACATTAAGTTCTCCTTTTATTTTAGCATTATAAGCCAAATCACTAAAATCAGATAATGTAGCGTTTACATACATTGGGTTTCCTTCAAAAACAAAAGAAGCGGGAGCCACGGCCACAATTAAATCCTGAAAAGTTCCGGCTTTGTTGAGCACATTGGCCACAAACGTAATGTCTTTAATTGGGTTAGGATAGGAGTCTGTTTTTAGCCAGCCGTTGTGCAAAGCAATTCCGCCAATTGTTTTAGGGAATAATTTTTTCGAAGTACTAAAAATTCCTTTTGCCTGAATATTTGTTTTTAAAGTTCCTTTAAGATCAATACTGCTCAATCCTAAAGCGGCATCAACGGTAGCAAGATCTAATGCGCCTTTTACACTTGCATCAACGGTCATTTCGTTAAAGCCTTTGCTGTGTAAATAAGCGGTGAAATAATCTTTTTCGCCTACTTTAAATTTAAAGGTTTGAAGATTAATCAATAATTTTTCGATATCTAATGAAGGTAAAACAGCATTTAGATTCATTTGAAAATCAGTAAGAGGAGCAGGGGCATTTTGATAATTTATGGCTCCTTTATCGATTTTTAAATTAAAAGCCAAATCCGGTTTTTGTTTTTTTGCAACATTATAATCTCCTTTAAAAGTAAAAAGCAAATCACTATTTCCTGAGATTTCAGTTTCGTTCATCCAGGTTAAATATTCAGGAGGCATTACAGAAAATAAATCTTTTAGGGTTGTATTTTCAGATGCTGCTTTGATATTTATTTTATATCCTTCTCTTAAAATGGTAAATAAACCCGTGAATTTCAACGGTAATTTATTGATTCTTAATTCATTTTTTTGAAGAATAAATGAAAGGGCATGCGTGTTGATTCTGGTAATTAAATCAGCACGAACTTCTTTTTTTCTAAGATAAGCTGTTCTGTCGTAATAGAAATCGACATTGTCAATTTGGGCATCGGTATTTAAATCAAAAATATCTTCGCTAAGATTTCCTTTTCCTATATAATTAAAACCTTTTGCATCGACCAGAATTTTAGCCGAACGGTCGTTGTATTTTACGTGACAATCTTTTAGGTCAATTCGCTCTAATCTGATGGCTGTTCCTTCTTCAGGAGCGTTAGGATCATTTGGTTTTTTGTCCCGATCTTCCGGAGCAACATAAATATTATAATTGGCTTGTCCTTTTTGGTTCACCATTATATTGATTAAAGCTTTAGAAACGTAGAGTTTATTAATTTTTACTTCATTATCAAAAATTAACCTTTTTAAGTTGATACCAAAAGCGACTTGCTCTGCTTTCAACAAAGTATCATTGCTAAATGGCGCCGATCCTGTCATTGACAAATCATCAAGTGAAACGGTTAAAGAAGGGAAGTGTGTAAAAAACGAAAGTCTGGATTTCGAAAAATCCAGTTTAGTATCCAATCGTTCGTTAGCGATTTTCTTTACTTCAGTAGCAACGGTTCCGGGAAATAGCAATGGTATCAAAAACAGTAATAGCAAGATACTTGCTATTACTATTCCTGTTACTTTTAAGATTTTCAGGCTTATATTTTTATATGAAGTTTTCATAGTATTTTAATTTATTCAATAGAGAATACATGGATCGATTTTAAAATAGGGCTCATAGCATTGTAAAAAAAAAGAGTAGTTTTATTTTCCTTTTTCGGCTTTTTTAGCGTCTTCCGCTTTTTGTTTTTCCAGTTTTTCTTTCTCTTCTTTGGCTTTGTCGGCTTTTTCTTTTTCAGCTTTAGCCTTTTCTTTTTCTGCCTTTTCCGCTTTCTCTTTGTCTTCTTTTGCTTTTTCTTCCTTAGCTTTTTGCGCTTTTTCCTGTTGCTCTTCTTTTTGCGCTTTTTCCTGTTGCTCTTCTTTTTGCTCTTTTAATTCTTCTTTTTTCTTTTCTTTCTCTTTTTCTTTTTTCTTGAAGTATCCTTTAAGCAGGAAATTGCTTTTTGCAGCTTCCATATTTTCGCTAAAGCCTTTTGTACCTGATTCTAAATTAGAAAGTGTATTCGAAACGCTGTTTGCCATTTTATCATCACGAACTAATCGTGCCAAAGCTCCATTTCCGTTATTCATACTATGGCTAAAAATGGCCAATTCATCTGTTATTACAGCAGCATTATCGACACTTTTCTTTACGCTTTTCATTAGATCCTGCATCTCGATTCCGTTTACAGAAGCAATTGCGCCATTGTTTTCTATTACTTTGGTAGATTTAACTCCCGGAGAAATCGTTAGTACTTTATCTCCCATTAATCCGTCAGAACCAATACTTGCACGGGCATCTGTTTTAATAAATTCGCGAACTTCATCCTTAATGACCATTCTTACCACAACCGAAGAATCATTTATTAACTGAATTTCTTCGACCGTTCCGATATTAATTCCTGAAAAACGAACATTATTTCCCACCTCTAAACCACTAACAGTTTTAAACTGAGATGTGATGTTGAATGTCGAACCAAAAAGATTTTTTTGTTTACCAATAAAGTAAATCGCCATTATAAACAGCAATAAACCTATTGTTACAAACATTCCTAATTTCCAAGTATATCCAGATTGCTTATCCATGATTTCTAATTATTTGTTTTTAGTATTATTGAAAAAAAGAACGTACCCATTCGTCTTCGTCTTTTTCTAATTCTTCGTATGTTCCTTCAGCATGTATTACTCCGTCTTTCAAAACCATAATGCGGTCTGCTGTAAGTTTGGCGCAAGCCATATCGTGAGTAATAATGATCGATGTTGTTTTTCGTTTGTGTTTGATATCGAGAATTAATTCGCTGATCTCTCGTGATGTTATCGTATCTAATCCGGTTGTTGGCTCATCATATAAAATGATTTCCGGTTTAAGGATTAAAGTTCTCGCCAGACCAATTCGCTTTTGCATACCACCGGATAATTCAGAAGGCATTTTATCAATTGCATCACTCAATCCTACATTATCAAGAGCTTCCATTACTTCACTTTCCACTTCCTCGGCGCTTAGATCACGTTTGTGTTTTTTTAATGTAAAAGCCAGATTTTCGCGAACCGACATTGAATCGTACAAAGCGCCACTTTGAAATAAAAATCCAATTCTGACTCTAATTTCATTCAGTTCCGGTTTTGTTAGGTTCAGTACATTTTCGTCAAAAACTTTTATTTCGCCCTGATCAGGTTCAATTAAACCTACAATACATTTTATCGTAACTGATTTTCCAGATCCGGAACGTCCTAAGATCACTAAATCCTCGCCTTTGTTTACCGTAAGATTTACACCTTGCAGGACTTTGTTGTCTTTACCAAAAGTTTTATGCAAGTCTTTAATCACAATAATAGGATCTTGCTTTTTGGTTTTAGCAGCTTTATCTTTTTCTATATTTTCTTTTTCCTTAATCATCTTAAAAAAATAAATCGGTTATTTGAACAGCCACCATATCAATAATAAAAATGGTTAACGAAGCAGTAACAACAGCTGAATTCGCTGCTTTACCAACACTTTCAGTTCCGTTAGAAGCATTAAAGCCTTTATAACATCCAATCATTCCGATAAAAAATCCAAAGAAGAATGTTTTGATGGTTGCGGGAATTAAATCCAGAAATTCAAGTGATTGCAGGATTTGTGTCAGATAACGGTAAAAATTGACATCACCGTGAATATTGATACCTACGTATCCGCCTATGATACCAATTGCATCAGCAAAGAATACTAATATAGGCACCATTAGCGTACAGGCTAAGATTCTGGTTACGACCAAATAGTTATAAGGATTGATGGCAGAAACTTCCATGGCATCAATTTGTTCGGTTACTTTCATCGAACCTAATTCTGCACCAATTCCTGATGAAATTTTTCCTGCGCAAATTAAAGCTGTAATTACCGGAGCAATTTCTCTAATTAATGATAGAGCTACCATTCCCGGCAACCAGGATTCGGCTCCAAATTTTACCAGGGTTGGCCTGGATTGTAGCGTGAGTACTAAACCCATAATAAAGCCTGTTATCGCTACCAGCGGTAAGGATTTATAGCCAATAACATAACATTGTTTCAAAAACTCTTTTGTTTCATAAGGCGGAACAAGAACCTCCTTAAAAAACTGCTTTGCAAACACTGTTGCGTTTCCTATTTCCGTGAATGTATTTTTTAAAGTAAGTATCAAAATACTATGTTTTTAAGTTAAAGCTAATGCATGAAAATCAACGGTTTAAAAGGTTGTATACCCCTTGATTATTATAACTTAAAATTACTTTAGAAGTACATAAAAAATCTTACACAACTTTTTTAGAAGTTTATATAATTAACATAATCAAACACAATAAATAGAATAAAGTAACGTTGTTCCCGAAAATGTTAAAAAACTAAAACTCCCTTTGTGAAAAGGGAGTTTTAGGGTTCAATAGTATATTTAGTTAGAAATATAGTGTCAATCAATTATGAGTTAATGGCAATTCCGGTTTTGGCTTTCATAAGCGGAATTACTTTTATTTCTGATAATTTAAGATTTTCCATTAATAATCGGGCAGTTAAAAAACAAACTGTAGATTCAGCGCCCTGATTGAGGTTGACGTTATCTTTTTCGAGTCCGTCGTAACCACCGCCGCTTATTGGATTATACATAATTTGCCCAAGGTGATTTTTTCCTAAAAACCAATTGAAGGCCATCTTCATTTTTTGTTTGTATTCTGGTGTACCAAAGGCGCTATAAAATGAATTTAATGTATGAATCGTATAAGCAACATCTATAGGTTGTTCTCCGTATTCGTGAACTTGTTCTTGCGAATCTCTGTGCAACCATCCGTTGTTTGAAATTACTTTGAAGTTTTTATCCTTAAACATTTTCGACATTAAAAAGTCAAGAGAGTCTAAAGCTACTTTTTTGTAAATAGGTTTGTTGGTCGTTAAAAAAGCAAAAAGCATAGATTCCGGTAAAATTCCGTTACCGTAAGTCATGTAATTTTCAAACCATTTCCATTCGTGCGAAGCATGAATTTCATAATTAGAAAGCAATTTAGCGTTCAGTTTATTGATAATTGCTGCTACATATAAGTTAGGAACAGCGGTATGATATAAATACAAACCTTTTGTTGCAAAACCAATAGAACGTGGCGATTGAATACTCTCTGCCCATTTTAATGAATTCAGTAAACATTGAGAAGCTTTTTTTACAATCGCTTCAGGTAAGATTTCTTTGTTGGCAACTACAGTTCCTAAAGCCCAGATTGCTCTTGCATTAGAATCTTCCAGATTTACTTCGGCATTTTGCTCAATATGTTCGCGGTTTTCCTGATCGACATAATTGATGAAGTTGCCTTTTGGCTGTTGACAGCGAAGAATAAAGTCTAAATAAATTAAAATATAAGCTAAATCTTCTTTGTCCTGAGTAAGTTTATAATGCATACAAACGGCAATTAAAGCGCGTGCATTATCATCTAATGTATATCCTGATTCTAAGTCCGGAATCGAAATTTTACTAAACTGAATAATTCCTAAATCAGTAGTCATTCTTTTGATGTGTCCTAACTGAATAGATGGATAACTGTATTTTATTTCTGCAGGATTTTCGATTAATTCCTTATAAGTATCCATGTGAGTAATGGCTACATTTTCCCAGGATGACGCTCTGGTTTTTCTAAAAGCGTTGATTCCCATTTCTTCTCTCAGATGATCATCGGAAAGTAGTTTTATCGCTGCATCTGCAAATTGATCTACTTCTCCGATATCTACCAATATTCCCGAATCAGGAGTTAAAACTTCTAATGTATGTGGAATTTTTGAAGCTACAATAGGACAAGCACAACTCATAGCATAGGCAAAAGTGCCGCTCACTGCCTGATTAGGATCTTTAGAAGTAAACAGATAAATGTCTGCTGCTTTTAAGTAATCTAAAAGTTCATTTGTATCTAAATATTCATTTACAAAACGAACGTGATCTTGCAGGTTTAAATCAGCAACAATGCCTTCGAGTTTATCGCGATACGCATCAACGCCATCGATAATTAAATTAGGATGTGTTTTGCCTATAATTAAGTAAAGCGCATTTGGTGTGTTTTCTATAATTTTTGGAAGCGCTTTTAAGCCTGTCTCAATATTTTTACCTTCTCCTAAAAGACCAAATGTAGCTAGTACTTTACGATCCTGAATGTTGAATTTTTCTTTGGCTTGTTGTGGAGCTTCATAAATTACGATATGAGTTCCGTGTGGTACACAAGTAATAATATCTTCGTCGATGTCATAATCTCTCATCAAAATTTCTTTTGATTTATTAGTCATCACGAAAACCGAATTGCTGTAAGAAAGCAACAGTTTTACAAATGTTTTTAATTCCTTATTTGGATTCTGAATTACACTATGAAACGTATAGGTTAAAGGTTTTTTAACTTCATTCAAAAAATCTAATAAATAGTCTCCGTAATTTCCATCAAACAAACCAAATTCATGCTGAATATGAACCAATTTTACCGCTTTGTCTTTATTAATTTCAAGAGCAACCTTTGTATATTCCTCTTTGTTTTTTGTGTTTAAAGTATAAGCTTGCGTAGGATTTGCTTTTGGCTCTTTTACCAATTCGCATATTTCGCAGGTAATCGATTTACCAAAAACATCGGTAATTCCTTTTATGGTATCTTGTGTATAAGTTGCGATTCCGCATTGTGTTGGTGGAAATGTAGATAGAAAAACTATTTTTGATTTATTTGATATCGTTTTCATTGGGATTCTTTTTTAGTTCAGTTAATAAGTCTTTTTTGGTACCTATAAGACTATGAATTTAGCCGTCTCTGAGCTACTTTCATATCTTTTAAAATATTTATCTAAAATTACCTTAAGCCCAAAGGCCTGATTGATCCAATCGATCAAAAAATTAACTCAAAAGCGTTTATGTGGGAATTCTATAACGAAAAGAGGGAATTATAAAAGTAAGTCAAAATTTTGATTTATAGATAATTGCAATGTTATTTTAACGTTTAGAAATGTAGTTTTTTGTAAGAATCGTGTTTAGTGTACAGTCGCAGTCACAGCATTAGTATACAGTCTCAGTCTCAGCTTGCAGTCAATACGTTTTACTGTGTACTTTAACTGAGACTGAAAACCGCGACTGAGACTGCGACTAAAAACTGAGACTAAATATCAACGAAATGCATAAAACTTTCTGGTAACAGACGCAATTGGAAGTCCGATACAGAAAATCAAAATTAGTATTGACAATAGTAGAGGGAAATCGAAGTGTTTTTCCGGCAAGAGAGGAAATGTAATAGGAAGGACAATAAGATTCATTACAATCCAAACAAAAATACCGTATAAAGCTCCGGAAAGGATAAGATTTTTTTTAAGAAAAGGAAAATAAGGATAGACAATAAAATAAAACCAGGCAAAAATAAAAGCAATCAGATAATGAAGTCCCAGACCCAACCATGCCATTTGCGATCCTCCGGTGTAGGCTTCTTTTTTAAAAACGCCGCTTGCAATAGATTGAAGAATTTTTATGGCGGTTGTTTTTTCAAGTACAACAGCATAAATAATAACTGCGGCAAGAATATCAAGTGTTCCTGCAATTAATCCTGATAAAAAAATAGTTCCTGATTTTGATTTCATGTAGATAATTATTGCGTGATATAATTTATAATGTTGTGATGTAATTTGAAATTTTTTGAAGCTGATGCGTATGTCTTTGCGAATGAACAAGAGCAAAATTAATCCACTCGTAAATGGTAAAATTTTCGAAACCCGGAACCTGAAAATCCATACAAGTCAGCGTTAAATCATTATTTTCGGCTGCGTTTAATAAATCAGATTCTATTTTGAGCAACGATAAAGTTAACGCATTTTTATTGTAATTTTTTGCCTCTGGTTTTAAGAAGTCTGGAGCGTCCATTTTGGTATTGAAGTTCAAAAATATTCCTTCGAGTTCTTGTACATGTTCGTCGTATTTGCGAATGGTAGGTTTTGTATTTCCTGCAAATAATTCAGGATATCCGGAATTGCCCAGAATGATATGCTGCACAACTTGTCCGGGTGTCCAGCTTCCTTTAAACGGAACGGTATTGATCTCTTCATCAGAAAAAGAGGAAAGGGTTTCGTTTAATTTTTTAAAGGTTTCAACAATATCTCTTTGAAGTGCTGTTTTCATTTTGTTGATTTTTGAAATTAAAAAAATTAGGGAACAATAGAGGTAATCCACCAAACATTCCCAAAAGCATCCGTTACACCACAGGTTCGGCCGTATTCTTTATCGCTTAATTCCATTAAGCTGGTGGCCCCATTTTCTAATGCTTTTGCATAAGTTTCGTCGGCATTAGGAACATAAACAAATAAGTTTGCCGTTTGGCTCGACCAGTCTTTACTTGCATTTGTAATCATAATGGTGCTATCATTGAGTATGATTTCGGCATGTCTTATAGTTCCGTCGTCGTGCAACACTGGTTTTATAACGTCTTTTGCTCCGAAAACTGTTTTGGTAAAATCAATAAAATCTGATGCCCCTTTTAGAATTAAATAAGGCATTATGGTTTGATGTCCTGAAGGTAAATTCATGATTTTGGGTTTGTAATTAGTACTATAAATTTACAATTTTAAAATTAATTATTTTAAAATCAATAAATTATGTCGTTTGTTTTTATGCCAAAACCTCACAATAGAAACCGTTTGCTTTAAGGATTGCAATAATTTTTCTGTTTGAAATCGATAAACTATGAATCCGTAAAATTTTGTCACAATCCTCCAAATCAAAGTTGATTGCACTATTTGGAAAATGTTTCAAAAGTTTTTCTACAATCATTTGAGATTGTTCCACTTTCTGAACATTTGTTTTAAAAACCTCGATCATCGTTCCTGAATTATAAAGCGATATTTTTATACCGCTCGATTTTATGATAGTAATGATATGAAATCGCCAGGATCACTAAAAAGATCAATGGGAAAAAGGATTGAAAACCAACTCCGTCAACTGCAAAGTGGCTTATAGAAGCAAATATAAAATCGAAACCAAATCCTGCATAAGCCCATTCTTTTATGTTTTTAGGAACTTGCGGAATAATCAATGCCAATACTCCGAGAATTTTGAAAACAACTAATGCATTTCCAAAATATTCCGGATATCCTAGGTGTTTAATTCCTTCTTTTGCAAGTTCGGTCTGAGAAGTTAATGCCGGCATAACGCCTTCGAATAGAAAAATAATAATAGTAGTAATCCAAAAAATAATTTTTGCTTTTTTCATAGGTTTGTTTTTTAAGTGGTTATCAGTTAATGTATTACAAACTTACAAATGTTATTTTTTGTGCTAATAGGTATTTGCGACTTTTTTAAGGTCATTTAGGACAAAGAACAAAATTTTTGATTTTTTGGAGAGAGAATAGAATAAAGAGGATAGAATGTAGATTTTTTAAACGGAGTTTACTGTACAGTTTGTCATCCTGAGGTACGAAGGATCGCACTAGAAACTCCGCAATCTATATAGAATCCCGCGTGAGATCCTTCGTGCCAGGATGACAAGATTGCGGGGAGTTATAATGAGTAATATAAAAAATCTGTGAACATCCGCGCTTTCGCAAAGCGAATCCGTGCCATCCGCGTGCCAGGTCAATAAATGCCATTTTACTCAGTTTTCAAAACATAATTTTTAATGATAAACAAATCCTCAAAACCTAATCGGGTATAGATATCTTTTCCCATTGCGGAAGCTTGTAATAAAGCATAACCAGCTTTTAAATCTATTGAAAGATTAAGTGCAAATTTCATGATTTCTTCGGCAAAGCCTTTTCTGCGCATTTCAGGGATAACGCCAACTCCGTGAATTCCGATGTTGTTTCCGGTTTGAAAAAGCATAAAAGTGCCAATGGGTTGATTGTCCTGAAAAACCAAATAGAAATGAACATCAGTATGATTGTGAATCAGGATTTCTTTACTGATCACATATCCAAAAGCATTTGGGTATAAATCAGACCAGATTTTGGCGTCTTGTTCGTTATCGATTTTCTTAAAGCTAAGTGTATTTTGAAGTGCAAATTTTTGATCTAATTTTAAAGCCATTGCAACTTGCTCGGTTTTTAGGGTAAAACCATAAGCATCGAGAATTTCATACGATTTTGTACCGAAGATATCCCAATACGATAAAACCAAGCCCGAATTAGATTGCATAGTTTTAATAATTTCTGGCAGATTATTTTTTGTAATATCGTTGCGAAGCCACAATTTATTAGGCCAGCCTGAATTTTCGATTTTACAATATTCGAAAGTATCGTTTTTATGATAGGATAGGAAAGGAGTTCCTACGGTTTTCCAAAAATCGGTAAGGTTATTAATATTGTCTTCTATGAGGTTTTTTTTTTCCATTGTGATGCAATTGAGAGACAAAGATAACTTTAGGTTTTATGACAAACCTTTACATATGTTGATTCACAAATCTTTTTCGAAAGTTTTTCTAATGCGGCTTAATTGCGTTGGAGTAATTCCTAAATGCGACGCAATATGGTGCAATGCGATTCGTTCTGAAATATCGGGATGCTTTTTTAAGAGGTCAAGATATCTTTCGGTGGCATTTTCCATCACGATCGAGATTTCTCTTTGTTCTTTTTCGATTACCCAATTTCTTTCTAAGTAAGCAATGTAGAAGTTTTTTAAATCGTCATTTTGAAAAATCAGTTCTCTGTATTTTTTATAATTGATATTAATCAAAACGGAATCTTCGAGGACTTCGATCGAAAATTCGGAAGGAGTTTGCTGAATTAAAGAAACTGTTGAACCTGCAAAATCGCCATCGAGAAAGATGTTTTTATTATAACTATTTCCTTCTGCATCGGTTATAAAAGCGCGCAAAGCACCTTTGACTACAAAGTGAATTTCTTTTGCAATTTGTCCGTTTCTTAAAAGTAATTCTCCTTTTTTTATTGCGGTTATGTCTATTATGTTTTCAATCAATTGCCAGGATGTTACCGAAACAGGAGCGTAGCTTTCGAATTTCAGTTTTAAATCGTTACTGTATTTATCTTGATTGAGTGTCATTGTCGGGAATAATTATATACTATCAAAAGTAAAGAAATAATACGGAATGATGGCACGCGGATGACATGGATTCGCTAAAGCGAAAACACGAATTTAAAACGGATTTTTATTGTTTTTTCTCGCAATTTTGTACTCGTACTATTTGTCAATCCTGACGGAGGAAGGATCTCCGCTATTAGCTCGACAAAGATTGGAGATTTATTTATGGAGTTTAATCAGCGTAATGATAAATGCTTTTTTTGATGGTATCTTTTATTTTTTCCAGCGCCACTTCGGTCACACCACCTTCGTAATTCATAGCAATAGCAACTTTATCTTTAGTGATTTCATAATCAATTGAGATTAATCCGTTTTTATTTATTGTAACAGATTTATTCTCGGTTGGAATTGTAGCCAGATAAAACTCTGTTTCTTCGACTTCTTTATTTGCGATAATACCTTGATAAACGGCATTTAGATCTGTAGTTTTTACGATGCATTCTCTTCCGGATCCCATTTCTACCTGAATGTCTTTACAATCTTCGTCTGCTTTTTTTGCTTTTTCTTCTTTTACAACGGTAACTGTATCGACTGGTTTTTCTGCTGATGCTGCTTTTTCGTCTGGATTGCTTTGTTTACAGTTGGTAAAGAATACTGCTAAAAGTGCGATGCATGCGATTTTTTTCATGGATTTGATTTTAATTATAGAAATGGTATTTTTTCTTTGTGAAAGTAATTTGATCAAAAATAAAAAAATAAACTGAAATATAAAGGTTGGGAGAGAAATGGTACGCGAATCCGCGTCATCCGCGTGCCATATCTCAACAAAATAAAAAAACGCCATGAAACTAAAAGTCTCACAGCGTTTTCATCTCAAAAAATAAATAATTAACGGGTATTATCTCCAACCACCGCCTAATGCACGATACAACTCGGTATTGGCAGAAAGTTGTTCTCTTTTTATGTTGGCCAGTTCTAACTCGCTTTGCAATAAATTAGATTGCGCAGTTATAACTTCGAGATATTCAGCCATACCGTTTTTGAATAACAAATTGGCATTTTTGATGGCTTGTTGTAATGTTTTTACTCTTTCTTTTAGAAAAGATTCCTGCTGTTGCAATTTTTCGACTTTTACCAAAGCATCAGATACTTCGCTAACTGCCACAAGAACCGATTGTCTAAAGCTTAAAACGGCTTTTTCTCTTTCGGCAACTGCAATATTATATTGAGTTCTTACCTTTTTATTGTTCAACAATGGTTGTGTTAAACCTCCGGCAACGGTTCCGAACAATGAAGCCGGAATGTTGAACCAATTACTGCTTTCGAACGAGTTTACTCCGCCCTGAGCGGTAATTTTAAGTGACGGATAAAGATCAGCTTTTGTAATTCCAACATTTGCGTTGGCTACTTTAAGCGCTAATTCGGCACTTTTTACATCGGGTCTGCGGCTTACTAATGAAGACGGAATTCCGATTGCATTATTATTTTTAACTTCAAGAGCACTTAAACGTGTGGTTCTTGTTTTAGAATTCGGGAATGATCCTGTTAGAACGCTTAAAGCATTTTCCTGAATGGCAATGTTTTGTTCTAATTGCGGAATTAATTGTGCCGAAACTAATTTTTGTGCTTCAGATTGTTGAATCGCTAATGTAGTAACCTGACCTGCATCGTACTTTAATTTAATGATGTTGGTTGTACTATCATTTAATTTAAAGTTTTGTTTGGCGATTTCTAATTGCGCATCTAGCATCAAAAGGTTGTAATATCCTTTAGAAACATTGGCTACAATAGTAGTTTGCAATGCTTTTTTTACTTCTTCTGACTGAAGGTAACCTGCGTAAGCTCCTTTTTTCTGATTTCTGATTTTCCCCCAGATGTCAGCTTCCCACGAAAGTGTTGCTCCGGCAGAGTAATCATCGATATGATTTTGACCTAAAGCCTGACCTAAATTTTTTCCGGTAAAGCTATTATCAGACGGGTTGCTTGTGCTTGCACTTACATTTAAATTTATCTGAGGAACATTTCCCCATTTAGATTGTGTGAATCTGTATTGTGCAATTTCGATATTTTTAGTAGCAATCTGCAGGTCGTTATTTCTGGCTACAGCGCTATCGATGAGTTTGATAATATCCTGTTCTGTAAAGAAATTTTTCCACTCCAGATCAGCAATACTCGTTGTATCTTTTGAAACCGATGCATTCCTGAAATTTTCAGGAAATGCATCTTTTGGAGTTTCAATATCCTTAGAAACTTTACAGGATATTATAGTCGTGATCAAAATGGCGATCATCACGATTTTGGTTATATAATTTTTCATTTTATATGTTATCATTAAATTTCTGTACAAGTATCTTTTCTGTTATCAAGATCTCTTGAGATTCTATAGGATATGTATCCAATGCCAACGATGATGGCTACAAGGATTGTCGTTATATAGTTTTCCATTTTTATTTTTCTTCGTTATGAATTACGGCTACTGGTTTTCCAGAAACCTTTTCTTGTAAATGTTGGAAGATGATGAATAAAACCGGGATGATAAATAATCCTAGTATTACTCCTGATATCATACCTCCGGCGGCACCAATACTGATAGAGTGGTTACCTTGTGCTGATGGCCCTTTTGCGCTCATCATTGGTATCAATCCCACAACAAATGCTAATGATGTCATGATAATTGGTCTCAAACGTAGTTTTGCTGCATCGATTGACGCTCTTACTAATGCCTGACCTGATTTTCGTTTCTGTACCGCAAACTCCACAATCAAGATGGCATTTTTGGCTAGCAGACCTATAAGCATTACCAGTGCAACTTGTACATAAATGTTGTTTTCGATTCCAGTTAATCCGATGGCAACAAATACTCCAAATATACCTGCAGGAATTGATAAGATTACAGCCAATGGCAATATGTAACTTTCATACTGTGCAGCAAGTAAGAAATAGATGAATATCAAACACAGTAAGAAAATCGTTGCTGACTGACCTCCAGAAGAAATCTCTTCACGAGTTTGTCCTGAAAACTCAAAACCATAACCCGCAGGTAATTGTTGTGCTGCAACTTCTTGTATTGCTTTAATAGCATCTCCTGAACTAAATCCTGGTTTAGGAATTGCATTGATCGAAATCGAATTAAACAAGTTGTATCTCGAAGCAGTTTCTGAACCATAAATACGAGTTAGTTTTACTAAAGTATTTATTGGCACCATTTCGCCTGTTTTGTTTTTTACAAAAACTCTG
Source organism: Flavobacterium bizetiae (assembly GCF_902804475.1). Lineage (GTDB taxonomy): Bacteria > Bacteroidota > Bacteroidia > Flavobacteriales > Flavobacteriaceae > Flavobacterium > Flavobacterium bizetiae. The sequence continues at coordinate 36,668 of NZ_CADCSU010000062.1, forward strand.
TCAATTGATGATGGATCAGCTCTGTCGTCGATATCTGCCTGAACAACTACTCGGTAATATTTACCAAATCGGTTAAAGTCAGAGGCTTGCGCACTACCAAAATAAGTTTGCATGGTTTGTAAAATGTCTTTTACTTTTACGCCTAACTGATCTGCTTTTTCATCATTAATATCCAATTGTAATTGAGGATAATCAGCTTTGAAAGAGGTAAAGGCTACGGCAATTTCAGGACGTTTCATCAATTCTCCGATGAAGTTTTGAGAAATTCCGCTAAACTTATCCAGTTTTCCTCCGGTTTTATCCTGAAGTACTAAATCTAAAGCCTCAACGTTACTAAATCCAGGAACGGTTGGGAAACTAAATACGAAGAAACTTCCACCGGAAATAGCTCCAAGTTTACCACGAACCTGATTCATGATTTCGTCAATGTTTTTAACATCTCCACGATCTTCATTTGGTTTAAGCAATACGAAAACAACTGCTGAAGACGGGCTTGTAGAATTCGTCAATAAGTTGAAACCTGAAATCGCTGTTACAAATCGGGAAGCATCTAAACCTCTTAATGTGTTTTCAGCTTCGGTCATTACTTTTTGAGTTCCGTCAAGTGATGTTCCTGAAGGCGTATTTACTGCAATGGCAATAAATCCTTGATCTTCTGTTGGGATAAATCCTGCAGGAGTTGTTTTAACCATTACAATAGTAGCTACAGTAATTAAAGCTAAACCTCCTAAACTTAACCATTTTCTACGGATTAAGAATTTCAAACCTCCAACATAACGGTTGGTAAGGGAATCAAAACTTTTATTGAATCCGTTAAAGAATTTTTCTTTAAATCCTTTTTTCTGATACGTTTCATCACCGTGTGCTCCGTGATTGTCTTTTAAGAATAATGCAGCAAGTGCAGGACTTAAAGTTAAAGCGTTTACGGCCGAAATTACAATTGCAATTGCCATTGTAAAGGCAAACTGACGATAGAAAACTCCTGTTGAGCCTTCCATAAAACCAACCGGCAGGAATACAGCAGCCATTACCAACGTAATCGAGATAATAGCACCCGTTATTTCGTGCATTGCTTCATGAGTTGCTATTTTTGGAGACAAATGTTTGTGCTCCATTTTAGCATGCACGGCTTCGACGACCACAATCGCATCATCTACCACAATACCAATCGCCAGAATTAAAGCGAAAAGCGTAAGAAGGTTGATCGAAAATCCGAATAACTGCATGAAGAAGAACGTTCCTAAAATTGCTACAGGTACAGCAATAGCCGGGATTAATGTTGATCTAAAATCCTGAAGGAATATAAATACTACGATAAATACTAATATAAACGCTTCAAGTAAAGTATGTTGAACTTGCTCAATAGACTGGTCTAAGGCAACTTTTGTACTATAGAAAATGTTGTGTTTTATTCCTGTTGGGAAATCCTTTGAGGCTTTCACCATCAATTTGTTAATCGCAACCTGAATATCATTTGAGTTCGAACCTGCTAACTGGATAATACCAATTACAACTCCTTTTTTACCATTTAAACGCGTTAAGCTGTTATAAGAATAAGCACCAAGCTCAACTCTGGCAACATCTTTTAAACGAAGAACAGAACCATCAGGATTAGAACGAATCGCAATGTTTTCATATTCTTCCGGTTTGGTTAGTTTTCCTTTGTATTTAATTACATATTCGAAAACTTCTTTACTTCTTTCTCCAAATTTACCAGGAGCAGCTTCCAAACTTTTATCCTGGATAGCACCCATGATTTCGTTTGGCGTCACTTTATAAGTCGACATTTGTGTTGGGTTTAACCAAACACGCATAGAGTAATCTTTTACACCTCCAAAAATACTGGCAGAACCCACTCCCGGAATACGTTTAATCTCCGGAATAATATTAATTTGTGCATAATTGGCAACAAAAGTCTGATCGTATTTTGACTCATCATCGGTATACATACCAATCGCCATGATGAAACTGTTTTGTTGTTTCGCAGTTGTTACACCTTGTTGTACAACCTCTGCAGGTAACTGGCTCGTTGCCTGAGCAACTCTGTTTTGTACGTTTACCGCTGCCTGATCTGCGTTAGTTCCTAATTTAAAGAAAACTGTAATAGCTAAAGATCCGTCATTACTGGCTGTAGAACTCATATAAGTCATGTTCTCAACACCATTTATAGATTCTTCCAAAGAAGGAGCCACAGAACGTAAAACCGTTTCTGCGTTAGCTCCCGGATAAACCGCCGTTACCAAAACCGATGGCGGCGCAATATCAGGAAACTGTTGTAAGGGTAATTTTGTAAGTCCAAGTATACCCAGGATCACCAATAAGATGGAGATAACGGTTGCTAGTACTGGTCTTTGTATAAATATTTTGAACATTTTCGTAAAAATTATTTTTTATTAATTATTTGGGCAACTTTTGAAGGAGTTGATTTTTCAGGCTGAATTACTTGTCCTTCCTGAAGTTTATCGATACCGCTTAATACAATTTGGTCACCAGATTTTACACCGTCTTTGATCAAGTAGTTTGTACCACTTTTACCAATAACTGTAATAGGCATTTTAGCAACTTTGTTTTCTTTATTTACTGTGAAAACAAAAACTTTATCCTGCATTTCTACTGTAGCCGATTGTGGTACTAAAACAGCATCATCGTGTTGAAGACCTAAACGAATTTTTCCTGTGTTTCCTGAACGTAGTGTTCCGCCAGTATTAGGGAAAGTCGCTCTTAAAGTAATCGCTCCGGTAGTTTTATCAAACTGACCGTCTACCATATCAATTTTTCCGGTTTGAGGATAAGCATTGTTATCGGCTAAAACCAAAGTTACAGGAGGTAATTTTTTTAGTTTATCACCTAAACTGTTTCCTGCGTATTGCGCTTTAAAATTGATGAAATCAGTTTCTCCTAAAGAGAAATAAGCGTAAACTTCATGCACGTCAGATAAGTTTGTTAAAGGCTCTACATCAGTTGCAGAAACTAAACTTCCTTGTTTTTTAGGCAATCTTCCTATGTAACCACTCACAGGAGCTGTAACATTAGTATATCCTAAATTAATTTTAGCAGATCCTACCATTGCTTTTGCTTGTTCGATATTGGCAGCAGCAATTTTTTGAGAAGCTTTAGCCGTTTTTAACTGATAGTCAGAAACTACTTTGTTTTGTACTAAAGGAGTCAATTTATCAACTTCTAAGTTGGCGTTTATTAAAGCAGCTTCATAAGCATGAAGACTTGCCAAAGCATTGTTTAATTGTTCACGGAAAGGACGTTCGTTTATTTTAAATAAAGTTTGACCTTTATTAACATAAGCACCTTCGTCTACATAAACTCTTTCAAGGTTTCCGCTTACTTGTGGGCGAATTTCAACATCAACTGTTCCTTGTATAGAAGCCGGATATTCAGCATCTGTAGTTGTGTTCTCGCTAGTAATAGCTAAAACTGGTAATAATGGTGGAGCCGGAGCTGCTGGAGCCTGCGACTTATCTGCACAACTGCTTAACACAAGTGCCAGAATAAAACTGGTTATAATTACATTTTTCATTTTCGTATTGGTTTTAATTTGTTGGACATTCTTATTATTTAAATTTTGTGGCATTCTGAAATTCTCGGCATTCATATTTAAGTCTATTAAATTTTCTAACGTTGTTAAGTGAATTGGTACAGAAATCCATACAATGATGCCTTCCAATTCTATTTCGTAATCGGTATTAAATTATTTATCACTGTTAAGTAAATGAGAAAAAAAACTCCCGTATTACTCTATTAAATTATCTAACATTGTTAAGTAGTACGAGCAAAATTACTTTATATTACTTAATTAAATCATTTATCACTGTTAAGTTAAAATGAAATTTTTTTATTGTATTGATTTTATGATACCACTTATGGCGTCTTTCAGGATTTGAGCATTTATGGTGGCCATGATATCACTTTTGTTAATGATATTAATTGCAATTAAACCATGAATAACAGAAAAGAAAGTAAAATACTTTTGTTTAATTATATCTTCGCTAGGATTACTGTTTTTCATTATTTCACCAATTACTGCAGTAAACAGTTTATATGGTGCCTCGGCAGCAGAACATCGTTGCGAACAACAACTCATTTGAACACCAAACATAACCTGATACATTTCGGTATCAGTAAAAGCGAAATCCCAATATGCCATCCACATGGCTTCTAATTGATCTTCCGGTTTTTCAAATTTATCTCTTGCTATCTGGAGTTCTTTGGCCAGCTTAATAAAACCTTTTCCGGTTAATTCATTCAATATGGCATCCTTATTCGAAAAGTATTCATAAATAATAGGAGCCGTATATTCAATCTTGTCAGCAATTTTTCGCATACTCAGACCTTGCCATCCTTCTTCTTTGACGATAGCATAAGCAGCCTCAAGAATGTTAGTTCTTGTCTCTTCTTTTTGTCTTAAAATTCGATCTTTACTTGCCATTTTTAATGAGTATTAAATTGTTTAACACCGTTAGACAAATGTATGGCGGTTTTTCTAATAATGAAATATTTTTGTCATAATATTTTCTTATTGTTGTATAGACAAGTATTAAAAATCCCCGAAGTGCCTTAATTATAAGGATTTTTTTAGTTTAATTTTTTTAAGGAGTAGATGTTTTTTTGTGTTTCAAGACCATTTTTCCCGCTCTGCACTATATCTTTTATGGTGAACCCCACCATAAAAGGATACCGTTTCGATCGGGGCTAGGCGAGAAGTTGTAATTTTTATGAGAGATTTTTATTTTATGGGATACTTTTCAGGATTTTGAGAAGTATGAAAAATTGCATTTAGAAAAACAGTTTTTGATAGTTCATCAACAATAAAAAAGCGATATATGGAAATTTTTTAAAAGGTAAAAAACGATAATTATTGTCGTGTAATTGATAGAACGGATTTACTTGTAAAGCTTTGTAAATACTTTTATAGTCATTAAGAAAATCTAAAGCTACTTTTTTAGTCGTTTTAAAAATATAATATTCAACTGCTTCTTCAATATTTTTTAATGCAATTGGAGAAACGATAACCTTATAATTCATATTTCTTTTTTAAATCGGTATATGATAACTCAGCATCTGTGTATAGACTTTTGTCTGAATTAATTTGGCTATCTAAAATTTCTTGTTGTTCAGCAAATAATTCATACGGTTTTACATTTGCTATTTCAAACTTTATCTTTAGTGCTTTCATAAAAGCTTTTACCGCTTCTATTTGAGAAGCGTCTTCTGTATATGCTGTGATGCTAATTGCCTGCATGATGTTGATTTACTAAAGTTGATGAACAAAGTTAAGATAAAAGTCTTATTTTCATGTTAATCGTAATGATTTATTTCGATCTCCCTACTATCGTAAAATGTATTTTATGTTATAGTAATTCATTAAAAAATAAAACAGATTGAGTATTTGAATTTGATAATGTCGATAAATATGTCGCTCCGCTGGAACTCTTTTTCGGATTGGAATTTTTTAGCTATAAATATGTCGCTCCGCTGGAGCTTTGCTGAAATTATTTTATAAAATCCATTTCGACATGTTCGATTCCGGCATCGAGAAAATAATTATCGGTTTGTCTGAATCCGTTTTTGATGTAGAACTGACTTGCGTTGACCTGAGCGTATAGGTATACTTTCTCTTCATTTTTTAGATCGTCTAAAATTTTTAGGAGGATGGCTTCACCAATTCGTTTTCCTCTAAAAGTGTTTAAAACAGCAATTCGTTCAATTTTGGCTCCTTTTTCCATTATTCTGTATCGCGCTGCTCCGGCTGGTTCTCCGTTTACGGTAGCTATGTAATGTATTGCATCTTCATCGTCCATAGATTCGCGTTGCTGGGATACATTTTGTTCTATAACGAATACTTGTTTTCTAATTTCGAATGCAATTTCTATTTGTTTTTGATTGTCTACTTTTTCGACTATAATGGTAGTATGGCTCATTTTGTTTTAACGTTTGATATATTGGGTATGCTGGAAAAATAATTTGCGTGCAAATATACGTAGTTAACTACATATATTCAAAGCGAAATAAAATATTTAAGTTTTTTTTATAGCGAATGCAAGACTTTACGAGAAATAAGAAAAGTGAATTGAAATACTAAACCTCTAAAATAGCCCCGATCGAAGCGGCATCCTTTTATGGCGGGGTTCGCCATAAAAGATATAGTGTAGAGCGGGACTATATTTCTAATGAATGCAGTTTTTTTCTGCTTCTAAAAAAAAAAAACATCTTTAAACTTTGTGTCTAAAGATGTTTGTAAAAGTTAAAGGTGTATGTTATTTACTTTACATAGTTGGGTGAAACGCACATTTCCCAATAAGTAACAATTGTTTTGATGGTTTCTTTGATTTCGTTGTAACCGGTTGGTTTAACAAAAAAGCCCTGAATAGATTTTGAATAAGAGTCTACAACATGCTTTTGTTCTGCACTTGTCGAAAAGAACAAATATGGGATTGATTTGAGTCGTAAATCTTCGTTTTGATGAATTTTTTCTCGTAATTCCATGCCATTTAGCTTTGGCATATTGATATCAGAGAAGATGATGAAAGGCTCAATTTGTGTAGAGGTTAAGTATTCTAATGCTTTTTCGCCTTCGGCAAAAAAGATAATTTCATTTTTATAATCAAGTTCTGCAAAAATATCAGTCAAAATTTCCTGATCGTCTAAATCATCTTCAATTATAATAATTGGTCCGCCTTTGTTCATTTATATTTTTTTCAAAGGTAGATGTTTAATCTCAGCTATTTGTTGCTTTTGTAATTTATTGATAATCAAAAAATAAAAAAGTCTTTACACGAGATATACCCAATTGTATACTAAAAAAAACACCTTTAAACATAAAGTCTAAAGGTGGATTTCAATTTATATAGTAGGATAATTATGAATCTATTCTGCTGGGATCTTTTTTGCGATACACCAGATAAAATACCTGCGGTAACACGGTTAAAGATAATATCATACAGGTTATTAGTCCGCCTACGATCATGATGGCCAGAGGTTTTTGAACCTCAGAACCCATTCCTGTAGACAATGCTGCGGGCAATAATCCTAAAGATCCCATAAGGGCAATCATGACAATAGGGCGAATTCTGCTGTGAATTCCGTTTGAAATTGCATCCTTGAGATGCATTCCGGCGCGCATATTTTCCCTGATCATTCCGATGAGGACAATACTGTCGATCGCGCTGACTCCAAAGAGAATGATAAAACCAATTCCGGCTGAGATTCCAAATACCGTTCCGGTTACCCAAAGCGATAAGAAACCACCAATAAAGGCATACGGCATGGCGCTTATGGCTACCAGAGTATCTTTGAAATTACCAAAGTTGAAATACAACAGACATAAAATCAAGATCAAAACAACCGGAACAATCATGGCCAATTGTTTCGAAGCTCTTTCTTTACTCTCGAATTCTCCGGCCCATTTCATTACATTTTCTTTCGGAAGTTTTACTTCTGCGGCTACTTTTTTCTGAGCTTCGTCGATTGTACTTCCTAAATCTCGTCCTTCGATACTAAAACCTACAGCGATATAACGGCTGTTTCCTTCGCGATAAATAAAGGTTGGACCGGTTTTATATTCTACGGTTGCAATTTCTTTTAACGGAACTTTTTTACCATTCATAGTAGGAATCAGGATATCTTCGATTTTTTCTTTTGAGTCACGATATTCTTTTTCGAAACGTAGAGTAATGTCAAAGATCTTTTCATCGTCATAAAACTTGGTTGCGGCCTGACCTCCAATGGTCATTCTGATTACAGCTTGCGCATCGGCGGTGGTAATGGCATAACGCGCCATTTTTTCGTCGTGAAGCTGAATTCTTAATTCCGGTAAACCAATATTTTTATAAACGTTGATGTCTTCGATTCCTTTTACATCTTTAATAGATTTGGCTACTTTTGCGGCCATGGCTTCGAGTTGAAAAAGATCATTTCCGAATATCTTAATGACCAACGGACTTTTTACTCCGGCAACGTATTCTTCGACATTATCCTGAATAGGCTGGCTAAATCCAAAACCAATTCCGGGATATACATCGAGTTCTTTTTTGATCTCGGCAATCAATTGTTCTTTGCTGATATCGCGTTTCCATTTGTCCTGATGTTTTAGTTCGATATGCAATTCGATATTAAAAAATCCCGTTGGATCCGTTCCGTCATTTGGCCGTCCGGTTTGTGTCAGGACAAATTTCACCTCTTCGAATTTCCTTATTTTGGCTTTCATTTCTTTGGTAAGTCGTACTGCTTCATCCAGATTGATACTGTTAGGCAAAGTGGCTCTTACATAAATGGCGCCTTCATTCAACTTCGGAATAAATTCTGAACCATAAAAAGCAAACTTCGCGCAGCATATAGCCAGTAAACCTAAGAATGCATATAAGGTCGCTTTACGATGTTTGGTACTCCATTTAAATAATTTAAATAGGTTTTCTCTAAAGAAACGTGAGATCATATTTTCTTTCTCTACAATGTTTTTCGTCAGCATGACTTTACACATTGCCGGAACATACGTAAGGGATAAAATCAACGATCCTAATAGCGCATAACTAAGTGTAAAGGCTAGGGGAGAGAACATTTTTCCTTCCACTTTCGTGAAAGAGAAAATAGGCATTAGCGCGACAATTAAAATAATTAAGGCAAAGAAAATATATGTCGCTACGCTACCCACACTTTTCTTGATCAATCCCATTTTGCTCATGCTGTTAAAGCGTTCCATTCCTACTTTATGCGCTTTCTTTTCGAGCGATACAAAGACTTGTTCGACAATAACCAGTGTTCCTTCGAGGAGCAATCCAAAATCCAGCGCTCCCATAGAAATTAAGTTGGCGGGTAATCCCTGAATTCTAAGCATTACAATGGCAAACAAAAACGAAAGCGGAATCACAGATGCCACAATCAATGAAGTTCTCCAGTTATAAAGGAAAATAAACACGATTAACGATACCAATACAATTCCTTCGACAAGGTTTTTGGTTACTGTTTTTACGGTTGTATCGACCAATTTGGTACGATCTATAAACGGAATTATTTTTACATTATCCGGTAAAACTCTCTCGTTAAGTTCAGTCAGACGGTCTTTAAGTCTTTTGATTACTTCACCTGGATTTTCTCCGCGAAGCATAACCACGATTCCTTCTACAACATCATCATCACCATCTAAACCTACTTGACCTAATCTTGGTTTGGCTGAAATCGAAACTTCGGCTACGTGTTTTACTAATATGGGCGATGAACCTTTGGTTTCGATCAAGATATTTCCAATATCTTCGACTTTATTTATTAAACCAACGCCTCGTACGACATAAGCCTGATCACCACGTTGGATAACGTCTCCACCAACATTTACATTACTTTTAGAAACCGCTTCGTAAACGTCAAGCGCAGAGAGATTGTAATTCTCTAATTCGGTTGGATTAATTTTAATTTCGAAGATTTTTTCTTCACCACCAAAACTCACCACATCGGCAACTCCGGGAACAGCGATTAGTTCTCTTTCAATTACCCAATCCTGAATGGATTTGATTTCTTTAATAGGTAAATCACTTTTGATTACATACCTGAATATCTCACCCGTTGCTCCGGATGGCGGTTCAATATCAACATCTGCACCTTCGGGAAGATCTAATCCATTAAGGCGATTTGAGGCGTATTGCTGTGCGTAAAAATCCTCGACATCATCATCAAATAAAACTGTTACAACCGATAATCCGAAAAGCGAAATAGAACGTACTTCGGCTTTTTTAGGAATCGTGTTCATTTGTTTTGAAATAGGAAGTGTGATGAATTTCTCTACTTCTTCGGCACTTCTTCCCGGCCATTGTGTAATGATTCTTGCCCTTGTATTGGTTACATCGGGAAAAGCTTCGATGGGCGTATGGATATAGCTCACTATTCCGGCGACTAGTAATACTGCTGTCAGGAAAAAAACTATAAGGGAGTTTTTTAACGAGAAAGCTACCAGACCTTGTACAAATTTTTTCATGTTTTGTATGGTATTTATCCGTTCTTAGGGATAATTAGTTTTTTAATCTTTCGTGAATTAACAAGTGATTTTTAGTGATCACCATTTCACCTTCTTTAACTCCTTTATCAAAATAAATCCAGTTGTTGTTTTTAAGCGTTGGATGAATTTCTCGGGTTTCGATCGTACAATCGTCTTTATAAATTAAAATATAATCACGATTGTTATCAAAAATGGCGGCTTTTGCAGGAACAGCGGCTAACATTTCGCCACCCAGACTTTTGTCGATAATGATATCAGCGGTCATTCCGGGTTTTAGTTTTAGATTCTGGTTGTCCATTACAATTCGGGCTTTTAGAACATGTTCATCAGCATCAAAAACTTTGGCCATCATTTTTATTTTTCCTTTAAAAATTTCTCCCCGATAAGCGGGTGTCGTAACATCTACGAGCATATTTTCGCTCACATTTTTTAGATTACTGGTATATACATTAACCAAAACCCAGATTTCTTTCAGGTCAGAAATCGTAAAAAGAGGTTCGCTGCCATCTGTAATCTGCATTCCCGGACTAATGTTTTTAGCAACGATATAACCTTCAGTTGGCGCTTTTATCTGAAAAACAGATCTTTCGCTGCTGGCGCTAAACATGGCAAGATTGGCCCTTACATTTTCTAGAGAAGATTTTAAAACATCTAGTTCGCTTTGTGCCTGCATTAAATCTTTTTGAGAAGCAATTCCGTCCTCAAACATCGATTTGGTCGATTGTAAATTACGTTGTGCAACGGCTATTTGCGATTGAAACGATTTACTTTCAGATTGCATACTGTTTAATTCTGTACTTTTTATCTCTGCCAGAACTTGTCCTTTTTTTACATAATCGCCTAACGAGAAAGTCGTTTTGGTAATAATTCCTTCAACAAGACTGTTAAACTGAACTACGTGATCTGCGTTGTAGGTAATATTTCCGGTGAGGTTTATAGATTCGCTAACCGAACGTTTTTCTACCGGTTCGATCGTGATTTTTGCTTTTAAGCCTTTGTCGATACAAAATTTATCCTCTTTTGTATCTTTGATTTCTTCTTTTTTGCCACATCCGTAAACGAGCATTAACCCAAGTATCGGGAGTAAAATAAGTTTCTTCATTTTGTTTGTTATTATTTTTAGATCATTAGATTTAATTGATTTCCTCGCCCGCGATATAGCGCAATTCTTCAAGGTTTTTGTTCAGGTCTTTTTTAGAATTAAGCAGGATCGATTTGTTGTCTAAATACGCATCAACAAAATCAAGATATTCTAACATGCTGGTATTTCGCTGCATGAAGTTTTTGCGGTAACTTTCCAGCAGTTTATCCAGGTCAACTTCATAAGTTGCATCAACACTTTCGTATAATTTTTTGGTTACAATTAAATCCTCGTAAGCTTGTAACACTTCGGCTTGTACGCTTATAGTTTTCTCCTCGGTAAGTAATTTTCCCTGATCAACGGCAATTTTTGCGGCTTTTATATTTCCCTGGTTTCTATTAAAAAACGGAAGATCTAAAGCAAAACCCAATCCTACGAAATCATTCATTGTACTTGCACCACGGTCGTAACTAATACCAAGTGTAACATCTGGCGTACGCATTGCTTTTTCGTATTTGTACTTTTTATCGTTATAGTCATTTCCGAGTTTAATGACTTTCATATCAGGACGATTTTCTACCGCCGAAGCCATAAGATTTCCTAAATTGATATTGTCGATATTTTTATTGTCAGGAACAAAACCGTCATCAGTAAGTTTGATATAACTTGTTGCAGGCAGATTCATCAAAACCTTCAATTCTTTTTGTAGTGAATTGTTTTCTTTCTTTAAATCGCTGATTTCTTTCAGGAACTGCAGTTCAGATGCTTTTAATCTGATGTATTCACCACGTCCTACATTACCTTGTGCCACCTGATTGCCGTAAGCTTTAAGTAAAGTCTGCATCGAGGAAAGTTGTTTTTTATAAACCGCTTCCTGAGCCTGCGTATATTGAAGTTCGGTTAGATTGCCTCTAAACTCGATTTTTAGATTACGTAAAAAAGTTTTAAAGTATTCTTTAGCGATATCAGCGCTAACTTTTTCCATGGCAATCAACTTTTTTCGTTTTCCTGCCGTTTGAACGAGTTGTTCTAATTCTGCAGTAACTTGTGTAGTTTTACCAAAATTCCCCCACAAAGGCGGAACTTCCTGCGCTGTAGCATTGTGCCAAAGGTTAAGCTCACCAATAGTCAGCGTAGGATTGGGCCATAATTTGGCCTGAATCACCTGCGCATCGGCAATGTCAATGTTTAGTTTTTCTGATATAATAGAAATATTCTTCTCGAGAAACAAAGCCTCGGCCTGTGTTCTGGAAAGTACAATTGTATCGTTTAGTGCAGCAGTTTGCGCCACACCTTTGTGCGCCACAATAACGAGTAATGTTAAGAGTATACGTTTCAAATTAAGTTTGTTTTTAATATGTTGCAAAGCTATCTACAGCATATTAAACCCTAATTTGATGTGTGTTAGAAAGGAGTTAGAGTTACATTAGAAAACGATTAGAGTGGGGGAAATAGTAAGGTTACGGTCGTTCCTACGTCTTTTTTAGAGGTAATCGTAAAGTGAATATTATTTTGTTTGAAGATAATGTTGGCCAAAGCAAGCCCCACGCCGCTGCCTTTTATATCATTGACGTTTTTGCCTCTGTAAAAAGTTTGTTTGATGAATTTTAAGTCGTCTTCGCTAATACCTGTTCCGTGATCTTCGATTACAATTTTAAGCTGATCCTCTTGTTGAAGCAAACTAATTTTGATAGGATTTCCGTTGGAGTATTTTACGGCATTTTCTATAATATTGTATAAGGCGATTTTAATCTCGTTACTGTTTCCTTTTATCGAAAGCAGTTTGTCATTAGTAATCTCAATTGCAATTTGTATCTGCGAACCTTTTAACGGATAAACATCCGGCAATTGATCGTTGATATCCCAAACCAATTCATCAACTCTGAAAATCTCATTGAGTTCTGTGTTATTACGCAATCCCGAAAGCATCATGAGCGTGTTCATAGTACCTTCGATCTGATACACGTTTTCTAATACTTTTTCAGCCATTTGTTTGTATTCCGCGCTTGTTCTGTCTTTTTGCGCAAATACTTCGAGATTTCCGGATATGGCGGTCAAAGGCGTTTTGAATTCGTGCGAAACATAATTTATAAAGTTCTTCTGAATGATAAAAGTATCCGATAAACGCTTAAACAAATTGTTGTACGTTTCGATCAATTCCTGAATATCGTCTTTTGTATTGGGCGAAACAATATGGCGATCGAGCGACGAAGCTTCGATTTCGTTAACCTGATTGATGATGTGTTTTATCGGACTATACGCCAGATTCGAAAGCAAACGACTCACAATATATATCGTGATTAATCCGCTTATAAGAACCAGAATCATAATGATCATCAATCTGTTGGTAATGGTTTTAAATTCCTGATCGTTCTTTTTTACGAAAACAACAAAATCTCCCTGATTGTCGTGATAAAAACTCCCAAAATAAAAGTGATGATTCGATTTAAAATTCAGTTTTCGATTCTTGCGAATGTAATCCAGTCGTTGGGCATTTATATTTTTATCTATGGTTTTATCGCCATAAACAATCTCATTTTTATTGTTGTAAACCCGTGATATAATTTCAAGTGAATTTTCGCGGAATTGCTGTCCAATCAATAAATGCTGATTTTGTGGTAATTCATCTTTTTCAAGATAGAAAATACCCGTTAGCAAACAGGTTTTTTGAAGTTCATTAAAAATAATCTTTTCAGAATAACTGTAAAAAGAAAAATACGTGATAACAGAAGCAATGACAAAGACAACGCTAAACGTAAAAGAAGATATTAAGGTGAACCTATTGCGTATTTTCATGACTATTCTTTAAGCATATATCCCGTTCCTTTTATGGTATGGATAAATTTATGGTTTTGCTCGATTTTGTTTCTTAAATAAGAAATATATACATCGACAACATTGGTGTTATTGTCATAATTAATACCCCAAACCGCGTTTAAAATTTGAGTTCTTGACATCACCTTATTTCTGTTTTCTAATAAAAATAACAGCAGTTTGTATTCACGCGGAGACAAATCGATTAGTATATCATTCTCGGTAACCTTATGTTCTTCGGGGTTTATGGCCAAACTTCCTAAAGTGTATAAAGTTTCTACCTTATCATAATTAAATTTAGTCCTGCGTGTCAGCGCATTTACTCTCGAGATCAATTCTTTAAAATGAAAAGGTTTAACCAAATAATCATCAGCGCCCGAATCCAGCGCGTTTACCTTATCATCGGTATCGCTGAGTGCGCTAAGCATTAAAATTGGAGTATGAATTTTCTTGAAACGCATCATTTTAGTCAGCTGAATGCCATCAATTCCCGGAAGCATAATATCCATCAGGATAATATCCCAGGTATCGTGCTGAAGTAAATCTCTTGCAATCTCGCCCGTTTCGGCAAGATGCACCGTAAAATTGTTTTCTTCTAAACCTTTTATAATAAATTCGCTAATGCGTTTATCATCCTCAATGAGTAGAACATTCATAATCTAATGTTGTTATAATTGGTTTTTGTATTTGATCAGGCTATAAAGTTGAATTTCCTGAAGAATTGTATTTAAAGAGAAAATCAAAAATAACAATTAATTCTCGCAATCGCTGTTAAAATTGAATCTTGTAAGAAAAGAACAACTTAATTATCGTCCGTAATAATCCTGATAATCCCAAAACCTTAGAAAGAGAAAGCCTTCTATAATTTAGTTTTTTATACCCCGATTGTCCTCCTGAGCGAAGTCGAAGGCTTATGAAAACAAAACTCAAATAAATCCTTTTGGAATTTAGAATTTAAGTTTTTTTAGGAGTTATTTCCTGCTGTCCTTCCAAATCTTTTTCTTGCTAAAGGAGCAAGAAAAAGGATTTTTCCTCCCATAAGGGCTAGGGCAGTTGTTCCATAAGAAGATTTTATTTTAAAAAAAAAAAGCGCTTTCATTTTATAC